>MNYW01000001.1 GCA_001873295.1 Nitrospirae bacterium CG2_30_70_394 | reverse complement strand
GCCCGGTCGTGCCACCTCGTCGACCGGGGGGTGACCCAGGCAGTCGTGCCCGGGTTTGGGGTGGTTCGTTGGTTCTGGAGGTGCGGTCAGTCGAGGGTGGGGACGGTGAGCCCCGCGGCGAGGGCGGCCTCGGCGCGGGTGATGGCTCCAAAATCGCCGGTGTCGAGCCAGAAGCCGGGGTGGGGGTAAAGGGCGACGCGGCCGCCGGCGGCGAGTTCGGGGAGGAGGAAGTGGCGGAGGATGCAGGCGGGGTCAGGTGGGGTGTGGCGGGCCAGCAGTATGGGGTCGAGGCAATAGCAGCCCATGAACAGCGGGCCGTCGCGGCTGCCGGCGGGGGCGAGGCCGGTGAGCCAGCCATCCCGTTCGGTGAGGCGGCGGCAGTCGAGGGTGGGGACGGTGAGCCCCGCGGCGAGGGCGGCCTCGGCGCGGGTGATGGCTCCAAAATCGCCGGTGTCGAGCCAGAAGCCGGGGTGGGGGTAAAGGGCGACGCGGCCGCCGGCGGCGAGTTCGGGGAGGAGGAAGTGGCGGAGGATGCAGGCGGGGTCAGGTGGGGTGTGGCGGGCCAGCAGTATGGGGTCGAGGCAATAGCAGCCCATGAACAGCGGGCCGTCGCGGCTGCCGGCGGGGGCGAGGCCGGTGAGCCAGCCATCCCGTTCGGTGAGGCGGCGGTGGGGGAGGGTGGGGTGGCTCGGGAGGCAGGCGAGGGTGGCGACGGCGCCGGTGGCGCGGTGGTGGGCGATCAGGAGGGTGAGGTCGAGGTCGGTGATCTGGTCGGTGTTGAGGACGATGGCCAGGTCGGTATCGAGGAGGGGCGCCAGGTGGCGGAGGCCGCCGCCGGTGCCCAGCAGGCGCGGCTCGCGCGAGTAGCCAAGCTCCAGCCCCCAGCGGAGACCGTCGCCGAGCGCCCCCTCCAGTTGCGCGGCAAGGTGGTGGCTGTTGAGGATGATGCGGCGCAACCCCGCGGCGCGCAGGAGCGCCAGGGGGTAGTGGACCATGGGCCGGCCGGCGACCTCGATCAGCGGCTTCGGGAGCCGTTCACTGAGCGGCGCCAGGCGGGTGCCGCGGCCGGCGCACAGGACGACGCCGGTCATCCCTTCTGCCCCCAGATCGTGACCAGCTCGTCGAGCAGCGGCGCGAGGTCGGGGTGGTCGCTGGTGAGGTCACGCGCCGCGGCCTGGGCGCGTTGCAGGGCGGGGGCCACGTAGGGGAGGTAGCTGGGGTTGGCGAACGCGACGCGCTGGTTGCAGTAGCTCCCCGCCGCCTTCACCAGCCGCTGGCAGGCCACCAGGGGGTAGGCGGCCACCTCCGCCCCGGCCTGGGCCGCGTAACGGTCGCGCAGCCGCTGCCGTTCGATCGCGGGCAACGTGGTGTACGGGTCTTCGAGGAGGGAGGCGAGGTCGTAGGCGCGCGGTCCAAGGCGGGCGTCTTGGAAGTCGATCACCCGCACCCCCGCGCCGGTGGCCAGCAGGTTGCGGCGGTGGTAGTCGCGGTGGCAGAGGACCCTGGGCAGGCGGGCGAGCTCGTCGCACAGCGGGTCGAACACCGCCACGGCGCGCGCCGTCCCGCGCCAGCCGGTGAGGGTGGTGAAGGTGTCGAGGAAGAGGCGGAGCTCGGTGGCAAAGAGGCGGGCGTCGAAGGGTGGCGCGAGGGGGGCCGTGGTGGGGTCGAGGCGGTGGAGCTGGGCAAGGAGGTCGATCGCCTGCGCGTAGCCGCCAGTGGCCGACTCCGCCCCCCGGCCCGAATCCGCCGCCGCGCCCGTTGCCGCCTTCGCCACGGCGAGGTTCAACGCCGCCCGCCTGACCCCTGCCCCGAGGCCCGATGGAGCCGCCAGGCCGGACTCCGCCGCGTGAGACAAATCCGCCGCGCTGCTTGCTGGGGCCAGCGCCGGGGTTGTCGGGACGCCCGGTGGAGGGGGCCAGGCCTCCGTCGCGAGGCCCGACTCCGCCGCCGCGCCCGAATCCGCCGCCGCGCCCGCTGCCGCCAGATCTGCCGCCGATACGCCCGCTGAGGCCGCGCGGTTCGACGCCGCCATGTCGGCCTCCGTCGTGCCGCCCGCCGCCGGCGACAGGTAGGTGTCGCCGAGGTCTTCGAGAACGACGAGGCCGACCTCGAAGAAGCAGGCGATCACCCGGACCACGGGCCAGCCTGCGGTCGCGAACCAGTGCTGGAGGCGAAGGAAGGGGTCGTTCGCGGGGATCGGCGCGCGGCGGAGCTGGAGGACGACGCTGCCCGCCGGGTCGGTGGCGCGCAGGTAGCGGCGGGTGGAGGCCTCGGGGGTGAGGGGGGTGAGGCGCGGCGGCTGGCGGTGGTACGCCGGCCGCCACGCCAGCAGGGCCGCCCACTGAGCCAGATTCAGGCCGGCTTCTTGGGAGGCCGTAGCCCCGTGTCGAAGAGGTTGACCCATGGGAGTCGCGTGGCTCAGGCGAGTTTGGGTGGTGGTGGCCATCGTGGTCGCCGCGGGCGTCGCGCGGCCGGCGGCGGCGGTAGACGGGGCACGTCTGTTCGAACGCCGGTGCGGGTTTTGCCACACCTTCGGTCGCCTCGGCCATCGCCAGATCGGCCCGGACCTGAGCGACCTCAGCGTGCGCATGCCCCCGGAGGTGATCCGCCAGTACATCGAGCAGCCGCGTGCGGTGGATCCAAAGAGCCGCATGCCCGCCGCGCGCAGCCTACAGTCGGCAGAGCTCGACGCGGTGGTGCGCTTGCTCGGCGGTGACGGCGTCGTGACCGCCGCCGGGCGGTGAGTGGCCGCCCGGGGTCAGCGTCCGGCGCGCCGGGGGGTGCGGCCAAAAGGGGGGCCACGTCTAGCCGCGGGGCAACCCTCCTCCTCTTTCTAACAAAACGCCGCGCGCCGCCCGTGCGGCGTCGTCACTTGAGGTCGTTCCACGCCAACTGGATCGCCTCCAGTTGCACCTCGCTCGCCTCGTCCGGATCGCCCGCGAACTCGTCGAGCTTGACGACCCAGTCGACGAGCTCATCGAAGTGGACGTCGTAGAGGGGGTCGACGTCGGGGTAGACGTCATTGAGGAGTTCGGCGATCTCCTCGGCGTTGTCCCAGGTGAGTGGCTCCATGGTGGCCTCCGTCAGGTGGGGAGAGGGCAGTCGGTCAGGGTCGGTCTCGCCGTTCTTCGGAGTGACGAGGCCTCTCCTACAGGCGAGGCGGGCGATACGCAAGAACCCTGCACCCGGATCTCTCATCGGGGATCGACCGGGTAGGCCCATCCCCAGCCATCTGCTGGCCGTCTCTTCGTCCGCGGTACGAGCCGGTGGCACCGGCGCCCCGCGCGCCGCGCGGTCCACCCGTGGGGGCCGCGATCGCCGAACGGAGGGCTCCTACCGAACGGGCCAGGGACGACGCCGCGATCTCCCGCCCCCGCCGCTGGGTAGGAGCCGGTGCAGGGTCCGGGCCTACCGGTCTGACCCCCTCCTACGCTACCAGTGTGGGCTCCACCCCACCCGCGGTGCGTCTTCCGGCCTCGGGATCGCCAGTCACCTCCCGGTAGCGGTCGACGATCACCTGGCCCGGCGCCATGCCCGGTCCGCGGCGCAGGTAGCGGATCTGGGTGGCGTAGCACGCCACCCGCGCCTCGTTGCGGGCGCCGGAGAAGTGGGCGGCGAGGTTGGCGGCGGCGGCGAGGACCGCCTCGGGTGGTGCCTCCTGGCGCTCCGGGTTGGCGATCACCACGTGGGCGCCGGGGTGGTGGAGGGCATGGAGCCAGAAGTCGTCGGGTCGGGCGTGGCGCACGAGGGCGGCGTTGGCCCGGCCGTGGCGCCCCACCGACAGGCGCCAGCCGGCGACCTCGAAGGTGCGGATCCCGGGCGCGGCGCGGCGTTGGCTTGGGCGTCGCTCCTTGCGTCGCACCAGGTAGCGGGCCTCGACCATCTCCTCGGCCACCGCCTCGAGCAGGTCGCTATCGGTGGCCTGCTCCACCGCCACCGCCAGCTCCTCCAGATACGCCTGTTCGTGAGCGAGCGCCGCCAGGCGCGTGGCCGCCGCCGCGCGGGTGCGCGCCAGGCGGCGGGCGCGCTGGAAGGCCGCCTCCGCTTGGGTGGTGGGCCTGGTGTCGGGCGCGATCCGGCGCAGGGCGTCCGGCAGGTCGTCCGCCGCCAGCCACCCCTCACCCGTGGCGGGGAGGCGGCTGAGCTCGCACAGGATCGCCTCGCCGCGCCGCCGCCAGAGGGGCTCCTCGGCGCAGGCGGCGAGGGCCCGCTCGTTGGCCGCGCGCGCCCGGGAGTGGCGCCCCTGGGCGCGCGCCAGGGCGTGGCGCAGGCGGCGGCGTAACGGCTCGCGGCCGCCCGTTGCGGCCGGGGCGGTGGGGCCGTGGCGCAAGGCGGCGGTGAGGTGGGGAAAGGGGCCCGCCTCCTCGAGGCCCGGCTGGAGGAGGCGTAGGGGGCTCGCCTGCCACGGGCCGTTCGCGCGGCGGTAGGCCCACGCCTCGCCGCGCGCGAGGGCGGCGGCGATTGCTGCTGCCGATTGGTTGGCCGCCTCTTCCTCGAAGAGGCGGCCCGGCGAGGGGGGCATGCACGCCGCCACCGCGCGGTCGGGCGGTGGCGGCGGTGGGCTATAGGGCGCGCCGGCGAGCAGTGCCGGCAGGCCGCGCCGATCTACCGGCCGCGGCGCGGAGAGGGCGGCGATCTGGCCCGCCTCGCCGAGGGCGACGAGGTGGCCGGGCTGGCCAAAGAGCTCCACCACCAGGTCGATGGCCTCGCCGCGGCCGGAGAGGCGGCGGCGGTCGAAGCTCAGGTGGACGATCCGGTCGCGCCAGCAGCAGGCGATCTCCACCAGGCGCGCCCCGTGCAGGCGATGGCCGAGGTGGTGGATCAGGGGGGTGGGGGAGGCGACCGGCGCGGCGAGGTCCGGCTCCTCGAGCCAGAGGAGGGTGGGCGGGTCGCGTAGGTCGATGCGCAGCCAGCCCGGCGCGGATCCCGGCCGCGCCAGCCCCACCTCCACCACCTCGCTGTTGCCGCGCACGCCGCGCAGGCGCGCGCCGGCGAGCTGGGCGTGGAGGCGGAGGCAGTGGTGGTAGAGGGTGAGTTGGAGCACGGCACCGCCACTCTAGGGGTCTGGCGGACGTTGTCGATCGTGAACCGAGATGAGGCGGGTTCGAGCCCGGATCGACCCGTTCGTCGACCTACGTGGGGCTCGGTCACGAAGAACGGTCCACCCGTCTTGGCCCCACGAGTCCGGCCAAGGCTCCGCGCGCGCCAGTCGATCGAAACCGTCCGCTACCCTCCTCGGGGTCGGGCGGATGGTGGCGATCGGAGGGGGCGAGGCGGCGGGCTCGCTCTGGCCGCTCCGGCCCGCCGCTCGTGGGGGGCCGCGGAGGGTGCGGCCTGGCGCCGCCCTGGCATGGCGGAGCGTCGATCGACGCCATCGAGTTCCACGGCGCCGGCGGAAGTTGAGGTGTGGCCGGGGATCGAGGTGTGGCCGCGATTGGCCCGGCGCGGATGGCCCCGGTTCGTTGCCCGCCCCAGCGAGAACTCCGCACCCTTCCCGCGCTGGACGCGCGCCCGCTTCGGCGCGCCAGGATCGCCACCGTCTGCCACCCCCTTTGCCTAGGCGACCGAGCTGGCCGCGGCGGCGCGGTGTGGTGGGGACGGTTGTCATTCGCCAGCGGCCCCGCCAATGTCGGGAAGCGTGGGGTTGGCCGCCGGTGCTGGTGGGGTGGCGCGCGATTGGAGGCGGAGCGATGGCGACTTTGGTGGTGGTGACGCACGGCGTGGGCAACCACCCGGCCGACTTTGCCCTGGCGTGGGAGAAGATCCTTCATGCCCACCACCCGGACGCGGACTTTCAGGTGGCCGGCCTGTGGTGGGAGGACCTCCTGGAGAAGGTGGCGGAGAAGTTCCCGATCGTGGAGCAGGAGTTCGCCGACGCGGTGAAGAGCTTCGGCTTTGGCCAGCTCGCTCAGCTCCTCGACTCGTCTACCTACGATCAGGTGCGCGACTTCTTCATGGATGTCTTGGTCTATCTCGCGATGGGGGAGATGACCGACTACCTCCAGACCGCCCTCGCCCTGCGCCTCAAACAGCTCCTCCACGACCAGGGGGCGGCGGCGGGCGAGACCGTCTTGATCGGCCACTCCCTCGGCGCGGTCGCCCTGCCGCACGTGGTGTGGCGCGAGCGCAACGCGATCGGCTACATCCCGTACCGTGGCCTGATCCTCCTCGCCCCGCCGCTCGGCATGGCGTCGCCCCTGCCGGCGGTGGTCAAGGATCCCCTGGCGGCGATGCCGGGGGTCCACGGGATGAACCGGCCACAGATCCTCACCGCCTTTGCCCGCGAGTGGGCTGCGGGGGCGCTGCATCTCTTGATCAACCGCCACGACCTCATCTGCGCCGATGTGCGCTTTTCGACCGGCGGGGCGGCGGTGGATCCGATCCCGGTGGCGCAGGGGTTCAGCAACGCAGAGCTGGTCCTTCTCGAAAGAGAGTGCGGGGGCTCGGTCTCTTGCTTCACCCAGGGGGCGGCGGACCCGCGCCAGGTCGCCGCCAACCACGCGGTGACCCTCTACCTCCAGCGGCCCGAGTTTGACGCCGCCTTCGCCCACCTTCTCGGGGTGGCGCCGTGAGGTGGCGGGAGATCCGGGTGACGGTGGGGTTCGTTGCCCTCCACCTCCTCCTCGCCCTGCCGGCGGCCGCGGCCACGGCGCTGCCGGCGGTGGCGGAGATCGATGGCTACCTGGTGCGGGTGAAGGGGCTGGTCGATCAGCTTCCCGCGCCGCCCGGCGACGATGGCGAAATCCGTGGCTACCTCACCGGCTGCGTGGAGCGGGCGAGCTTCTTACGCGACCTGGCGGCGTCGCCCGCCACCGAGCAGTCGCTCCTGTTTGTCGAGCTGAAGCGGTTCACCGCCTTTCGCAACACCGCCAAGGACGGCCTCGGTAGCCTCACCCCGTTGGGTCGAAGTTTGTTGCGCGCCGAGAACGGCGAGGCGTGGCCGGCGCTCGGCCACTACCTGATGGACGATTACGTCCGTGGCCTGGTGATCCGCAAGGCGCTCTACGAGCGCAAGTACTTCGAGGAGGACGACCCGAAGCAGGCGAACCTCTTGGAGGGGTGGCTCAACAGTCGCTTCGATTTTTGCCGCACCCGCGACGGTGCGCAGGCGTGGTACCGGCGCGACGGCGTCTCGGCGTTTGAGGTGACCGTGCGCACCGAGCCGGTGGTCTTGGTGACGCGCTCCACCGACGTGGCGGTGGTGCTCGCCGGCGGCCTGCTCTACAACTTCCTCCCCGCGGTGGGACAGGACGCCGGCGACCCGTTTCGCGCCGCGGTCCACGACGATCTGCTCTCCCGCCAGGTGAAGCGGGTCGGCCTGCGCGCGGCCGCCGGCGCGGTCTTTGATGGCGCGGGGCCCGACCTCCTCGTCGGGGCCGGCGTGCAGGTGCGCGCCATCTCCCTGTGGGCGACCTACCAGCCGGAGGAGACGGCGTGGTCTCTGGCCGTGGGGGTGAGCGACTGGCGCTGGCTCAAGCGGCTGCGCCCGATCCTGCCCTACTTCGGCGGGCCGTAAGGGGAGGCGGGGGTGGGCGGTCGGGGATTCCATCCCCGGTTCGCGGGCGGCCGACGGTTTGGGGGCCCCGAGAGTCGATGTTGTCGAGCACCGCGCTAATTCTCGCCACCGCCCTCCTCTACCTCATCATGGTGGCGGGGCTGCTGATCATCCCGCTTGGTCTCCCCGGCCAGTTTCTGATCGCGGCCGCGGCCGCCCTCTTCACCCTCGTCATGGGGGCCGAGGTGCTGCCGTGGTGGGTGGCGATCACCCTGCTCGGCCTCGCGGTGGGGGCCGAGGTCGGGGAGGCGATGGCGGGGCTGTTGGGGGCGAAGGGGGCGCGCGGCAGCGTGTGGGGCGCCGTGGGCGCCATGGCCGGCGGGTTGGCCGGGGCGATCCTCGGCTCGGCGGTGGCGCCGCTTCTCGGTTCCGTCGCGGGTGGTCTGGCAGGCACCTTTGCCGGCGCCTTTGCGGTCGAGTACGCCCGCGGCCGGCGCATGGCCGGGGCCCACGCGGTGGCCAAGGGGGCGCTCCTCGGCCGCCTCGCGGGCAGCCTGCTCAAGCTGGTCACCGGCGGCGTGATGATCGCCTTGGTCACCCGCGCGTTGTCGTTCTGAACGATGGCCACGGCGGGGTGCGCCTTCGCTTGCGGTGAGGAGTGGCGGACTGGGTCGATCGACTGAGCCGAGCGGACCCATGGGCGGACGTGTGGGCCAGGAGTCGTGCCACGTTCTTCGTTGCACGAGCCCTCCGTAGCTCGACGAACGGTCGCGCATCCGGGTTCGAGCGGCTGCTTCTCGGTTCACGATCGCCAAAGTCCGCCAGACGCCTAGGGTGCGACGGGGCGAATGATCCGCCGCGCTGTCCACCAAGAGGGGCTGGTCCGCGCGGTGGAAGAATGCGGCTGCGGCGGGTGTCGCGGCGGCGTCCTGGCGCCCCCCAAGGGGAGGCCGGGGGAGGGGCGACCTTCGATCCCAGCTAGTTCAGTGGCGGGGGGTCGATGAAAGCGGGGGGGCGGTCGGCGATGATGGGGTCTCACCCCGTGCCGGCGCTGATCGCAACGGCTCGGAAGCGCGGTTCAACAACTCTCTTTTGGGAGGTTCGTCCGATGAACAAGCTCGCCGAAACCCACTACCCGATTCACGACCTGTTGGCGTGGCGCTGGAGTCCGCGGGCCTTTGCGGATCGCGCGGTGGAGCCGGCCACCTTGGGGGCGCTGTTCGAGGCGGCCCGCTGGGCTGCCTCCGCCTTCAACGAGCAGCCGTGGCGCTTCATCGTCGCCCGCCGGGAGGAGGGCGCCTGCTACCGCCAGTTGCTGGAGTGTCTGGTCGAGTTCAACCAGGGTTGGGCGCGCCACGCCCCGGTCCTGATCCTTGGCTTGGCCAAACGCACCTACACCCAGACCGGCGAGATCAATCGCCATGGTTGGCACGATCTTGGCCTCGCCACCGCCCAGCTCGTGGTCCAGGCCACCGCCTTGGGGCTCTACGCCCACGCCATGGCGGGCATCCTCCCGGACCGGGCGCGCGAGCAGTACGCGATCCCCGACGACTTCGACGTGGTTACCGGCCTCGCGCTCGGCTATTTGGGCGACGCGGCGACCCTGCCCGACGATTTGCGCGAACGGGAGGGCGCGCCGCGCCAGCGCCGCCCGTTGACGGAGCTGGTCTTCTCTGGTGGCTGGAACGCGCCCGCCGACCTCGGCTGAACGACGCGCGCCGTGGCGGCCGGGGGTGGCGGCGCTCCACCGCTCGGGGCTACCGCGGCGGCGGCGGGCGGGGCTCTGTCGCCCTGGGCTACACCAGCGGCGGCGGGTGGCGGTGCTCCACCGCTCGGGGCTGCGGCGGCGGGCTCCACCGCTCGGGGCTACCGCGGCGGGCGGCGGGCGGGGCTCTGTCGCCCTGGGCTACACCAGCGGCGGCGGGTGGCGGCGCGGCCGTGGCTGGGGTGGCGCGCGCGGTCGGGCGGGAGCGCCGGGACGCCGGCGCGTGGTCCGATCGCCCGGTACCCCCGGTGGTCGTACGCGGGGGCGGGCGGAAGGGTTCGCCACCCGGTCAGGGGGGGGCGGCCATGCGTCGCGCCCCCCTGCACCGCCACGGCCACGACGGGGTTGAGGCCGGCCACCCTGGTGGCCGCGCAACGCCCGCCGGCCGCCCGCGCCTAGTGCATCGCCGGGTGGCAGCGGTCGCAGTCGTCGAGGGGGAAGCTGACCCGCAGGTGGCAGAGGCCGCAGAACTTGCCGTCGAGGTTGTAGCGCATGGAGAAGTGGGCGGTGGTCTTCTTCTTCACGTTGAAGATGTCCGGGTGGCAGTTGGCGCAGTCGAGCCACAGGTTGTGGTCGGCGTGGGAGAAAAAGGCGGGCGGGATCATGGTCCAGCCGGCGTCGAGCTTGAGGTCCTTGTCGTAGGCGATCGCTTGCGGCGGGTTTGCAAGCAGGGTGCGCTTCGGCTGGAGCTTGCCCTCCTTCACCGCCTTGACCCAGTCGATGTTGTTCCCGTAGCTGGTCCTCGGCATGGTGACCGCGAAGGCGTTGAACTTGTCGGCGCCGGCGGTGAGATCGCCTGTGTGGCAGCGGTCACAGTTGTCCGGCGTGTGGCCGAAGGCCTCCTTGCCGTCGTGGCAGGCGCCGCAGTATTCGCCGTGCTGGTTGCGCGCCTCGGTGATCTCGGTGGTCCCGAGCTCCATGTTGAAGCCGAGCTCCACATGGCAGACGCGGCAGGTGTACTTGGCGCGGTGCAGCCAGTGGGAGAAGAGGGCGGGCTTCACGCCATTTTTCTCTGCGCTGCGGTTGAGGAGGCGGTTGCCGTAGAGGGCGGGGTCGGGCAGCGGCGGGAGGTCGAAGTACCTGCCCTTCGCCGCCGCCTGCGGGGCGAGGGCGAAAAGGAGGGCGAGGAAGAGCAGGAGGGCGGGGCGGTGCATCAAAAGACGTCCTTGGTGTGGCAGAGGCGGCAGTCGAAGTTCATCGGGAAGGAGACCTTGTCGTGGCACGCGCCGCAGAACCGTCCCTCGAAGATGTCCTGCATGGTGTACTTGGTGGCCCCCTTCTCCACCCCGAAGATCTCCGGGTGGCACATCTCACAGCCGTTCCATACCGCGTGCTTGGTGTGTGAGAAGACGATCTCCGGCATGTTGAACTCGCGCGCGTGGAGGACCACCTCGCCGGCGTAGCGGATCGGCTTGCGTTTACGGGTGATGCCGGGGAGCTCGTCTTGCAGGTGGATGAGCCCCTTGGCCTCCGCGGCGAGCCAGTCGACGTGGTTGCCGTAGCCGCTCTTGGGCATCGCTTGGGTCACCGCGTAGAAGTCCTTTTCGGGGGTGATGGCCTTGCCCACCGAGTGGCACCGGTCGCACGCCTCGACCGGCTTGGTGGTAAGCCCCTGGCGCTCCTCGCGCTCCCAGCCGAACGCCTCCTTGTTGTTGTGGCAGGCGCCGCAGTAGAGGCCGTGGCGATTGTCGGCCTCGCGCACGCCGGTCTCGCCGGCGCGCATGGCAAAGCCGAGGTCGACGTGGCAGAGGCGGCAGGTGTAGCGATTGCGGTGGTTCCAGTGGTCGAAGACCACGGGTGCCACCTGTGCCTTGGTGGCAAAGCTGTCCATCACCACCCGGCCGTAGGCGTCGGGGCGGGGGATCTGCTTGCGCATCCCGAAGGTCTCCGCCCCCGCGCTTACCGAAACGATCACGCTGATCGCCACCACTGCCACCCTCCGTCCGATCGTGCCCATGGCTACCTCCCGGAGCTCGTTTGCGGCGGCTGTCGCCAGGAGAGACGGCCTACCGCATGATGAAGAGTAACGACCTAGTGTTTATCGCTAATAGGTCGTTTGTTGTGCGCGTGAAGAGCAAGGTAATCCATACGAGTCGGCGTCGACAGTGAGGGTTCGCTGGCGGTGTGCGGGTGGTGGTCGCGGGGCGCTCACCGCCACCCCACCACGCTGAGCTGACGGCCGGCGGCGGCGCGGTCGCGGCGAAACGAGTGGCACGGGAAGTCGGTGGCGCAGGCGGTGCAGCCGCCGACCAGGTGGATCTGCGCGGGGTTCATTCCAGCCGCGATGAGCAAGGCGCGGTTTACCCGCCGCAGGTCGGCGTGGTCCCTTTGCCCTGGCCGGTGCTGGATGGAGGCGCGACCGGGCTCGCCGAGGCGTTCGAGGGCGGCCACCACCTCGTCGCCCACCTCGTAGCAGCACGGGCCGATGGTGGGGCCGAGGGCGGCGTGCAGCTCCGCGGGCACGACGCCGGTCACCGCGCACAGACGCGCCACCGCCTTGGCGGCGATGGCGGCGGCGGTGCCGCGCCAGCCGGCGTGGACCGCGGCGGCGGCGCGCGCGCCGGGCACGATGAGGAGCAGGGGGCAGCAGTCGGCGGTGACGACGGCGGCGATCCGGCCCGGGGTCAGGACGATCACCCCGTCTGCCTCGCCGGCGGGGCCATCCTCCGCCACCGCCACCCGGTCGCCGTGGACCTGGATGGGGAGGTCGAGGGTGGTGGCGGGTGAAAGCCCCAGGGTGGTGCACGCGGCCGCCACGGTCATCCGGCGATCGGCGTTGGTGGGGTTCGCCACCCGGCCAAAGAAGGCGTGGGTAAGAGCGGTGAAGCGGTCCCAGGCGGGGACGGTGCGGTACGGCATGGGGTGGCTCGGGTGACCGGCGGCCGGCGCCGGCCAAGATCGGCGCGGCGGCGACCCCCTCCTCCCCCAAGCCTACGCCACTCGCTCGCCCTCGATGAGGAGGTAGGTGTCGTCCTTGAGGTAGGTGGTGCGGCGGATCGCCAGCCCCTCCGCCTCCTCTAAATAGCGGAGGGTGGTGCGGTCGAAACGGGCGCCGTAGACGTGTTCGACGAAGGGGGCGAGGCGCTGCTGGCGGCGGCGGATGTGCGGCGTGTGGGAGTAGAGGATCTCCAGCAGGCGGAAGCGACCGCCGGGGCGCAGGACCCGCTGGAACTGGACGAGCGAGGCGGGCTGGAGGTGGTCGGGCATGACGCAGCACAAGAAGGTGGCGACGATCCAGTCCTGGCTTCGGTCCGCGATGGTCGCCATGCGGGTGGCGTCTTCTTGGCGCAGCTCGACCGGGCAGCGCGCCTGGCGGGCGCGGCGCCGGGCGCGGCGGAGCATGGCCGCGCACAGGTCGATGGCGGTCACCCGGGCGGCCGGCGGGTAGTACGGGAGGTTGCGGCCGGTGCCCACCCCCGCCTCCAGGACGTCGCCGGTGAGATCCGCCAGGAGCCGTGGCCGCCAGCGCCGGTAGAGGTGTTCCCACGGCGCATCGAGGAGGTCGTAGAACCAGGCGGTCACCCGATACTTCGCGGCCAACAAACGCGCGGACTCGTCGAGGGGGTCCATGGTGGTGGTCCTGGCGGCGGAGCGGTTGGGGGGAGCGGTCCGCGCGCGCGGGGTCGCCGAGAAAAGGTCGAAAAGGCGGCTCGCAAGCAGATCGAGCGGTCCGCGCGCGCGGGGTCGCCGAGGAGGTTTCGTTGGGGACAGGTTGCAACGTGGCGAGCGGTCCGCGCGCGCGGGGTCGCCGATGGAGGCCTTCTCGTGTTGCGCTCGGCTCACCTTGAGCCGGTCGGCCCCGTTGCCGGGGGCGACGTGGCCCGTGGGGGTTGGAGTCGGCGCGCGACAGGCAGGCGTGGCGGTGGCGGAACCACGGTTGGTCCACGGTGTTTGCCGGCGTGCGGGTCGGCCGCGATCTCGCGTTCGTCTACCCCGGCGGGTGAGGCCGGGCGAGGGCTGGTTCAACAGGGCGGCGCGTGGATAATGCGCCCCCCCTTTCAGAGGTCTGCCGTGATTCCTGCTGCCGAGACACCCGAGCTGCGCAACATCGCCATCATCGCCCACGTCGACCACGGCAAGACGACCCTGGTGGATCAGATGTTCCGCCAGAGTGGTGCGATCCGGCAGGGGCGGCAGGTGCAGGAGCGGGCGATGGACTCGATGGACCTGGAGCGGGAGCGAGGCATCACCATTGCCGCGAAGAACTGCTCGGTCACCTGGCATGGGGTGAAGATCAACATCCTCGACACCCCCGGCCACGCGGACTTTGGCGGCGAGGTGGAGCGGGCGCTCTCCATGGTGGATGGGGCGATCCTCTTGGTGGACGCGGCGGAGGGGCCGCTGCCGCAGACCCGCTTCGTCCTCGCCAAGGCCCTGGAGATGCGGTTGGCGATGGTGGTGGTGTTGAACAAGATCGACCGTGCGGATGCCCGCCCGGCGGAGGTGCTCAACGAGGTCTACGACCTGTTCATTGACCTCGGGGCGAGCGACGCGCAGATCGAGTTCCCGGTCCTCTACGCGGTCGGCCGCGACGGTACGTGCAAGGCGTCGATGGAGGCCGCGGCGGGCGACCTCGCCCTCCTCTTCGACACGATCGTGAAGACCGTGCCGCCACCGCGCTTCGATCCGACAGAGCCGTTTCAGATGCGGGTCGCCAACCTCGACTACTCGGACTACCTCGGCCGGCTGGCGATTGGCCGGGTGTTTCACGGCAGTGCCCACGAGTCGGATGGCTTGGCGTGCATCGGCCGGAGCGGCGAGGCGCGGCCTCTGCGGGTGACCCGGTTGCAGGTCTACGACGGCTTGGAGATCCGCCAGGTGAGCACGGTGGGGCCGGGGGAGATCGCCATCGTCGCCGGCATCGAGGAGGTGGAGATCGGCGACACCATCTGCACCCGGGAGCAGCCACGCGCTTTGCCGCGGATCACCGTGGATGAGCCAACGGTGGCGATGCGCTTCGGCGCCAATACCTCGCCGCTCGCCGGTCGCGAGGGGACGATCGTGCAGGCGCGCAAGATCCGCGAGAGGCTGCAGAAGGAGACCTTGCAGAACGTCTCCATCCAGGTGGAGGAGCAGGCGGACGACTCGATCCTGGTGAAGGGGCGGGGCGAGCTGCAAATGGCGATCCTCATCGAGACGATGCGGCGCGAGGGGTTCGAGCTCACCGTCGGCCGGCCGCAGATCCTCTTCAAGGGGCACGGAGGGGAGCGGCTGGAGCCGATCGAGCACCTGTTCGTCGATTGCCCGGATGTGCTCATCGGGGTGGTGAGCGAGAAGCTCGCCCTGCGCAAGGGGCGGATGCTCAACCTGGTGAACCACGGCAGCGGCCGGGTGCGCATGGAGTACTCGATCCCGTCGCGCGGCCTGATCGGCTACCGCAACGAGTTTCTCACCGACACCCGCGGCGCCGGCATCCTCAACGCCTACCTCGACGGCTACGAGCCGTATCGCGGCGACTTTCCCTCCCGTCTTACCGGCTCGCTGGTTGCCGACCGGGACGGCGACGCGATCGCCTACGCCCTCTTCCACCTCGAACCGCGCGGCACCCTGTTCATCAATCCGGGGGATGTGGTCTACCGCGGCATGGTGATTGGCGAGCACAGCCGCGACCGCGACCTGATCGTCAACCCGTGCAAGGCGAAGAAGCTCACCAACATGCGGGCCTCGGGGCGCGACGAAAACATCCTGCTGGCCCCGGTGCAGCCGATCACCCTGGAGCGGGCGATCGAGTTCATCAAGGAAGACGAGGCGGTAGAGGTGACCCCCAAGTCGATCCGGATGCGCAAGCAGGCCCTCACCGCCAGCGCGCGGTAACCCGCGGGGCATGGGAGGCGCGCCGCGCAAGGGTGGTGGCGGGCGACGCCACGCGCTACGGACCCGTTCGGCCAGCCTCTTGTTGCGGGTGGCCGGGCGGGGGCGCGCCCGCGAGAGAGGATGGCGAGCCTCCGCCTACAGGTCAGGCCGCGGGGCGCGCTCCGTTCCGGGCGGAGAGGCGCTCGCTCATACCCCGGGTCCGTGGGTTGTGCGCGCCGTCCACCGCAACCAAGCGCCGTGCCCCTACAGCGTGTCGAAGCGGTAGATGATCTCGCCCTCGCGCGCCATGCCGAGGCGCTCGCGGGCGATCCGTTCCAGTTCGAAGCGGCCGCTGGCGACGTCGTCGAGGCGCTCTTCCAACCCCTTCTGCTCCTCCTGAAGGCGGGCGACGGTGGCCCGCATGGCGGCGATCTCCCGTTGCTTAGCGCGCCGCGGCAGGATGCCGTTTTCGTCGGCGAGGGCGAGGACCACCATCAGGACGGCGCTCCCCACGGTGACCGCGAGCCACAGGGTGTGGGTCCAGCGATGGGGAACGGGGTCGGGATCGGCGAGGGGGTTCATCCAGTGTCCAAAGGGGGCTTGGGGACGAGCGCGGCGCGCACAACTTCGGGGAGCAGCGCGCCAGGGTCAAGACCGTGCGCCAAGAGTCGGCGGATCTCGGTCGCCGAGCACGCCACCGGCGCCATCTCCAGAAGGCGAACGTGACGATCGAAGGCGTCGCCGGGGAGCAACGGGGCGACCGCGGCGCGGAGGGTCTCGATCGCCACCCCGGGGCGCGGGGCGGCGAGGATGCGGGCGAGGGCCACCACCCGCTCCGGGTGGTACCAGTGGGGTAGGTCGAGGAGGGTGTCCGCGCCCATGAGGAGGAGGATGGGCGGCGCGGCGCCCCGCGAGACGAGGAGCTCCAGGGTGCGGGCGGTGTACGACGGTGCCGGCAGCTCCGCCTCCAGGGTGGAGACCACGAGGCGTGGATCGGCCGCGCAGGCGAGGTGGAGAAGGTAGAGCCGCTCCGCGAAGGGGCGCAGCGATCTGCCCCCCTTGTGGGGCGGTGCGAGGGCCGGCAGAAAGACCACTCGCGCCACCTCCCCGCTGGCCAGCGCCGCGCGCGCGATCGCCAAATGGCCGGCGTGGACCGGATCGAAGGTGCCGCCGAAGTAACAGTCGCGGGGGGGCAAGGAGAGTAGGAATGTAGAAAGTAGAAAGTAGAAAGGGGGCGGCCGCGGGTGGCGATGGCGGGGGCGGTAGCGTCTGGGACGACCACCCGCGGCCCCCAGCCGCAATCCTTGCGGGTAGCCGGTTCGCCACCCCGCGGGCCGGGAATGGTCCCCCTTCTCCCTTCTACTTTCTACTTTCCGGTCACAGGGCGCAGCGGCAGCTTGGGCAGAAGGTCCAACCCTCCTCCACCGGCCGGTGGCAGTGGGGGCAGACCGGCGCGATGAGCTGCTCTTGGCAGTGCGGGCAGTAGATGAAGTCGCCACGCACCGGTTGCTCGCAAGTCGGGCAGGCGCTGGCCGCCGCGGGCGCCGCCGCGGGCCGTTCCTTCTCCAGGCAGTCCGCGCCCCCGCCCGCCGCCGGCTCCTTGAGGGCGGCCTGGACTTGGGCGGCGAAGAGGTCGACCTGCTTGCCCTCGAAGCGGTAGAGGCGGGTGCGAGACTGGAGGGTGAGGGCGGTTTCCTCCACCTGGAGGTTGGTGATGTGGGGGAGGTAGACGCTGATCTCCGCCGCCCCCACCGCCCGGTCCACGAGGCCGGTGGGCGAGAAGAGGATCCGCCGGTTGGTGAGGTAGAGGCGGCCGTCCTGGGTGATCAGGCGATTGACCACTAGGCGGACCCGGACGGCGTCGACGATCTCCTCGCCGTGGTGGAGGCTGATTTTGTCGGTCACGTTGGTGGACATGGTTCTCTCCCGGGTTCGGGCTACCTGTTCGTCGGGCGCGGGAGGGGGGATGAGGCGGATAATTTTGTGGGGGCGGCGTGACTCGGCCGCTGCATCATCCCCCATTGGCGGGCCTCGCGCACACCCGCGCGGCGGTGTCGATGACTCAACTCTCACCCATGAGCTGCCGTAACGAGGGGAGACGATTTTCCACGAACCCTTCGTGCGTCCATGACCTATTCCCCCCTCCCGTTGCGCACCTCGTGGTCCTCTATCCAGGCGAAGATCCTGCTGCTGGTGGCGGTGGTCTTCTTCGTCACCCTGGGCACCTCGACCTGGTACAGCGCGGTCAACCAGCGCACCCAACTCCTGCACGGTGCCACCGCGCAGACCCTCGCGTTGGTGGACACCTGCTTCGACAGCCTCAACGTGATGATGCTCACCGACAACATGGCGGGGCGCGAGGTGATCACCCGGCGGCTCAGCCGGGAGCCACGGGTGGTGGAGGCGCGGTTCGTCCGCGGCGCGGCGGTGGATCAGGAGTACGGCAAGGGAGCGGCAGGTGAGGCGCCGGTGGATGGACTCGACCGACAGGCGCTCGCCGGCGAGGAGGTGGTCACCACCGGCGAGTCGGCGGCCGGTCTCACCCTCACGGTGATCCGGCCGTGGCGCGCCACCCACGCGACCCAAGGGATCGACTGCCTCGGCTGCCACCAGGTGGCGGATGGAACGGTCCTCGGCGCGGTGCGGATCGCCTACTCCCTCGCCGAGACCCACGCCGCCTTCGTCGCCAGCCTCATGCGCACCATCGCGATCAACCTGCTCCTCTTCGGGGTCGGGATGGCGGTGGTCGGGTGGGTCATCCGCCAGACCATCGTCCGCCCCTTGCGCCACATGGCGGCGACCGGCGAGGCGATCGCCCGCGGCCACCTCGACCTGCGGGTTGACCACCAAGCCACCGACGAGATTGGCGCCCTGGCCGATGCCTTCCGGGCGATGATCACCTACCTCAACGGGGTGGCGGCGGGGGCGGACGCCGTGGCCCGTGGCGATTTCGATCACGGTGTGGTGGCGCACGACGACGCGGATCGCCTCGCCACCGCCTTCACCGCTTTGCAGGCGGCCCTGCGTGGCGTCCTCGACGAGAGCTCCTGCCTGCTGGCGGCAGCGCGGGCGGGCGATCTGACCCGGCGCGGTGACGCCAGCCAGTTCCACGGCGCCTTCCGCGACCTGATTGGTGGCTTCAACGCCACCCTCGACACCGCCGTCGCACCGGTGAACGAGGCAGTCGCGGGGCTGGAGAGGCTCGCCGCTGGCGATCTTACGGTGCGCCTGGTGGGCGACTACCGGGGCGACCACGCGCGGATCAAGGAGGCGTTCAACCGCACCACCGCCGAGCTTGCCACCCTGGTCGCCAACGTCATCGCGCGCAGCGACGAGGTGGCGCGCGGGGCCGGTGCGATCGACGAGCGTAACCGCGACCTTGCAAGTCGCATCGAGGAGGAGTGCGCCTCCCTCGAACAGACCGCCGCGGCGGTGGAGGAGATCACCGCCACCGTGGAGCAGAACGCCGAACACACCGGCCGTGCCAACACCCTCGCCGCGGAGGCGGCCGCTTCCGCCGACCAAGGGGCGGTGGTCGTCTGTGAGGCGGTGGGGGCGGTGGGGGAGATCGAGGAGTCGTCGACCCACATCCAGGCGATCATCGAGGTGATCGACCAGATTGCCTTCCAGACCAACCTCCTGTCGCTCAACGCCGCGGTGGAGGCGGCGCGCGCCGGCGAGCAGGGCAGAGGGTTCGCGGTGGTCGCCGCCGAGGTGCGCAACCTGGCGCGCCGGTCGGCCCGCGCGGCGGAGGAGATCAAGGTGTTGATCAACGAGTCGGTAGCGCGGGTGAACACCGGCAACGACCTGGTGATGGAGACCGGCGAGGCCCTGGCGAACATCCGGGGCTCGGTGCGTGAGGTCACCGCGACGGTGACGGAGATCGCCCACGCCACCCGCGAACAGGCGATTGGGATCGGTTCGGCGAACGACGCGGTGCAGGGGATGAACACCCTTACCGGGCGCAACCGCGAGGCGGTGGCGGAGGTGGCGCGGATGGCCCACCAGTTACGCGAGGTGACTGGCGCGATGCGCAGCGAGTTGGGGCGGTTCCAGGTGTGACCGGTGCGTGGCTCCCGCGCGAGGGGATGCGGGGTGGGGAATGGCGCAGGTCGCTAGTTGGCGCGGATGATTTCTCGGTCGCTCTTTTTTTGTGCAGGTTGTTTGCCAGAAAGATCATCCTTTCTCCGTAGCCCGATCCCCAGCGATTCACGCCCATGGCCAACCCCCCCTCCAGCCCCGCCCCCCTCGTCTACCGCAACGCGAACGGTGAGGTGGGCCAGCTCCTCGACCGGCTGATCGAGCTGCGCGGCGGCTCGCCGTACGCCGGCTTGATCCGCGACATCCTCACAACCGGCCTGAAGCTGATCGACGACTCCACGCCGCTGTTGGACGTGAAGATGATCAACGCGGCGTTGAAGGAGATGCGTTACACCGCCAAGGTCTTTGCCCCGTATCGGCAGGTGCGCAAGGTGACCATGTTCGGCTCGGCGCGCGTCCTTCCCAGCCATCCCGCCTATCGCCAAGCGCGTGACTTCGCCGCGGCGATTGCCGCCCGCGGCTTCATGGTGATCACCGGCGCGGGCGGCGGGATCATGGAGGCGGGCCACCTGGGTGCTGGTCCCGATCGCTCCTTCGGGGTCAACATCCGCCTGCCCTTCGAGCAGAACGCCAACCCGGTGATCGCCGACGACCCGAAGCTCATCTCCTACAAATACTTCTTCACCCGCAAGCTCGCCTTCATCAAAGAGACCGACGCGGTGGTCTGCTTCCCGGGCGGCTTTGGGACCCACGACGAGGGCAACGAGGCCCTCACCCTGGTGCAGACGGGCAAGAGCGCGACCTTGCCGATCGTCTTGGTGGACGCCCCGGGTGGCGATTACTGGCTCCGCTGGCGCGATTACGTGGAGCGGAGCCTCCTCACCGAGGGGATGATCTCGGAGCAGGACCTCGCCCTCTTCCACATCACCGACGACGTGGGCGAGGCGGTGGAGGAGGTGGTCCGCTTCTACCGCCGCTACCACTCCCAGCGTTTCGTCAACGACCAGCTCATGCTCCGTGTCCACGGCGCGGTGGACGATGCCGAACTCCGCCGCCTCGGGGCCGAGTTCGCGGCCATCCTGGTGGACGACAAGCAGATCCGGCGCACCGCCCCCCTGGCGGAGGAGGAGGTGGTGGGCGACGACGGCCTTACCCGCCTGCTTCTGCCCTTCAACCGCGCCAGCTACGGCCGCCTGCGCCAGCTCATCGACCGGATCAACGCCCTGTAGGGCGTGCCGCCGGCCGCGGTCCACGGCGATGGGCAGTGCCGCGGTCGTTCGCGGGGCGGAGCCAGCGGCCGCGCGTGAACCACCGCGGCGGGCCGGCTGGCGAAGAGGGGCCGGATCGCCGGCGGGAGCCGGTTCCAGCCGGAAGACCGGGACGAAGGCGGCGGGGTTGGGGGTGGGTGACCCGCGCGCCGGGGCTACGGAGGCCGTGGGAAAAGCGATCTTGCGCTCGTGATCCGCACCCTTCGGCGCGTCGGACACGGCTACGGTGTTGGACTTGTTCGAGGCGAGCGCCTGCTCGTGATCCGCACCCTTCGGCGTGGCCTCCCCTTTGCGCCGGCTCCTCCCGCTCCCTCGTCCGGTCGCCGTCAGCCGGTCGCCGCGAGCGGACCGCCTCTCGGAGTCTGCCGGACTTGGTCGATCGTGCACCGAGAAGCAGCAGGCGCGAGTCCCGATCGACCCGTTCGGAGAGCGACATGGGGCGCGAGGCGACGAAGAACGTGGCACGAGCCCGGGCCCACCAGTCCGGCCCTGGGTCCGCTCGGCGCAGTCGATCGCCAAGGTCCGACCGATTCCTAGGGCCTCACCACCAGCGCCAGGGCGGCGGCGGTGGCCGCGAGGGCGAGGGAGAGGCAGCGGCGTGACCCCTCGTGGAGGGCGCGGAAGGCGGCGCTGGCGAGGGCCTCGGGGGGGCGGTGGGGGTAGGCCTGGATTGCCGGGATGTAGTGCCAGAGAAAGAGCAGGAGGCAGGCAAGGGTGAGGCCGGTGGCCCCGTAGCGCAGGGCCGCGACCCACCACGTGGGCCGCTCGCCCATGGAGATCCGCACCGCCTCGGCGACCAGCGCACCCCCGGCGAGGCAGGCGAAAAGGGGCGTGGTGCGCTGGAAGATTACCCCCATGTAGAGCGCCGCCACCCGCGGCTCGAGGTCCAGGTGGTGGAAGAGGATCGGCGGGAGGAGCGGCCCGACGGCCACCATCGCCCCGAAGAGGGTGGCAACCACCAGCAGGTGGAGGGTGACCACCGGCGCCAGGAGGCGCTCGTTCACCTGGGCGGTGCGCTTCGCCATCTACTTCGCGAGCTCGGCGGCGTGCACCTTCTTCGTGCACCGATCCATCACCACCGCGATCCCTGCCGCCCGGGCGCGCGCCGCGGCCGCCTCATTCACCACCCCCTCTTGCATCCACACCCCCTTCACCCGCCGGGCGATCGCCTCCTCGACAATCTCCCCCACCTCCTCCGCGCGGCGAAAGATGTCCACCAGATCGACTTCAATCGCCGCCGGGATGGCGGCGACGCTCGGATAGCACACCAGGCCGAGGATCTCGTTTTGGCCCGGGTTGACCGGCACCACCCGGAAGCCATGGTCCATGAGGTAGCGCGCCACCTGGTGGCTCGGCCGTTCCGCCTTCGGCGAGCAGCCGACCACGGCGATGGTGGTGACGTTGTGGAGGAGGGTGGCAGCGTCGGTCATGGCGAAACTCTATCGGCGTGGAACGGGGTGCGGAAGGGTGGCGGTCGGCGGGCGCCGCGCGGTGGGATGGCGAGGGTCGTGACCAGCCGATGCGCGGCGGGGCGACCGCTTCCCGCGGCCACGGGCGGCGGATCGGTGGGACTCGGCGCGGGGGGCGTACGCGGGGGGTGGGGAGGTGGGGGCGGATGGCGTCGCGCCGAGTCGGTCGGACTCCCGCTCCCGGAGATTGGGGCCAGGCGGTTGGCTTAGGGGCGGGCCATGGGGCCGACCAAGAGGCTAGCCGCCAAGGGACGCCCATCCACGCGAATCATTGGGCTCGGCCTCCCTTCGCTCGCTCCCCTTCCCGCGGGCCGAGGACGCGCCCACCCCCAAGGCAGATGAGCGACGCGGGACAACCCACCTTCCAGCCGGAGCCGGCGCCAGCCGCGCGGGCCGCCCCCTCCCTGGCAGATTTGCGGCCATTCGCGCCCATTCGCGGCGCGATCCAAAAACCATATTCCGATGTGTCCCCGCCTGGTCACCTCACGCGGGCGTAGGCGCTGGCCTTCCCACGATCGCCAAGGTCCGACCGGCTCCGCAGCGCGCGCGGGGTCTCCGCGGGGGGCCTCACCGCGCCACCAAAGTCGCCTTCGCCACCCGGTCGCGGGTGGCGCGGTCGGTGAGCTCTTCAAGCAGGGCGAGGGCGAAGTCCATGGCGGTGCCCACCCCCTGGCTGGTGCGCAACCGGCCATCGACCACCACCGCCTCGTCCACCCAAGCGGCGGCGGAGACGAGCCGCTCGCGCACCGACGGATAGCTCGTGACCCGGTGGCCGGCCAGCACCCCCGCCTCTTCGAGCACAAAGGGGGCGCCGCAGATTGCCGCCACCGGCCGCTCGCTCGCGAGCTGGGAGCGGACCAGGGTGCGGACCCGCGCGTCTGCCGCCAGGTTCAGGTAGCCCGGCGCCCCGCCGGGGAGGAAGACCATGTCGAAGCGCTCCTTTGCCAGCGCGTCGAGGTGGGTGTCGGGGACGACGGTGAGGCCGTGGGCCGAGCGGACCGGCCCGTCCGTGAGGGCGGCGGTGATCACCTCGACCCCGCCGCGGCGCAGCAAGTCCAGGGGGGTGATCGCCTCGATCTCTTCAAACCCGGGCGCGAGGAGGAGCAGGAGACGCTTGGCCATGGGGCAACTCCGAAAGGGTGGGTGGCGGCTGGATCGTCCGTCCTACCGGCGAAGCGGGAAAGGGGCGATCCCCACCCCGACCGCGCAGGGTGTGCCCTGGCGAGGGGTCCCGCGCGCCGGCGCCGGGCGACGGGCGGGGGGTGGCCCGCGGTCACGCGCGCACCCGCAGGACGACGGATTGCGCCCCCCACTCCGCCTTGCGAGCGCGGTCACGCCGCGGTCACGCGCGCACCGGCAGGGCGATGACCTCCAAGTGCACCTCCTTGCCCTTGCGGTTGCGCGCCCGAAGGGTGGTGGAGGGGAGCGCCAGGTTGCGCTTGACGTAGCCCAGGGCGAGGGGCCGGCCGAGGGTTGGCGAGTTGACCACCTGGGTGAGCCACCCCACCTCCTTGCCCTCGTGGATCAGCTTGTCGCCCGCCGTCGGTTCTCCCTCCTCTGTTGCCGCAATCACCAGCCCGACGAGGGTGCGGGTCGGGTGGCCTTGGCTATGGATGCGGCAGATCACCTCTTGGCCGAGGTAGCACCCCTTGGTGTAGCTCACCGCGCGCTCCTCGATCCCCGCCTCCTGCGGCAGGTTCTTGTCGGTGAGGTCGCGGCCGTAGCGCACCACCCCCGCCTCCGCCATCAGGCTGGAGAGGGCGATGTCGCCGAACGGGGTGGGGCGGACCTTCTCGGGGGCGGCGAGGAGGCGGTTCCACACCGGGATCAGGGCCTGGGTCCAGAGGAAGAGGTCGTACGCCGGGCCGCCGGTGAAGTCGCTGCGCGCGACCACCACCTGCTGGCCGCCGATTCCCACCCCGGCGAAGGCGAGGGGGGCGAGCTCCCCGACCTCGGTGTCCGCCACCGCCCGGATCGCCTCCAACGCGCGCGGTCCCACCACGCTCAGGGTGTGCATGTCGCCGGTGATGTCGGTGAGGGTCACGTCGTCGGCAATGATGTGGTGGCGCCACGACGCCACCGTCGGGTTGGTGGCGCTCGGCTCCAGATCGACCATCAGGGAGTCGGGGAAGCGGTAGATGTACGGGTCGCCAAGGCAGTGGCCCTTGGCATCGGTGGCCAGGGCGTACACCCCATGGCCCACCTCCAGGTGGGCGAGGTCGTTGGTCACCTGGCCATTGAGGAAGCGCACCGCATCGCCGCCGGCAACGCGCAGCTTGGATCGGTAGTACCGGTCGATGAGGCCCGCGCCACGGGCCACCGCGCGGTGCTCGGCCAGCGGATCGCCGTAGTGGTTGACCACCACATGCTCGGGGGCGATCTGGGTGAACTTGGCATCGAGGGCGCGGTGCTGATCGATCAGAGAGGTGACGGCCATGCAGGCTCCTGGGTTACGAAGTAGGAAGGGGGTCGGGGGCTCCATCGCCATCCTGCCGATGGACCCCGTTTCTACTTTCTACTCCCTACTTTCTACTTCCTACTACCCGGCCGGAGCGGCGGGGGGCGGCGGCGCGCTCCACGAGCGGATGTGCAGATCGCGCTGCGGGAAGGGGATCTCGATGTTTGCCTCGGTGAGGGCGGTGTAGATCGCGAAGCGCAGCTCGGAGCGCAGGGTGCGCAGGGGGGTGGCCGCGGGGTCGTCGACCCAACCGAGGAGTTCGAAGTCGAGGGAGCTGGCGCCGAAATCTTGGAACCAGACGCGCGGCGGCGGCGTGGCAAGGATCTTTGGGTGCGCCTTGGCGACCTTGAGCAGAACCTCCTCCACGCGCCGCGGGTCGGTGCCATACGCGACCCCCACCCCCACGTGGAGGCGCGTCCTCGCGTCATCCAAGGACCAGTTGGTCAGCGACTGGGAGATGAGCTCCGAGTTGGGGACGACGATGGCGATGTTGTCGCGGGTGCGGATCTGGGTGGAGCGGGCGCCGATCCGCGTCACCACCCCGCTAGTGGCGCCGATGTCGATGTAATCGCCGGTCTTCAACGGCCGCTCCAGCAACAGGATCAGGCCCGAGACGAAGTTATTGGCGATGTTCTGCAGGCCGAAGCCGAGCCCAACGCCGAGCGCGCCGGCGAAGACCGTGAGGGTGGTGAGCTTGATCCCCACCGCCTGCAGCGCCACCAAGACCCCGAGGGTGAGGAGGCCGTAGTTGACGAAGCTGTTGATCGTGTTGCGTACCCCGGCGTCGAGGCGGGTGCGCGGGTAGAGCCGGTCGCGCAGCAACCGCCGCACCAGGCGCGAGGTGAAGAGGAAGGCGGCGAAGATCACCCCGCCCTGGAGGACGGAGAGGGTGGTGATCTCCACCGTGCCGATGTGGACCAGGGGGTGGTGCAGGGCGCCGGTGAGGAGTTGCCACAGGGGGCTGGCAAAGAGTGCTTGGGTCGGGTCTTTCCAGAGGAGCAGGCCGAGGGCGAGGAGGAGGGAGGTCAGCCGGGTGAGGGTGCGCGCCAGGTGGATCGCCTCCTCGCCATGGAGGGAGACGAGACGGATGAGGCGGCCGCCCGGTGCGGCTCCACGGCGCCAGAGGTCGGCGGCGATCAGCGTCCCCACCCCCCAGACGACGACCAGGCCGGTGGTGACCGCCGCCCCGGTAAAGATCGCGGTGGCCAGGTTGGAATAGCCGGCGAGGGCGAGGCCAAGGAGGGTGGCGGCGGCCGCGAGGAGGAGAAAGAAGGCGAGGCGGGCGGGCCCCGGGGTACGGAAGACCGGCGGCCTGCGCCAGCCCAGCAGCGGCAAGAGGATGATCGCGATGGTGGTAGCGGCGTCGTTGAGCAAGGCGAGCGCCGCGGGCGGTGCGTCGACCGCCACCAGGGCGTAGCCGATCGCCAGGTAGAACCAGACCAGATCAAAGAACCGGGCCAGCCAGTGCCAGCCGCGCCGGCGGCCGATGGTGACCGAAAAGACCCGCCCGCCGCGCAGCAGCCAGCGCAGGTAGCGGAAGCAGACGCGCGTCGCCACCGACGCCCACAGGGCGGTAAGGAGGGCGAGGAGGGCGGTCCCCAGGACACCGGGGAGGAGGAGGTAGAGGGCGACCCCGATCCCGCATGCGCCCAGGGTGGGGGGGGCGAGGCCGCCGGCGACGCCGAGGAGGGCGATGAGCGCGCGGATGCCACGGTAGCCGGCCACCCGCCAGCGCAAACGCGCCCGTCCCCGCCGGGTCGCGAGGCGTAGATAGCGGGTGCCGACGGCCGCCAGAAGGCCGAGCAGGAGCGCGGCGGTGGCGGCGAGGATCCGCCCCGAGCTGGGGAGGACCACCACCGGCAGGCGGTAGGGCAGGGCGGCGAGCTCGACCCCGACCTCCGGTAGTCGGGCGAGGGACCAGGCGCGTGGCGTCCGGTAGCCAAGGCGCACATCGGCGCGCTGGTGCAACGCCGTCTCCATCTCGTTGATGAAGGCCTCCTCCGCCGCGCGGTGGTCGGCGAGCAGCCGGGCGTGTTCGTTCACCGCGGCCAGGGCCTGATCGACCACCGCCTGGCGTTGGACCACCGACACGCGGCGGGTCGCCGCCTCCTCTTCCGCGAGGGCGGTGAGGAGCTCGGCCTGGCGGTCCAGCGCCGCCCGCCGCGTCTCGTAGAGCTGGCGGCGGCGCTGCAGGTCGGCGACTTGATGGTCGAGGGCGGCGAGGCGGGCCTGCTCGTCGGCAAGGCGACGGTTGATCTCGCGGGCGGTGGCCGAGGCGGGGCTGGTCGCGCCGCGGCGTATCTCCAACGTGGCGGCGAGACGGGCGGTCGTGTAGTGGGCGCGGGCGGTGGCCATCTCCTCGGCAAGTTGGTAGCCCTGCAGGGTGATGAGGTCGGCCTGGGCGCGCAGGAGATCGACCTCGGGGCCGCTGTCGCCCGCCGTCTCCGCCCGCTGGATGGCCGCCTCGAGGTCGCCGCGGCGCTGCTCCACCCGCTGTTGCTCGGCCTCCAGGGTGGCGATGCGGCGCGCCGTATCGCGTGCCTCGTTCTCCAGGCGGGCGGCGGCGGCCGCCCGTTGCTCGGCGGCGAACCGCTCGTCCAGCAGGTCGGCGCGCAGGGCGGCCACCGCGGCGCGGCGGCTCTCCAAACGGCGCTGAAGGGCGATGATCTCGCGCGCCGGCGCGTCGGAGGCGAGGAGGCTGTCGAACGTGGCAAGGCGCTCGCGCAAAAGGGCCACCGCCGCCGCCGTGGGTGTGCCCCCCTGCTCCGCCGGTGCGCCCCCCTGCTCCGCCGGCTTGGCTTCCGTCTCTGCCGTTGCGCGTGCCTGCTCCGCTGCGCGGAGCTCGGCGGCCACGCCGTCGCGCTGCGCCTCCCACTGGGCCCGCAGGGTGGCGATTGCCACCTCGTCGAGGTCCGCCGCCGCCGCCTGGGCGAGCTCCGCCTCCAGGCGCGCCAGCTCCACCTCGCGCTCGCTCACCGGCTTGGTGCGCGCATGGATGCGCTTGGCAAGTTGGGCCTCCTCGGTGGCGAGGTGGGCGAGGCTGGTTTCGAGGGCCGCCCGGCGCTCGGCGATGACCCCGTCGCTTGCCCCCGCCAGGGCCGGCAGGGCGAGGAGGACAAGACAGCAGCCGAGTCGCCAAGGCGCGAGGAGCATGGCCGAGTATGGCCACCGTCCCGAACGGTCACAACGGCGGTGGCCACGGCGGGGGAGGCGCGCACGCGGGCGCAGCGCCCACGGCGCGGGCGAGGGGGGGCACGGTCGCGCCACGCCACGGCCATGCGGCGCGCGCAAGCTCCCCCCGGTGCGGGGGCGTGATCGCGCCCGGTGGCCGGGGGCGGGGTCACCGCGGCCGCCTGGCGTGCGGCCGCGCCCCCTTTTCCGCCTGGCTGGCGGCCGTTACCGTGTGCGCCCCCGTGCCCCCCGGCGCCGGGCCTGCCCCGCGATGGAATCGTTTCACGGCACCACCATCCTGATGGTTCGCACCGCGGTTGCGGTGGCGATGGCCGGTGACGGGCAGGTGACCCTGGGCAACTCGGTGATGAAGGGGTCGGCGTGCAAGGTCCGGCGGCTCTACAAGGAGCGGGTGATCGCTGGCTTCGCCGGCTCCACCGCCGACGCCTTCACCCTCTTTGAGCGGTTCGAGACCAAGCTGGAGGAGCACCACGGCAAGCTCACCCGCGCCTGCGTCGAGCTGGCCAAGGCGTGGCGCACCGACCGTGCCCTGCGCCGCCTGGAGGCGCTGCTGTTGGTGGCCGACGCGGAGGCCAGTCTGTTGGTCTCGGGCACCGGCGACGTGATCGAGCCGGAGGAGGGGCTGCTCGCGATCGGCTCCGGTGGCGACGTGGCGCGTGCCGCCGCCAGCGCCCTGTTGCGCCACACCCAACTCGGCGCGGCGGAGGTGGCGCGCGAGGCCCTGACCATCGCCGCGGCGATCGACATCTACACCAACGACCGGATCGTGGTGGAGGAGATCGTTCTGTGAGCCTGCGCGACCTCACCCCGCGCGAGGTGGTGGCGGCGCTCGACCGCTACATCGTCGGCCAGTCCAAGGCGAAGCGCGCCGTGGCCCTGGCGATCCGCGACCGCTGGCGGCGCCAGCAGCTCGACGAGGAGATGCGCGGGGAGGTGATCCCGAAGAACATTCTGATGATCGGCCCCACCGGGGTGGGCAAGACCGAGATCTCGCGCCGCATCGCCTCCCTCACCGACGCGCCGTTCATCAAGGTGGAGGCGAGCAAGTTCACCGAGGTGGGGTACGTGGGGCGCGACGTGGAGTCGATGATTCGCGACCTCGTCGAGCTGACGGTGAACATGGTCACCGCGGAGGAGACCGAGCGGGTGGCGGCGCAGGCGGCCGCGGTGGCGGAGGAGCGCCTCCTCGACCTGCTGCTGCCCCCCGCGCACCCCACCGCCACCGCCGGCGGCGAGATCGAGGCAACCGGCGACAACAGCGAGGAGACGCGCCAGCGGACCCGCGACAAGCTGCGGGCTCGCCTGCGCGACGGACTGTTCGACGATCGCGAGGTGGAGGTGACCGTGGAGCGGTCCGCCGGACCGAACATCGAGGTCCTGGGCGCAGCTGGCATGGAGGAGATGGGGATCAACCTGAAGGAGATGTTCGGCAACATGTTCCCCAAGCAGAGCCAGCGGCGGCGGGTGAAGGTGGTCGAGGCGCGCCACCTTTTGAAGGACGAGGCGGCGGCGCGGATGGTGGATCAGGAACGGGTGCGCGAGGAGGCGCTGCGGCGGGTTCAGGAGAGAGGCATCGTCTTCATCGACGAGCTCGACAAGGTCGCGAGCAGCGGCGGCGGTCAGGGCCCCGACGTCTCCCGCGAGGGGGTGCAGCGCGACATCCTGCCGATCGTCGAGGGCTCCACGGTCACCACCAAGTACGGACCGGTGAAGACCGACCACATCCTGTTCATTGCCGCCGGGGCCTTCCACGCCGCCAAGCCGTCGGACCTCATCCCCGAGCTCCAGGGGCGCTTCCCCATCCGGGTGGAGCTCGACTCCCTCGACGCCGCCGATTTCGTGCGCATCCTCACCGAGCCGAAGAACGCCCTCACCCGCCAGTACCAGGCGATGCTCGCCACCGAGGGGGTGGCGGTCACCTTTACCGATGAGGCCATCGGCGAGCTCGCGCGCATCGCCGCGCTCGCCAACGAGCGCACCGAAAACATCGGCGCGCGGCGCCTGCACACGGTGATGGAGCGGCTCCTCGCCGACCTCTCCTTCGAGGCGCCCGACCGCCACGGCGAGGTGATCATCGACGCCGCCTACGTCCGCGCCCAGCTCGCCGAGGTGATCGAGGACGAGGATCTGCGGCGTTATATCCTTTAGGGCGCGCTGCACATCGCCTCCGCCCCAGGACTCCCCATGCAAGCGCTCATCGAAAAGGCCTCCGTTCTGATGGAGGCGTTCCCGTACATCCGCGCCTTCTCCGGCCGCACCGTGGTGATCAAGTACGGCGGCGCGGCGATGGTGGACCCGAGGCTCGCCGAGGGGTTTGCGCGCAACGTCGGGCTGATGAAGCTGATCGGGATGCGGCCGGTGGTGGTCCACGGCGGCGGGCCGCAGATTGGCCAGCTCATGCGCAAGCTCGGCAAGGAGCCGCGCTTCGTCGACGGCATGCGGGTGACCGACGCCGAGACGATGGACATCGTCGAGATGGTCCTCGGCGGTCTGGTGAACAAGCAGATCGTCGCCTTGATCAACCGCCACGGCGGCCGCGCCGTGGGGCTCACCGGCAAGGATGGCCGCCTGATCGAGGGCAAACGGAGCCGCTACGAAAAGAACAATCCGGCCACCAACACCACCGAGATCATCGACCTGGGCGCGGTGGGCGAGGTGGTGCGGGTGAACCCGGAGGTGCTGGACTCCCTCGACACCGGCCGCTTCATCCCGGTGATTGCCCCGGTGGGGGTGGCGGACGACGGCACGGCGCTGAACATCAACGCCGACCTGGTCGCCGGCGCGGTGGCCGCGGCTCTGACCGCGGAGAAGCTCGTGCTGCTCACCGACGTGGCCGGCATCCTCGACCTGCAAGGCAACCTCATCCGCCACCTCGGCCGCGCCGACCTCGACCGGTTGCGCGCCGACGGGACCCTGCACGGCGGCTTCCTGCCGAAGGTGGCGGCGTGCGAGATCGCCCTCGCGGGTGGGGTGAAGAAGGCGCACATCATCGACGGCCGGGTGGAGCACGCGGTGTTGCTGGAGATCTTTACCAGCGAGGGCATCGGCACCGAGATCGTCTAGGCGAAGGCCGCGCCCACCCCCCTCTCTTCGGGTCACGTCCGCGGCCGCGGGTCTGTGGGTCGACCCCCAGTTCGGCGACCCGGCACGGCCGATCGCTGGACCCAGGGGGCCACCTTGCCCGTCCGAGCGTGCAGCGCCCCCTGCCGGGGGGTCCACTCGCCATCCCCGTCCCGCCGCCGCGCGGCGCGCGCTTAGCCTCGTCGTCGCCACTTGCTGCCGGTACAATCCGCGCTGCCCATCGTCCCCGGAGCGGATTCCATGCTCATCGAGCTGACCCAGAAGCGCGACGCCTTGCACCGCCGTTTCCTCGAACTGCGGGGGTACCTTTGACCCGGAGGGAAAGCGGGAGCGGATCGCCGCCCTTGATCGCCTCGCCGAGGAAGAGGGTTTTTGGAACGACCTGAGCCGCGCTCAAGAGGTGCAGAAGGAGCGGGCCCATCTCGTCCGGGTGGTGGCCGGGTGGGAGCGCCACGCGAGCGCCTTTGACGACCTCGACGTCCTCTTCGAGTTCGCCGCGGCGGAGCCGGAGGAGCGGGAACACGAGGTGGAGATCGGCCGCGAGCTGGACCGTCTCGAAGAGGAGTTGAATGGTCTGGAGATCTCCACCCTCCTCTCCGGCGAGACCGACGCCAACCACGCGATCGTCGAGATCAATCCGGGGGCCGGCGGTACCGAGTCGCAGGACTGGGCGCAGATGCTCTTGCGCATGTACACCCACTGGGCGGAGCGGCGTGGCTTTAGCCACAAGCTTCTCGATTACCTCCCCGGCGAAGAGGCGGGAATCAAGTCGGCCACCCTGCTCATCGAGGGGGAGTACGCCTTCGGCTCCCTGCGCGGTGAGACCGGGGTCCATCGCCTGGTGCGCATCTCCCCCTTCGATTCGGCGAAGCGGCGCCACACCTCGTTTTCCTCGGTCTTTGTCTCGCCCGAACTGGATGACGAGATCGTCGTCGAGGTGGAGGAGAAGGATCTGCGTATCGACACCTACCGCTCCTCTGGCGCCGGCGGCCAGCACGTCAACAAGACCAGCTCCGCGATTCGCATCACCCACATCCCCACCAACACCGTGGTCTGTTGCCAGAACGAGCGCAGCCAGCACAAGAACCGCTCCACCGCCATGAAGATGCTCAAGGCGAAGCTCTACGAGTTGGAACGGCGCGCCAAGGAGGCGGAGCAAGCGGTCACGAATGCGGAGAAGAAGGACATCTCCTGGGGGAACCAGATCCGCTCCTACGTCCTTGCCCCCTACCAGATGGTGAAGGACCTCCGGACCCGCTACGAGATGAGCAACGTGGAGGCGGTGTTGGATGGCGATTTGGATGGGTTCATCAAGGCCTACCTCCTCACGGGTCGGTGACGGCCACGCCAGGCGCCCCATCTTTGGCTCGTGTCCTCGGGCGTGCTCCTCCGACGTGGCGCCGCTCATGGCTACGTCGCCCGCCCTGCGGGCCGGCCCAAATCTGGGGCAACTGGCGTGGCCTACAGGATCGTCGGCGTGCGACTCGTCTTACACCTTGGGTAAGCGGCTCAGGGCGGCGTCGATCTGCGCCTGGGGGTAGGCGTAGTCGTGGAGCTCGCCGGCGAAGTAGGCGTCGTAGGCGGCCATGTCGAAGTGGCCGTGGCCGGAGAGGTTGAAGAAGAGGGCCTTGGCCTCGCCGGTCCGCTTGCACTCGAGGGCCGCGTCGAGGGTGGCGCGGATTGCGTGGCTCGACTCGGGCGCCGGGATGATCCCCTCGCTGCGGGCAAAGGTCACCCCGGCCTCGAAGGTGGAGAGCTGGGGCACCGCCACCGCCTCCACCAGCCCCTCGTGGACGAGCTGCGACACGAGGGCCGAGTCGCCGTGGTAGCGGAGGCCACCGGCGTGGATCGCGGGGGGGATGAAGTCGTGGCCCAGGGTGTACATCCGCAACAACGGCGTGAGGCCGGCGGTGTCGCCGAAGTCGTAGGCGTAGTGGCCGCGGGTGAGGGTTGGACACGATGCCGGTTCCACCGCCACCAGCCGCACCGCCTTGCCCGCCGCCTTGTCGGCGAAGAAGGGGAAGGCGACGCCGCCGAAGTTGGAGCCGCCGCCGCACGCCGCGAAGATCGCGTCCGGGTAGTCGCCCACCTTTGCAAACTGCGCCTTCGCCTCGAGGCCGATCACCGTCTGGTGCAGGAGGACATGGTTGAGGACCGAGCCGAGGGCGTAGTGGGTGTCGGGCCGCGATGCCGCCTCCTCCACCGCCTCGGAGATCGCCAGGCCGAGCGAGCCGGCGCAGTCCGGGTCGGTCGCGAGAATCTTGCGGCCGGCGTGGGTTTGGTCGGTGGGCGAGGCGAGGACCTCCGCCCCCCAGGTCTCGATCATCGAGCGGCGGAAGGGCTTCTGCTGGTAGCTCACCTTCACCATGTAGACCCGCACCTGAATGCCGAAGAGCTGGCCGGCGAGGGCCATGGCGCAGCCCCACTGGCCGGCGCCGGTCTCGGTAACGATGCGCCGCACCCCCTCTTGGCGGTTGTAGTACGCCTGGGGTACCGAGGTGTTCGGCTTGTGCGACCCGGCCGGGCTCACCCCCTCGTACTTGTAATAGATGCGCGCCGGCGTGCCGAGCGCCGCCTCCAGGCGGTGGGCGCGGTAGAGCGGTGTCGGCCGCCACAGGCCGTAGATTCGCCGTACCTCCTCGGGGATGTCGATCCACCGCTGACTCGACACCTCCTGCTCGATCAGGGCATGGGGGAAGATCGCGGTGAGGGCGTCGGGCCCGATCGGCTTGCCATCGGGGCCCAGCGGCGGCGCCGGCCGGTTGGGCATGTCGGCGACCACGTTGTACCACGCCTGCGGGATCTCGGACTCGTCGAGGAGGATCTTCGTCGTCTCCATGGGGGCTCCGGGTGGCGGTGCAGGGGGGCGCGGGCGAGCGGCGAGCCTTGCACGCGGCCGGCGTGCGGCTCAAGAGATCGCCCTCTCCGCCGCCGTGCGCCAGCCTTTCCCGCCTGCACCAGGGCTGAGGTGGGTTACCCGGGCGCGGGTCGGGGGTCGCGCACCGCGGGTAACCCAATCGCCCCCCCTGTGCGTCTAATGGAGAAGGACAAGGGAGACGGATGGCGACCAGCGGCGAGTTGACCATGACGATGGACCCGGCGGCGGAGCGCATCGCGCGCTTTCGCGCCTTGGTGGAGGAGCAGCGGGAGCGCGCCGTGCGTCTTGCTTGGCGGCTCACCGGCGGCGACCGGGCGGCGGCCGAGGACGTTACCCAGGATGCCTTGGTCGCCGCCTATCGGGCCCTGCCGCGTTTTCGCGACGAGGCGCGCCTGGCGACTTGGTTCTACCGGATCCTCGTGCGCCAGGCGCACAGCTACCGGCGCTGGCAACGGGTGCGCGAGGCGTGGCGGGCGGCGGCGACCCACGCGCCCACCGCGCCACCTGTGGCGGTGGGCGTTGCCGATCCCGACCTGCGCCAGCGCATCGCCGCCGCCCTCGGCCGCCTGCCGCAGAGCCAGCGCGACTGTTTCCTCCTCGTTCACGGTGAGGGGTTCACCGTGCGCGAGGTGGCGGTGATCGTGGGCAAGGCGGAGGGGATGGTGAAGAGCCACCTGCACCGCGCCCTCACCCGCCTGCGCGCCGACCTCGACGACCTCCGCGGCTTCGAGGAGAGAGGGGGATGACCATGCACCAGACCACCAACTTGACCAATGACGAGGCCACCTTCGTTCGCCGCCTCAACGCCGCCTACGGGGTGGGGCCCATGGAGCCGGCGGCGCGTGTCGCCTTCGACCAACGGCTGGAGGAGCGCCTCACCCGGCCCAGCCGGCTACGGCCGCCCCTGCTGGTGGCCACGACTGCCATGGCCGCTCTCTTTCTCTGGGGGGTGCTGCCGCGCCCGGGCTCCGTCGCGCGGACGCCTCAGGCGACGGTCGCGGCGACGCGCGCGGTCGAGCCCACGGCGCTGGAGGAGATTCTGTCGGTCGACGACGGGGTGACCGGCGAGGCCACCGACTTCGCCCTCGCCCTGCCCGCCGACTACCAGGTCCTCGCCGCCGACTACCTTGGCCGGTAAGACCCCCCCTTCATGTAGCAACGCAGGACAACCCTCATCAGGAGAAGGCCATGAAGACCCGCATGCAGACCCCTCATTTCCCAACCGGCGCTGGGCTCCTCGCCACGCTTTTCGCCGCCACCCTGATCCTCCCCCTCACCGCCCAGGCGGGCATGGGGCGTGGCGGTCCACCGA
>MNYW01000068.1:18287-61802 GCA_001873295.1 Nitrospirae bacterium CG2_30_70_394 | reverse complement strand
GCGCCGAGGGTGGGGCCGGGCGCCGAGGGTGGGGCCGGGCGCCGGGGGTTGCCGCGGGCCGGGGGCGGGGGCGACCGCGCCCCCGCGGCTCGCGCCCCCGTGCGGCGGTCGCGCCCCTACTCGCCGAAGATCGGGTCGCCACCGAAGCGGCCGAAGCCACCGGTGCTGTCGAGGCCGGTGGTCTGGGTCCCCTCGGAGGAGGCGACCACGGTGACGTCCGCCCCCACCTCGGCGTGCTCCTCCTCCTTGCCGAGGCGCAGGGCGCGCTCGAAATCGGCGGGGTTGGTGGCCGCACCGAGGGCGACCTCGAGGGTGATGACGCCGCGCAGGTAGAGGTCGGTGAGGTGCTGGTCGAAGGTCTGCATCCGGTACGGGTCCGACCCCTTGATGATGTAGTCGCGGATCAGGTGGACCTTGTTCTCGTCGCGGATGCAGTCGGTGATCGTCGCCGTCACCTTCATCACCTCCACCGCGATCACCGCGCCGCGCCCATCGGCGCGCGCGACCAGCCGCTGGGAGACCACGCCGCGCATCGACTCGGCCAGCCGGATGCGCACCTGGCGCTGCTGGTCGAGGGGAAAGACGGAGACCAGGCGGTTGATCGTCTTCGGGGCGTCGGGGGTGTGGAGGGTGGAGAAGACGAGGTGGCCGGTCTCCGCCGCCTTGAGGGCGACGTCGATGGTCTCGGTGTCGCGCATCTCCCCGACCATGATGATGTCCGGATCCTGGCGCAGGGCGGCGCGCAGGGCGGTGGCGAAGTCGTGGGTGTCGGCGCCGATCTCGCGCTGGGTGATGGAGGCGACGTCGCTGCGGAAGAGGAACTCGATGGGGTCCTCGATGGTGATGATGTGCTTGCGCCGGCAGGTGTTGATCTCGTTGATCAGGGCGGCGAGGGTGGTCGACTTGCCCGAGCCGGTGACCCCGGTCACCAGGACCAGGCCGCGCTCTTCAAGGGTGAAGTCGCGCACCGCGTCGGGCAGGCCGAGGGTCTGGAAGTTGGGGACCTCGAAGGGGACGACGCGCATCACCACCGCCACCGTGCCGCGCTGGCGGTAGACGTTGACGCGGAAGCGTGCGGTACCGGGCAGGGAGTAGGAGAAGTCGAGCTCCTGCAGCCGGTCGAAGTCGGTCTCCTGCAGGCCGTACGGCAGGATTGCCTGGGCGATGTCGCGGGTGTTTTGATAGGTGAGCTTGGGGAAGTCCTGGGGCTGGAGCTGCCCCTTGAGACGGAAGAGGGGGGGGTCGCCCACCTGCAGGTGGAGGTCGGAGGCACCGCGCTCCACCGCGGTCTGGAGGAGACGATTGAAGGTGTTGCCATCCATGGGGGCTCCCGGCGCGGCGGGAGCCCAACCTAGCGACTGGAGGCAATCACCGTCTCCGCGGGTTCGGTGACCAGTCGCCCTTGGTACTCCGCCGCCAGACGGAGAAAGTTTGCTCGATAGGCCTCCTTTACGGGCTCCGCCGCGGGAGACTTGATGGTCATCGGATTCACCGCCTCACCGTGGACATAGAAGCGGTAGTCGAGGTGGGGACCGGTGGCCCGCCCGGTCGCCCCCACGTAGCCGATGACCTGCCCCTGCCGTACCCGCGCCCCCGGACGCACCCCCTCGGCGTAGCGGGAGAGGTGGAGGTAGGCGGTCTCGTACCGATCGTTGTGGCGGATCCGCACCATCTTCCCCGCCGCCCCCTTGCGCTCCACCTCCGCCACCCGGCCGGCGCCCACCGCCCGCACCGGCGTCCCCACCGGCGCGGCGAGATCGACGCCGAGGTGGGGGCGGTAGACGCGGAGGATCGGGTGGAGCCGGTGGTAGGTGAAGTTCGAGGAGATGCGGGTGTAGTTCACCGGCGAGCGGAGGAACTGCTTGGTCAAGGAGCGGCCGCTGGGGTCGTAGTACTCCTCGTAGCCGCTGCCGTCCTTGTAGTAGATCGCCGTGTGGTCCTCGCCCTGCACCGTGAGGGTGGCGGCGACCACCTTGCCGTACTCCACAAACTTGCCGTCGCGCCACTTCTCCTGGAAGAGGAGGTTGTACCGGTCGCCCGGGCGGATATCGATCGCGAACTCGATGTCCCAACCGAAGATCACCGCCAGCTTCATGGGGATCGCGTCGCCTACGCCGCGCGCCTGGAGGTTCTCGAAGATGGAAGAATTGATGGTGCCGGCAATGTGGCGCAGGCGGATATCCCACGCCACCGGGTCGAGACGCGCGCTGAACTGCTCGCCTTCCAAGCGCGCCACGTAGTCGTGGTCCGCGTCGGTGCGGTAGCGAAACTCCACCGCGTCGCTCTCCGGATCGCAGGTGACCGTGTAGGGCTGGCCGGCGACGAGGTGGCTCAGCTCACGCTTGCCGCAATCTGGCGCCACCATCGCCAGGACCCGCGCCGGGGCGACGCCGTGGCCCGTGAGGATCGAGTAGAAAGAGTCCGCCCGCCCGACCACCCCCTCCCACCGATCCACCGGCGGGGAGAGCTCGTCGATCGCGCCGCCCCCATCCAGCGGCGCCGCGCCGGGTAGGGAGACGACCGCCACCGCCGGGGTGACGAGGGAGGTGGTGGGCTCTGGCGGCACCGGCCGGCGTGCCACCCCCATGGCCCATACCGCCGCCCCCACTACGAGGAGCACCGTGATCCACCTGCGCCGTCCGCCGTGACCGCCAACGTTTCTCATGGGATCCCCCTCACGCACCGTGCGCGGGCGCGGGCATGATACGGGGTCCGCCGGTTCCTATCGCAAGGGCTAACCCACCGGTTTCCACCCCCGCCTTCGCCCACCCCCCGAGCTCCGAATGGATAAGCCGTCCCTCTACGCCGCCGAGCGCGACTGCCTCTGGCACCCCTTTACCCAGATGCGCGAGTGGATGGCGGGTGAGCCGATCATCGTCGAGCGCGCCTGCGGCGCCACCTTGGTGGACCTCGAGGGGCGCGAGTACCTCGACGGTACCGGCGCCTTGTGGTGCAACCTCCACGGCCACCACGTAGCCGAGATCGACGCGGCGATCCGGGCGCAGCTCGACAAGGTGGCCCACTCCACCCTCCTCGGCCTCGGCTCGGCGGCGGCGGCGCGTTTCGCGGGCGAGCTGGTAGCCGCGGCGCCGGCGGGGCTTCGCCGCTGCTTCTATTCCGACTCGGGCTCGACCGCGGTGGAGGTGGCCCTGAAGATCGCCTTCCAGTTCTGGCAGCAGGAGGCGGGTGGGCAGCACCGCGGGCGCACCCGCTTTCTCTGCCTCACCCACGCCTACCACGGGGACACCCTCGGCTCGGTGTCGGTGGGCGGGATCGAGCTCTTCCACAAGATCTTCGCGCCGCTCTTGTTCGACGCCTTCCACGCCCCGTCGCCCTACTGTTACCGCTGCCCCCTCGCCCGGGAGCCGGCGACCTGCGCCATGGCGTGCTTCGACGAGCTTGCCCGCCTCGCTCGCGCCCACCGGGAGGAGATCGCCGCGGTGATCGTCGAGCCGCTGATGCAGGGGGCCGCCGGGATGATCTCCCAGCCGCCCGGCTACCTGCGGCGGGTGCGGGAGCTGTGTGACGAGCTCGACCTACTGCTCATCTGCGACGAGGTGGCCACCGGCTTCGGCCGCACCGGCACCCTGTTTGCCTGCGACCAAGAGGGGGTGGTGCCGGACTTGATGTGCCTCGCCAAGGGGATCACGGGCGGCACCCTACCGCTCGCCGCGACCCTCGCCACGGAGCGGATCTTCGCGGCCTTCCTCGGCGACTACGCGGAGCTCAGGACCTTTTTCCACGGCCACACCTACACCGGCAACGCCCTGGCCTGTGCCGCCGCCTCCGCCAGCCTGGAGGTCTTGCGGCGCGCCGGCGGCACCCTCGCCGGGGTGGCGGAACGGGCGGCGCACCTGGGCCGTAATCTGGAAGAGCTCGCCTGCGACCCGCACGTGGGCGAGGTGCGAAGCCGTGGCCTGATGGTCGGGGTGGAGGTGGTGGCGGACAAGGCGACGCGGGAACCGTACCCATGGAGGCAGCGGCGCGGCTGGCAGGTGTGCCAGGCGGCGATCGCCCGCGGCGTCTACCTGCGCCCCCTGGGCGACGTGATCGCCTTGATGCCACCGTTGACGATCACCGCTGCCGAGATCGACCGCCTCACCGGAACCCTCGCCGCGGCGCTTGCCGCAACCCTCGGCTAGACCGCCACTCCTCCCGCCGGCCACCGCCGGCCGCGCTCCACCCCCGAAGAGCGTGGCAGAGCTTGTCCCGCGCTACGACCGCGGCTCTCGGCCCGGAGGCCGCCGTTCTGCGGAGCACGAGCCCCAGGCGGCGCATCGAACCGGTCGCAATCCAGACGCGACCCCGCGCCTTCTCGTGCGCAGCGACCCCGTCCGAAAGGCTCCCCGGGCGATCGGCCGCCGCCCTTCGCGGACCGCGGTCTGGCCTCACAGCCGCCGCTGGATCTCGTCCAAGAGGCGGTGCTCCACCACCGTCGAGGAGGGGGAGTCGACGTAGTGGTCGGCGGCGTAGTAGCGGCCGATCCCCTCGCTGTAGCGGCGGTTCTCCAAGACCTCGCGGTGCACCGCAACCCGGGTGCCGACACCGACCGAGGAGACCTCCACGGTGATCCGCTCGCGCGTCTCCACCCAGTGGCTCTCCACCTGGTCACCGAGCTGCACCACCTCGCGGGTGGTGTCGCTCTTGGTGAAGCTCCACTCGGTGGTCAGGGTGGTGGCCTGCTCGTTCACCACCGCCAGGGGGTTGCCTGCCATCACCGCCTGCACCACCGCCCACACCCGCGGCCGCGGGGCATCGACAATCGCCTCGGTGGCGTAGGTGGGGTGGTCGAGGGTGACGTAGTGGACGCGGTTGGCGACGCACGCCGCCAGCGCCACCAGCAAGGTGAGGAGGAGGAGCCGCCGCATCACGACACCCGGCACGCGGAGGCGGGGCCGGCGACCCGGTGAATCCCCTCGATGGAGATGCGCAGGGGGACCGGGAGCCGCCCCTCCGCCTCGCTGGCGACCCGGCTTGACCCCCACCCCACGACCACGAAGGGGGCGCCGAAGGGGAGGTCCGTTACCGGCGGTCGCGCCTCCAGATGGGGCCGTCCCCATGCCACCTCCTGGGCGCACTCGGGCAGGGCCACGAGCGCCCCCGACGGTTTCCACTGGAGGAAGGTCAGGGGGATCGCGAGGCGCGCCGGCAGGGCGTGAAGCCGCCCGCCCACCGCCAGACAACGCTGGTGGCCGTGGGTGACGCTGATCTCGAACCGCCCGACACCGCGCCGCGGCTTCGCCACCCCGACGGAGACCTGGGTCGCCCCGGCGGAGAGCGCGGCGCCGAGGAGGACCGCCAGCCGCTTGTCATGGCGCACCACCCCGGGGACTACGCGACAACGGTAGCCGCTCTCGCCGGCGCTGGAGAGGTAGAGACCGGAGAGGGTGCGGCGGGGGGCCAGGGCCACCAGCGGTACGGGCGGATGCCAGCGCCGCTCGGCGTCGTCCAGCCGCGTCCAAAAGAGGACCAGGTAGTCGCGCGTGGCCGCGTCACCAGTCTGGCCGTCACAGGGTTGGGGGTGGCCATTCACAAAATCCACTATAGCCATGCGCCCCCCTCGTCGCACCCTCGCGTGCGACCCCTACGCGGCGGCGAGGGCCGCCAGTTGCTCGGCCTGTTTCCGCTTGTGGCTGTAGTTCACGATGATGTCGGTGGGACACACCTTGATGCACTCACCGCAGTTGTCGCACTTGGTGTAGTCGATGCGCGCCAAATCGCCGTCGATGGCGATCGCCGCCACCGGGCATGCCTTGACGCACTTGTTACAGGCGATGCAGCCGACCATGCACACCGACTTGGTGGTCTTGCCCTTGTCGTGGGAGGAGCAGGCGATGTGGACGTCGTGGCTGATCCCCGCCATGTCGATGACGTTCTTCGGGCACACCTCGGCGCAGATGCGACAGCCGGTGCAGCGGGTGTAGTCCACCTCCGGGAGCATGAAGGCGTTCATGTGGATGGCGTCGAACGGGCACTCGACGGTGCAGGTGCCCAGACCGATGCAGGCAAAGGAGCACTCCTTCTGGCCGCCGCCGAGAAGCGCCAGGGTGCGGCAGTCGTGCGGCCCCTCGTAGACCATCTTGTCCATGGCGTTGTGCGTGCCACCGGCGCAGTAGACCACCGCGACCAGCGGCTCGCGGGCGCCCGCTACCGCCTCCATCCCCATGATCTTCGCCACCGCCACCGCAGTGGCGCCGCCGCCCACCGGGCAGCCGTCGGTCTGCGCATCGCCCTTGGAAACCGCGGTGGCGAAGGCGCGACACCCCGGGAAGCCGCAGGCGCCGCAGTTGGCGTGCGGCAGGGCCTCGTCGATCTCGTCGACCTTCACGTCCACCGGGACGTAGAACTTCCGCGCCGCCACTCCCAGCCCGAAGCTGGCGGCGAGCGCCATCCCCCCGAGACCCGCGACTGCCTGCACGACCTCGATCATCTCGTACTCCTCATCGGTACCTGCGGGAGGGGCGTCAGCCGCCGAAGACCCGCGCGATGCCCTTATCGATGCCGGAGAACCCCATGAAGCTCAGGGAGAGGAGGCCGGCGGTGACCAGCTTGATCGCGTTGCCCTGAAACGCCTCCGGCACCTTGGAAAGGACGATCCGCTCGCGCAGCCCCGCAAAGAGGAGCAGGGCCAGGCCGAAGCCCACCGACGCGGCAAAGCCGAAGATCGCCGCCTCGATGAAACTGTCCTGCTGCTGCAACGACAGAAGCGCGATACCGAGGATGGCGCAGTTGGTGGTGATCAGCGGCAAATAGATCCCGAGGGTCTCGTAGAGCGCCTCGCTGGTCTTCTTCAAAACCATCTCCACAAACTGCACCAACGCGGCGATCACCAGGATGAAGGCGATGGTCTTTAGATACTCGATGTGGAGCGGCACCAGGACCAGCCGGTAGACGAGCCAGGTGGCGATCGCCGACATGGTCATCACAAAGGTGACCGCCGCGGACATGCCCAACGACGTCTCGACCTTCTGGGAGACCCCGAGGAAGGGGCAGATCCCGAGGAAGCGGGCGAGGACGAAGTTGTTAACCAGGATGGCGCCGATCACCAGCACCAGGGCGTCGAGCATGGCGGACCTCCGCGCAGGGAAAGAAGAGATCGCTGCAGTCTAGCGGCCACCACCGTCACTCCTCAAACGGCTCGGGCCGTACCCGGCGCACCGGCGGCCGGCGCGACCGGCAGGTGGCTTCTCCAAGCCACCCTCGCTCGCCATGGACCCGCCGGGCCGGCGGGGGCGGACTCCGCCCTACTCCAGGTACTGCTGCAGGGCGATGGCCTCGATCGCGTGGGTGTAGGCGTCGATCGCCGCGGCCGTATCGCCCTGCTTGACGAAGAGCTCGGCGCGCTGGAAGTGGGCGGCGGGGAGGTTGCCGGTGAGCTGGAGGACCTTTTCCAACTCCGCGCCCGCCGCCTCGCTCTGGCCTGCCTCTTCGAGCTGGCGGCTACGCTCGAGGTGGGCACGGACCAAGGAGCTGGCCTGGACCGCCGGCTCCTCGCCGTCGGGATCGGCGAAGGCCGGCAGGGTGGCGAGGCAAAGGGCAACAGCAAGCAGGAGGCGGATCATCGGCTGGACCTTAGGTGGGAAGTGGAGGGGGCGATGCTACTCCTCGCCGGCGTAATAGAGGATCCGGTTGCACTGGCCGCACAGGTGGATGCGATCGTTGCGCTTCACGTCCACGTAGAGCTGGGGCGGCAAGAGGATGTGGCAACCGGTGCACCGGCCGTCGCGGACCTCCACCACCACCAACGGTGCGCGCCGGCTGGCAATCCGCTTATAGCTCGACAGCGCCTTGGGCGCGACCGCGGCCACCGCCTTCTGGCGCTTCTTGCGCAGGGTCTCCAGCTCCTTGTCGAGGTGGACGAACTCCGCCTCCATTGCCGCCTTGCGCTCCTCGAACAGCGTCTCCTCCCCCACCATTCCCTTCTTCACCTCCACCAGCTTGGCGCGCAACTCGGCGGCCTCGGCGTCGATCCGACTCCCCTCCTCGGCGAGGCTGGCCAGCGCCCGTTCCGCGGTCTCCACCTCCTTGAGGAGGGCGTAGTACGCCTTCTGGGTGGTGATGTTCGGAAGGCGCTCCTGGGTGTGGGCGAGGCGCTCCTCCTCCTCGGCACGCTCCCGCCGGATCACCTCGTGGCGCGCCTCGAGAAGTTCAACCTGGCGGCTGGCAGCGTCGTACTCGGCCAGCGACGTCACCACCTCCTGGCGCATCGCCTCGATCGCCTCGGGAAGCCGCGCCTTCTCGCGCTCGATCTCGACGATCCGACTGTCCGCCGCCTGGAGTTCGATGAGGGCCTTGAGGTCCGCGTTGACTGCCATGTCTGTCGCCACCATTCCTTCTCCAAGAAGTTGTCCCCAAGTAGAAAAAGCACCTCAGGTGAGGTGCTTTTTCTACTTGCTGCCGGCCGGGGAGGACATCGCCCTGGCTTTCGTGATCCTAGGTGTCTTCGCCATAATCTCGTGGCTTCTCCGTCGCCTTGCCGAGCCGCTCTGGTGGGCCCACCTGGATTCGAACCAGGGACCTACCGGTTATGAGCCGGCGGCTCTGACCGCTGAGCTATAGGCCCCGGAAAAGGAGGGCCATTCTCGCCCCTTTCGGGTCCAAGTCAAGGCGCGGGGCGGCGCGCTGACTGCCGCCCCGTCGCCCTGTGGGCCTACAGCCCCTCGGCAAAGGTCTCGAGGTAGCGCGCCCGGCTCGGATGGCGCAGCTTCCGAAGCGCCTTCGCCTCGATCTGGCGGATCCGTTCGCGGGTGACGGAGAACTCACGCCCCACCTCTTCCAGGGTGTGGTCGGTCTGCTCGCCGATCCCGAACCGCTTCCGCAGCACCCGCTCTTCACGCGGAGTGAGGCTGCCGAGGATCTTGACCACGCTCTCTTGGAGGTTGATCCGAATCACGTCCTCGGTGGGCTGCTTGACGTTGGTGTCCTCGATGAAATCGCCAAGCTGCGAGTCCTCCTCCTCCCCCACCGGGGTCTCCAGCGACAGGGGCTCCTTGGAAATCTTCAGGACCTTGCGCACCTTCTCTACCGGCATCGCCATCGCCTCGGCGATCTCTTCCGGAGTCGGCTCAGACCCCATCTCCTGGAGGAGCTGGCGCGAGGTGCGCACCAGCTTGTTGATCGTCTCGATCATGTGCACCGGGATGCGGATGGTGCGTGCCTGATCGGCGATCGAGCGGGTGATCGCCTGGCGGATCCACCAGGTGGCGTAGGTGGAGAACTTGTAGCCGCGCCGGTACTCGAACTTGTCCACCGCCTTCATCAGCCCGATGTTGCCCTCCTGGATCAGGTCGAGGAATTGGAGGCCGCGGTTGGTGTACTTCTTGGCGATCGAGACCACCAGGCGGAGGTTCGCCTGGACCATCTTCGACTTGGCCCGCTGGGCGGCGTGCTCGTGGCGCCGCACCTCCTCGTTGAGCTGCTCGAAGTAGGCGATCTCCTTGCCATAGAACTGCTCCACCCGGCGGCTGCGGCGGAGGATTCCGCGGTACCGCTGGACGAACTCCGCCAGCGCCTCGGAGGAGAGGCGCGAACACGCCTTGCGCAACACCGCCGCCGCCTCCGGGTCACGCGCCGAGGCGCGCTCCGCGCTCAAGAAGGCGTCCAGCTCGACGCCAGTCTGCCGCTTAAAGCGGCGGCGGAGCTGGCGCTGTTCGTTGACGATCTCGAGGATCGCCTCCAACCGTTGCAGGAAGAAGCTCACCTGGTGCGGCGCCAGGGGCGACTCCTCCAGGGCGCGCAGGAAGGTCATGTAGGCCGCCTTGTCACCGGCGCCGTCGTCTTGCGGTTGGGCGACCTCGCTCGGACTGCGCCGGCGAACCCGCTTCGGGGACCGCTCCAGGGCGACGCCGTGGAGGGTCGCGTACGTCTCCATGGTCGCCTTCGCCTTGGCGACGTTCACCCGCTGCCGCTCCTCCGGCTTCAGCTCGTCGTCCGGACCGAGTTCGTAGAAATAGAAGAGCTCCTTCATCGGCAGTCGGCCCTTGAGGTACCGCCGCCAGCTCAGCGCCATGTGGCGCTGGCCCAGGGGCGAGGTGAGGAAGGTCCGCATCATGCGGTTGTTTCCCCCCTCGATCTCCATGGCGATCTCGATCTCCTCGTCGCGGGTGAGCAACGCCACCTTGCCGATCTCGCGCAGATAGAGGCGCACCGGGTCGTCGGTGATCCCCAGGGCGGAGGCGTCGGTGCCAAAGGGGGACTCCTCGTCCTTGGCCTCCTTCGCCGCCTGGCGCGCCGCCTCGGCCACGGAGGCGGACTGCCCCTCCGCCTCGCTCTCGGTGTCGGCCTCCGGGTCCACCTGCGGCACCTCGGTGACCTCGATCATCGCCTGCGAAAGGAGGGAGAAGACCTCTTCCAATCGCCCGGGGACGATGAGGTCCTCGGGGAGGAGCTCGTTGAGCTCGTCATAGGTCAAGAAGCCACGTTCACGGCCCAGCTCCACGAGGCGCTGGATCTCCGGGATCTCTTGGAGTTCCAAAGACATGTTCGGTCCCTATCTCAAAAAGTGTCCGGCCCGGACGGTGGGCGAAAGGGGTCAAGTTAGTCGACAACCGCTGACATGTCCACAATACCTGTCATTTTTTTTCTCCGCCTTCCCATGCGAGGTGGGGGAGGGCGGCGATCTGCTCGCGTAACTCCTTCAACCGCGCCAGTGCGTCGCCTAGCTGGGGCCGTTCTGCCGCCGCCTCCGCCTGCTTGAGGCGGTGACGCACCACCGCCTCCTCGCGCTGGAGGCGGTGGCGGCGCAGACCACGCACCCAGTCGTTGAAGGTCGCGGTGGGGTCGGGAAGGTGGTCGTACTCTAAGACGCGACGGGCGAGCTCATCGCTGAGGGGGGTGGCGGCGTGCAGCAGGCTGGCGAGGTGGTCGGCGGGGAACCGCTCCGTCGCCACCACCGCCGCCAGCAGATCGCGTAGGGGGCCCGGCTCCAGATCCGCGTCGACCCTATGAGCTTTGACGAAGGCAAACGATTCGGGGTGCTCGCTAAGGAACCACACCACCCCGTACGCCGCCTCTTCTGCGGCGCCGCGCGGTGCGGCGGAAGGAACGGGGCGGCGGGGGGCGGGGGGGGAGCCGGCGAGGGCCGCCTCCACCTCGCCCAGCGGGAGGCGGAAGGCGTCGGCTACGTGGCTGAGGAAGAGGTGGCGCTCCGCCGCCTCGTTGAGGGTGCGGGCGACCGGCACCAGCTCGTGCAGGGCGCGCATCCGGCTCGCCAGGTCGGTGCCGCCCGCCCGTTTCACCAGCTCGCCCACCGCAAACTCGAAGAGCGGGGTTGCCACCGCCAGACAGGCGGCCATCGCCTCGGCGCCCTGACCGCGGCACAGGGAGTCCGGGTCCTCCGCCGGCGGCAGAACGGTGACCACCGCCTGCACCCCCTCGTTCACCGTCACCTCGAGGCAGCGCACGGCGGCGCGCACCCCGGCGGCGTCGCCGTCGAAGAGGAGGTGGAGGCGGCGGGTATAGCGCTTCAGCCTCCGCACATGGGCGCGGGTCAGGGCGGTGCCGAGGACTGCCACCGCGTGGCCGAAGCCGGCGGCGTGCAGGGCCACCGCGTCCATGTACCCCTCCACCACCACCACCTCGTCGCGGCGGCGGATCTCCGGCTGCGCCAGGTGGAGGGCAAAGAGGGTTTCGCCCTTGCGAAAGAGCGGGGTCTCGGGGGAGTTCAGGTACTTCGCCTTCGCCTCCCCAAGGGCGCGGCCACCGAAGGCGACCAGCCGGCCATCCGCGTCGGCAATCGGGAAGGTGAGGCGGTCGCGGAAGCGGTCATACGCCCGGCCGCCGTCGGCCATCGCCACCACCCCGGCGGTGGCGGCGACGGAAATCGCCACCCTCTTCGCGGCGAGCGCCCGGGCGAGGGCGTCGCCGCCGGGCGGCGCGTAGCCGATCCCGAACCGCTCGATCACCGGTTCGTTCAGGCCGCGCCCCTGGGCATAGGCCAGGCCGCGCCGATCCCCGGCGGTGAGCCAGTGGCGAAAGCAGCGCTGGGCGAGGTCGCACACCCCCCGCAGGCGGTCGCGCTCCTCCGCGACTTGCCGGTCGGCGGCGGTCGGCGGCCGCTCCGGCGGGATGCCGGCGCGCTTGGCGAGCTCCTCCAGGGCGGCGGGAAAGTCGAGGTTGTCGTAGCGCATGACGAAGGCGAAGACATCGCCGCCCGCGCCGCAGCCGAAGCAGTGGAAGATTTGTTTGCTCGGGCTCACCGAGAACGACGCGCTCTTCTCCTGGTGGAAGGGGCACAGGGCCAGGTAGTCGCGCCCCTGGCGCTTGAGGGTCACCACCTCGCCCACCACCGCCACGATGTCCGAAGCGGCGCGCACCCGATCCACGTAGGTGCGATCGTTCACCCCTTCTCCCCGAAGACGACGCAGGTCACCCCCTCGCCCCCCTCCTCCGGTCGCGGGTGGTGGAAGGAGGCGACCGCCGGGTGGCCGGCGAGGACCTCCGCCACCACCCGCTTGAGGATCCCCTCGCCCAGGCCGTGGACGATCTCGACCCGGGAGAGCTCCGCCAGGGCGCAGCCATCGAGGTAGTGGACCAGCCGCCGCCGCGCCTCCTCCGCGCGCAGGCCGAGGAGCTCCAGGCGGACCGAGAGGTCGGCGGGTACGGGCGGCAACGATACCCGCGTTCCGCCCGGCGCCAGGTCGCGCGCCGGCAAAAGATCCGCGGCGGCGACGGTGAACCGCCTCCCCACCGCCGCCACCTGCCAGCGGCCGCGCCGGCTCCCGACGATCTCCCCCTCCACCCCGAGGCCACGCAACCGCACCGCCAGCCCCGGCTTGAGCGCGTGCAGGTCGATCGCCACCTCGTCCGCCGGCCGCTCCCCCTCCGGGGCGAGGGCCGCGAGGGCCGCCGCCGTCCGCTTGCCCACCGCCGCCACCCCCGCCGCCGGTGGCGCCGTATTCTTCGCCACCTGCCGCAGGGCGCGGCGCGTCTCATTCACCAGGCGGGTGAGCTCCCGCCGCTTCGCCGCCACCTCCTCCCCCCACGCCTCCTGCAAACCCCGCCGCCGCTCGGCAAGGGCGGCCTCGGCAAGGGCGAGGCGCTGCTCTTCCTGCGCCACCGCCGCCTCGGCCGCGGCGAGCCGCTGCTCGCGGGCGGCGAGCGCCTCCCAAAGCCGCTCCATCGCCACCCCCCCGCCACCCATCAACGCCTCGGTGCGCGCCACCAGGGGCTCGGGCAGGCCGTAGGCGCGGGCGGTGGTCAGGGTCTCGCTGGAGCCCGGGGCGCCGACCACGAACTGGTAAGTGGGGAGACCGCGGCCGGCGTCGAACAGGACGTGGCCGTTGACCATCCGCGGCGAGCCCTCCGCCAGAACCTTCAGAGGCGTGAGGTGGGTGGTGGCGACCACCAGGCCGCCGCCGTCGACCACCCATTCGATCGTTGCCACCGCCAACGCGCCGCCTGCCTGCGGCTCGGTGTGCGACCCCACCTCATCCAGCAGGACCAGCCAGCCGGGCCGAGGGCGGGCGGTGAGCTCTGCCAGCCGCTCTACCTGGGCGGAAAACGACGAGTGGCCGGTGGTGATCTCCTGGTGGTCGCCGAGGTGGCAAAAGACCCCGGACAGCGCCCCGATGCGGCTACCCTCGCCGACCGTCGGCAAGAGGCCGGCGCGGGCCATCACCACCGCCAGCCCCGCGGCCTGAAGAAGCGCCGTCTTGCCGCCGTGGTTGGCGCCGGAGACCACCACCGCGGCGGTCTCGCCGCCGAGCACCAGATCATTCGCGACCACCCGCTCCGCACCGAGCTCGAGGACCAACAGGGGGTGGCGGAGAGCGCGCAGATCGAGGCGCGCCGCCGTCACCGGCTCGGCTAGCCGCCCCCCCATGGCCGCGGCCAAAGAGGCGGCCGCGTGCCGCCGATCCAGCATGGTCGCCAGCACGTGCGCCGCGGCCAGGGTGACCAGCTCGCCGCGCACCCGCTGGTTCAGCTCCGCCAGCAGCCGCTCCTCCTCCACCCCGATCGCCAGGGCCGCCTCCGCCACCTGGTTGTTGCGCGCCACCAGAGATTCGGGCTCGACGAAGAAGGTCTGACCGCTCTTCGACCGGTCGTGGAGGATGCCGCCGAACCGCCCCGCCTGACTCGCCCGCAACGGCACCACGAAGCGGTCGCCGCGCACCGTCACCCACGCCTCGGCCACCGCCTCCGCATTCTCCGGGTCGTGAAGGAGCGCCTCGGCGTGGCCGCGCGCCGCCCCCAGGCGCTCGCGGTGGTGGCGATGCAGCCGGCCAAGCTCCGGGGTCGCGTCCTCGCGCACCCGGCCATCCCCGTCCACCGCCCGGCCGACCTCCCGGCCGAGGTGCGCCAGCACTGCCCACGCGACCGCGGCCGCCGCCTCGGGCAGCCACGCCGCCGCCGGCGGCAAACAGGCGCCGAGACGACCGAGGCCGGTGAGGTAGCCCCCGACCCGCGCCAGGGCTTCGCCGCCGAGGTCGTGGCCCGCGGCCACCTCCGCCATCCACCCCCCCACCCCGTCGTCGTCAGGGATCACCAGCTCCCCACCGGCGGCGCGCCACGTCACCAGCGCCGCCACCGCGCTCGCCTCCGCCCACGCCTCCTCCCAAGTGGGAAGGGGCGCCAGACCGAGGGCCGCGCTGCGGCCGGAGGCGCTGGCACAGCGCGCCGCCAGCGCGGCGCGCAGCCGGTCGACACCGAGCAGGCGGAGGGTCGTCTCGTCCATGGCGCGGGAGGATACCTCGCGGGCGGCGCCCGCAACCGGGCCACCCGCCCCAGGCGTGGGCCGCCCCGCCGGGGCGGTTCCCTCAGGCGAGGTGCTGGCGCACCAGCTCGTTCACCCGCTTGCCGTCGGCCCGTCCGGCGACCTTCGCCATCACCGCCCGCATCACCTTGCCGAGGTTGGTGCGCTCCGCGGCCTCCAGCTCACCGATCGCCTCCGCAATGAGGGCCACCACCTCGGCCTCGGCGAGCGGCTGCGGCAGGTACGGCTCGATCACCGCGATCTCCCCCTCCTCGGCGGCGCCACGGTCCTCCTCGCCCACCGCCCGGTACTGGCTGGCGGACTCCCGCCGCTGCTTCACCGCCCGGCTGAGGATCGCCACCTCTTCCTCTGCCGAGAGGTCGTGGCCGGCGGCGATGCGTGCGTTCTGGAGGTCCGCGCGGACCATCCGCAGCACCCCCACCCGCTGCCTCTCCTGCGCCTTCATCGCCACCTTCAGGTCGGCGAAGATCCGGTCTGCCACGGCGCCCATGGCCCCTACCTGGTTAGCGCGGCTGCTGGCGGGCGCGGCGCTCCATCTTCGCGGACCGCTTGCGCGCCGCGATCGCCTTGTGCTTCTTCCGCACCGACGGCTTCTCGTAGTACTCGCGCTTGCGCAGCTCGGCCATCAGACCGCTCTTCTCGCACTGCTTCTTGAAGCGGCGGATCGCCCCTTCAAAGTGGTCGCCATCTTTCAACTTGATGCCGAGCATCGAACCTCCTGAACCTAAGGGTCTTGGCCAAAACTGGACTGCGGACTGTAGGGATCGGGCCGGGGGCTGTCAAACCACGCAGCGCGCCGAGAAAGGGGTGGGCGGCGTGGAGGCGCGCGGCCGGAAGTCGATCTTCCGAAGACGGCTCCTGCCCCGTTCGCTTCAGACCCGCGGCACCGTCCCGCTCGCCTCCCCCACTCCCCACGGGCGCGCCCTTACGGCGTGTAGTTCGGCGCCTCCTTGGTGATGATCACGTCGTGGACGTGGCTCTCGCGCAGGCCGGCGCTGGAGATGCGCACGAACCGCCCCTGGGTGCGCAGCGCCTCGATGGTGGGGGTGCCGCAGTACCCCATGCCGGAACGCAGGCCGCCGAGGAGCTGATAGACCGTGTCCGCCAACAGCCCCTTGTACGGCACCCTTCCTTCGATCCCCTCGGGGACCAGCTTCGAGGTCTCCTGCCCCTCCTGGAAGTAGCGATCCTTTGACCCCTCGGCCATGGCGCCCAAAGAGCCCATGCCGCGGTACACCTTGTAGCTGCGCCCCTGGTAGAGCTGGATCTCTCCGGGGCTCTCCTCGACGCCGGCAAAGAGCGAGCCAATCATCACCACCTGGGCGCCGGCGGCGATCGCCTTCACCAAGTCGCCGGAGAACTTGATCCCGCCGTCGGCGATCACCGGCACCTGGCTGCCCTCCGCCGCGCGCGCGCACTCGGCGACCGCGGTGAGCTGGGGCACGCCGCAGCCGGAGACCATCCGGGTGGTGCAGATCGAGCCGGGGCCGATCCCCACCTTCACCGCGTCCACCCCGGCATCAATCAGCGCCCGGGTCGCCACCCCGGTGGCCACGTTGCCGCCGATCAACGGCAGGCCGGGGTAGGTCGCCTTGATGTCGCGCACCGTATCGAGCACCCGCCGGGTGTGGCCGTGGGCGGTGTCCACCACCACCACGTCAACCCCCGCGTTCACCAGCGCCGCCACCCGCGCCTCGCGGTCCGCGCCGACCCCGACCGCGGCGCCGACGCGCAGGCGGCCGTGGTCGTCCTTGCAGGCGTTCGGATACTTGCGCGTCTTCTCGATGTCCTTGACGGTGATCAAGCCGCGGAGGTTGTAGTCGTCGTCGACGATCAACAGCTTCTCGATGCGGTGGGCGTGGAGGAGCCGCTTCGCCTCTTCCAAGGTGGTGCCCACCGGGCCGGTGACCAGGTTGTCGCGGGTCATCCCCTCGCCCACCGCCATCTGTTCGTCGTCCATGAACCTGAGGTCGCGGTTGGTAAGGATCCCCACCAGCCGTTTCCCCTGGGTGACCGGGATGCCGGAGATGTGGTAGGTGGCCATGAGCTCCCGCGCCTCGCGGATCGGCCGGTCGGGGGCGATGGTGATGGGGTCGAGGATCATCCCCGACTCCGACTTCTTCACCAGCTCCACGTGGTGCGCCTGCTGCTCCACGCTCATGTTCTTGTGGAGGATGGAGAGGCCGCCCTCCTGGGCGAGGGCGATCGCCAGGCGCGCCTCGGAGACCGTGTCCATCGCCGCCGACAACAGGGGGATATTGAGACGGATGGTGCGGGTGAGCTGGGTGGAGAGGTCGGCCTCGTGCGGCAGGACCTCCGACGCCCCGGGGACCAACAGGACGTCGTCAAAGGTGAGGGCGAGCGGCGGGGTCTCTTCCAGCATCGGCAGCCTCCAGCACGGGGGGCGCGCAGTGTCCTCCGCCACTCTGGTCGAGGCAAGGCAAACACCCCTCACAGGCTGGCCATGAGCCCCTTCAGGTAGCGGCGGAAACGGTCGCCGAGCTCCTCGTTGCGCAGGGCGTACTCCACCGTCGCCTGCAAGAAGCCGAGCTTGTCGCCGGCGTCGTAGCGAATACCGGTGAACTCGTAGGCGTAGATCGGCTGGCGGGCGAGTAACGCCACCAAGGCGTCGGTGAGCTGGATCTCACCGCCCCGGCCGGGGGCGGCGCGCTCGATCTCGTCGAACAGCTCAGGGGTGAGGATGTAGCGACCGACGATCGCCAGGTTCGACGGCGCCTCCGACGGTTCCGGCTTCTCCACCATGGTGCGCACCCGAATGGTGCGTTCACCCACCGGCTCGCCGTCGACGATCCCGTAGCGGCGGGTCTGCACCGGCTCCACCCGCTGCGCCGCCACCACCGAGGCGCCGTGGCGCTCGTACACCTGCACCATCTGCGCCAGACAGGGCGGGTCGGCGTAGATCAGGTCGTCGGCGAGAACCACCGCGAACGGCTCGTCGCCCACCAGCCTCCTGCCGCACGCCACCGCGTGGCCGAGGCCGAGGGGCTGGCGCTGGCGCACGTAGCTGATCTGGACCCGATCCAAGAGGGCGTAGGTGGCATCGAGCAGGTTGCTCTTGCCGTTCTCCTCGAGGAAGTAGTCGAGCTCGAAGGAGAGGTCGAAGTGGTCCTCGATCGCCCGCTTCCCGCGGCCGGTGACGATGATCACCTCCTCAATCCCCGCCGCCACCACCTCCTCCAGGGCGTACTGGATCAAGGGGACGTCGACGATCGGCAGCATCTCCTTCGGGGTCGCCTTGGTGGCAGGCAAGAAACGGGTGCCGAGGCCAGCGGCAGGAAAGATCGCCTTGCGTACGGGGGGGTTGGCCATGGGGGCTCGCTCGGGAAGGGATCGGGGTTCGGGGTGGGGAATGGGGAGTCGGGGTGGCGGCCTTACCGGCCAACGATCATGGCGCGGGGGACGCGCGGAAAGAATCCTCGCCGGCTGGCGGCCGGCACCATCCCTATCCCCTACTTCCTCTCCCCTTCCGGATACCCCGCCGGGTGGCTTTGGTGCCACTGCCAGGCGTGGTCGATGATGGTGGCGAGCGCGGGGTAACGCGGCTGCCAACCCAGCTCGGCGATGATCCGCTGGTGGTCGGCGACCAGGACCGCCGGGTCGCCCGGCCGCCGCTCCCCCTCCACCACCGGGATCTCCCGACCGGTGACCGCGCGCGCCGTGTCGATTACCTCGCGCACCGAGAAGCCGGCGCCGTTGCCGAGGTTGTAGCACCGGCTCGCGCCGCCCTCGGCAAGGTAGTCCAGGGCCAGGAGGTGGGCGGTACACAGGTCGTCCACGTGGATGTAGTCGCGCACGCAGGTGCCGTCCGGTGTCGGGTAGTCGGTCCCGAAGAGGGTGATCGCCGGGCGCTGGCCGAGGGCCGTCTTGAGGACCAGGGGGATGAGGTGCGACTCGGGCCGGTGGTCCTCGCCGATCTCCCCGCCGGGCGCCGCGCCCGCGGCGTTGAAGTAGCGCAGGGCGCAGTAGCGCAGGCCGTAGGCCACGTCAAAGTCGGCGAGGATCCGCTCCACCATCTGTTTGGAGGCGCCATACGGGTTGATTGGGGCGATCGGGTGATCCTCGTCGATGGGGGTGCGCAGCGGGTTGCCGAACAAGGCGGCGGTGGAGGAGAAGATGAACCGGCCACACCCCGCCGCGCGCATCGCCGCCAGGAGGTGGAGGGTGCCGGTGACGTTGTTCGCGTAATAGAGCTCCGGCTCCACCACCGACTCGCCGACCAGCGAGCGGGCGGAGAAGTGCATCACCGCCGCGGGCGCCGCCGCGGCCACCGCCGCCGCCACCGCCGCTGAGTCGAGGAGGTCCACCTGGGCCAGTGCCACCCCCGCGGGAAGGGCGGCGCGATGGCCGGTGGCGAGGTTGTCGAGGACGCTTACCTGGTGGCCCGCCGCGAGCAAGGCACGGACCATGTGGGCGCCGATATAGCCGGCCCCGCCGGCGACCAGAACCTGCACCGTCTCGCCCTACGGCACGTAGATCAGATCGCCCCGGGTGAGGGCGAAGTCCTCCCCCTCCCCCTTGGCCAGGCGGCGATAGTTCACCGTCTGCCAGCTGCCTGCGTGGCGCACCTGCACCTTGCGCTCGCAACCAAACGGCGTCGGCCCACCGGCCAGCGCCATCACCTCCAAGAAGGTCGTGGTGCCGGTGATCGGGTAGCGGCCAGGACGGTTGACCCGCCCCTCCACCGACGCCTGCATGGAGACCGTGTTCACCACCGCCACGTTCGCCACCGCGTCGGGGATGTAGACGGCGAGCGCCTTCTCGATCATCCCTTTGAGCTCGGCCACGGTCTTGCCCGCCGCCACCATGTCACCCACCAGAGGGAAAGAGACCTTGCCATCGGGGCGGACCACCACCTGCTTCTGCATCTCCGCCTCGTGCCAAACGCCGATCTCCAAGAGATCACCCTGGCCGAGTTGGTACGCCTCCTGGGCCGCCGCCGGACCGGCCGCCGCCAGCAGAAGCCCCGCGACCGCCACCCACCACCCCCCCCCCCGTTTCCGCATGTCCCGCATGTTCCGCACCATGCCTGCCCCTCCTTCCCCGCTGGGGCGGGGAGATACGAGTCGTTTCAACAAGACGGCCTAGACCCTAGGGGAGGGACGCGGCGCCTGTCAAAAATCCCAGACGATGTGCGGCTCACGCCCCGAGGGGTTGGAGGGCGACCGCCAGCCCCTGGATCCGGCCATCGAGGTGGTCGTTGAGCTCCTCCTCCGCCTCCAGGAGGAGGTGGCGCAACCGCTCGATCTGGGTGAACACCGACCCCTCTTGGGTGGGCAGGGGCGGGGTGAGCCCGGACTGCTGGGCGACCCGTCCCAACGACGGCATCGAACGGCGGATCTCCGCTTCCAAGACGGTGAGGCGGGCCACCTGCTCGTGGCCGGTCTCGGGGGCGAGCGGGAGAGGCGGGCCACCGAGGCGGGCGGTGAGCAGGTGGTCGTGGCTGAGCTCCTCCTCCGCCAGGGCGACGAGGACCGCCTTCGCCTGCAGGTCCATGGAGCGGCGCGCCAGGTCGAGGTAGTTGCGCGCCGCCACCTGCTCGACGCGGTGCGCCGCGGCCAGGGCGGCGCCACCGTCGCTGTGGGCCGCGACGAAAGTGAAGGGATCGAGGTCGCCATCCACCCCCGCCAGGTAGGTGCGCACTACCCCCTCCTCCACCGGGGTGAGGCCGCGCGCCGCCACCAGTGCCTCCTCCACCGTCGCCAGGTGGCGGTGCTCCTCGCCGATCATTGCCTCGAAGACCGTCTTCGCGGTGGGCTCCGTGGTGGCCGCGGCGGCGGCGCGATAGAACCGGATCCCCCGCTCCTCGATGCCCGCGGCAATGGCGAGCGCCTCCCAACCGCTGAACGGCTCTTCGCGAATGTCTGTGGCCATGAGTGGTTCCCTCCTGCGCACGAGATGACTCGTCCAACCTAACGCCGGCGGGCGGAATCAGCCACTTGCCTCCCGCACCGGCCGGCGTGGTGGTCCACCCCGGGCGGCGCGGCGCGGCGCGCGGCGCGGCCGGGCTTTCTGGCGACCGAAAGCCGCGCGCGGCGGGTGGCCCGCCGTAGCGTCCGGGGGCGATCGATCCGGGCGGCGCGATCGGGCGGCGCGCTTGCGCGCCAAGGTCCGACCGGTTCCTCGGCCCTTCCGCGCCCCCGGGGCGAACCACCCGCGGTGGCGTGCGCCGGCGCCGCGGCGGGCTACCCCTCCGCGCGCCGGCCCCCCACGGAAGGGGCGGGGACCGCGCGCCGATCACCACGACCCACCGCCGCCGATCACCACGACCCACCGCCGCCGATCACCACGACCCACCGCCGCCGATCACCACGACCCACCGCCACCGATCACCACGACCCACCGCCGCCGATCACCACGACCCACCGCCGCCTGGCGCCCCGGCCGCGGGTGGAACGCGGGCGGCGGCGATGGGCACACGGGCGGGGCGCGGCCGGTGGTAGGATGGCGCGCCCCGCGTTCCCCGGACATCGCCTTGCCCAATCGCCAGCAACTCATCGACGCCCTTGCCACCCTGGAGCGGGTGGGGCGGGTCGCCGCCGCCGGGGTGGACGCGCGCACCACGGTGGACGAGATCGTGCGGGTGGTGGCGGAGCAGATGGGGACGCCGCTCTGCTCCCTTTATCTCACCGAGCCGGGGTCGCGCGGCGTGGTCCTGGCGGCCTCCACGGCGTTGCGCTTCAACCCCCACGCGCCGCCGCGCCTCGGCCCCGGCGAGGGGCTGGTCGGGCTGGTGGTGGAGAAGGGGCAGGCGGTGGCGGTGGCCGAGGCCGAGCGCCACCCGCGCTTCAAGTTCCTGCCGAAGACCGGGGAGGAGCGGTTCGTCTCCTTCCTCGGCGTGCCGGTGGTCCAAGGCGGCGAGGTGGCCGGCTGCCTGGTGGTCCAGACCGAGCAGGCGCGCACCTTCGAGGAGCAGGAGATCCAGCTTCTGCAGACCGTCGCCCACCAGGTCGGCGGCCTGGTGGAGGGGCTCAACAGCACCGCCCTCATCGCCGCCAGTGGCGGGAGTGAGCGCCGCGAGTTGCGCCTGGTTGGGGTGGCCGCGGCTCCCGGGGTGGCAGTGGGCAGGGCGGTGGTGGAGCGCGGCCTGCTGCCCTTGCACGCCTACCAGGCGAGCGGCGAGCCGGAGGTGGAGCTTGTCCGCCTCGACGTGGCGGTGGCGGCGGCGCGCGGCGACCTCGACCGGGTGATCGCCCGGCTGCGCGAGGCGGTGGGCGAGGAGGAGGCGGCGCTGTTGGAGATGCAGCGGCTGCTCCTCACCAAGGGGAGCTTCCTGAACGCCATCGAGGCGCGAATCACCGCCGGCGCGAATGCCTACCGGACCATCCGCGAGGTGGCGCTGGACCACTACCACACCTTCCTGCGCCTCCCCGATCCCTACATCCGGCAGCGCGGCGGCGACGTCTTGGAGGTGGCGCGCCGCCTCCTCGAGACCCTCTGCAAGGGGCAGCCAGAACCGGCGGCGGAGACCACCACCGGGACCATCCGGGTGGCCAATCAGATCAGCGTCACCGACGTCCTCGACGCCCCTGAGCAGGGGGTGCGCGGGGTGGTCCAGGGGGCGACCACCCCCGACTCGCACGCGGTGCTGCTGGCCCGGACCCTGGGGCTGCCTATGGTCACTGGCATCGAGGTCGGGGCGATCCGGCGCGGCGACCGGCTGATCGTTGACGGCACCACCGGCACCCTCTACCTCAACCCATCGCCGGCGGTGGCCGCGGCGCACCGGCCGCCGGTCTCCACCACCTGGTCCCCCAACGTCCCGGCCACCGCCCTGCCGGTCCGGTTGCGCGCCAACGTTTCGGTGGGTCGCGATCTGGAGCTGGCCGCCGCCCACGGCGCCATGGGCATCGGCCTCTACCGCACCGAGTACGCCATGCTCACCCACCGCGATGCCCTCTACGCCGAGGAGGAGCAGCTCGCCCTCTACCGTGCGGCGGTCGAGCGGTTCCCGGACTACCCCACCACCCTGCGCACCCTCGACCTCGGCGGCGACAAGCCCTTCCTCCGCCTTTTGCCGGTGCAGGAGGCGAACCCGCTCCTTGGCCTGCGCGCGGTGCGCCTCACCCTGCACCGCAAGCAGGTCCTCATCACCCAGTTGCGCGCCATGCTGCGCGCCGCCGCCTTCGGCCCGGTGCGCATCCTCTTCCCGATGGTGACCACCCTGGAGGAGCTCGACGCCCTCCTCGCCGAGGTCGCGGCGGCGCGCGCCGCCCTGGTCGCGGAGGGGGTCGACCACGGTCCGGTGGAGGTGGGGGTGATGGTGGAGGTGCCGGTGGTGGCGCGCGCCGGCGGGCCGTTGTTTGAGCGGGTCGACTTCGTCGCCATCGGCTCCAACGACCTCACCCAGTACGCCCTGGCGGTGGACCGCCAATCGGCCACCGTCGGCCACCTCTACCAGCCGCTCCACCCGGCGGTGCTGCTGCTCATCCAAGACACGGTGGCGGCGGCCCACGCGGCGGGCAAACAGGTGTGTTTGTGCGGCGAGCTCGCCGCCTGGCCCCTCGCCCTGCCGGCGCTGTTGGCGCTGGCCATCGACGAGCTCTCCCTCGCCCCGCCCGCCATCCCGCGCATCTGGGACGCCCTGGTGGATCTCACCCGCGCGGCGTGCGCGCCGCTTTTGCCCGACCTCCTCGCCGCCGCCAGCCAGGACGCGGTCATCCAGATCCTGGAGCACCACTTTCCCCACCTCGCCAGCCACGGCGCGGACGAGGGGTAAGAGGAAGTTCGGCGCGCCCGCCAGCCCGCAAACGACCGCGGCCGCGCCGCCCTGGCCCAGCGTCGCTTCCCGGCGCCTCCGGCTGGGTTCCCCAGCGGGAGCGCCCGCCATCCGACCGCCTGGCCCCGCTCCCCGCCGACCAAGTCCGACCCCCGCTCCGGGAGCGCCAGCCGCCTTTCGGGCGCAGCCGTCGCGACCGGCTAGGGTGGCCCGCACCCCCCCTCCACGATTCGCGCCCATGCGGCGATTCGCGGTGGATCGAAAAAACCTTTTCCAAATCCCGCCGGGGTGCGGCGGATCGCCGGCCGCGGCCGACCTGAAGGGGGGGCGCCCCCTTGCGCCGCGCTGGGTCGAACGATCTTGGCCGCCGCGGTTTGAACCTTGGGCCCGCGGCGCGCCCGCCGAACCTACGGGGTGCGGGTGGTGTAGAGGTCGAGGAGCTCCTCCGCCAGCTCCGCCATCTCCTGGTCGTCGATCCCCAGGGCCTGCCACGCCCCCGCCTCCATGGGCTCGCACCCCACCGCCGCCACCCCACCGCCGGCCACCGCCACGTGGGCGAGGCAATCGGCCACGTGGACCACGCACGCCATCGGCTCGTTGAGCGCTTCGAGGGGCGTGTGGTGGAAACGGGCGCACTGGATCAGCGGGTCGGGGAGCCCCCAGAGCTCCCCCACCTCACCGCCCGCCTCGGCGTGGGTGAGGCCGATCACGTGGCGCTCGGCGGTGAGCCAGTCGGCTCCTGCCAGGCGCCGCTCCACCACCGCCTGCTCCACCTCCGGACCGAGTTGGACGAGGGCGAGCTTGCCGACGTCGTGGATCAGGCCGGCGGTGAAGGCGCTGCCCGCCTGCAGCGGCTCACCCAAGGCCTGGAGGAGCCAGCGGGCGATGTGGGCGGTGGCGAGGGCGTGGTCGGCCCCACCATCGAGCCAGCCCCCCGGGACGCCGTTGCTCTTCAGGGTGTTCTGGAAATAGGTGGCGAGGACCAGCCCCTGGACCATCTCCATCCCCAGCAGCACCACCGCTTGGTGGACCGAGGTGACCTCGGTGGGCAAGGCAAAGAAGGGCGAGTTGCACACCCGCAGGGTCTGGGCGGCGAGGGCCGGGTCTTGGCACACCAGCTCGCCCACTTGGCGGCCATCCGCGTTCGGGTCGTGAAAGAGGGCGAAGAGGGATTGGACGTGGACCGGCAGGACCGGGAGACGATCGAGGCAGTTGGCGAGGAGGGGGTGCATAGGCGCTCCGCAAAGGTGGGGTGGCTGGCCCGCTCTTCGGCCGCCCGCATCCCCTACAAAACCACGCGGCGCACGAAGCGGAGGGAGTGGCAGAGGTGGGGTGTCGCCGGCGGCGCCGCGTCTTGGCTGGCTCGGCGGGGTGGCGTGGCCTCTTGCCCGGCGCCACCGTGGACCTCGTGGCGGAGTCCTTCCCCGGCTCGCGCCGCCCGCCTTGGCCCTCTTGGCCAGCCTCGGCTATGGTGCCCGTTCGCGGCATGGTGTGCGTCTGCTCCTGCCCGCGGAGACCCTGCCGATGGCCACGACCTCCCACGCCCTGATGTTTCAGGGGACCGCCTCGAACGTGGGGAAGAGCATCCTGGCCACCGCCTTTTGTCGGATCCTGCGCGACCAAGGCAGGCGGGTGGCGCCATTCAAGGCGCAGAACTGGACGCTCAACCCGTTCATCACCCAGTCCGGCAGCGAGATTGGCTGGTCGCAGGCGGTCCAGGCACAGGCGTGCGGGGTCTACCCGAACACCCACATGAACCCGCTCCTCCTCAAGCCGGTGGAGGGCCACCGGGTGGAGCTGTTCATCCAGGGGGAGCGCCACGGCGTGGTCACCCTGGAAGAGCTGCGCCGCCTGCGGCCGCGCCTGGAACAGGCGGTGGCGGAGAGCTACGCCTTCCTCGCCCGCGAGCACGAGGTGGTGGTGATCGAAGGATCGGGCTCACCCACCGACCTGGAGATCCGCGCCGTCTTGCTCGCCAACGCCGGGGTGGCGGAGATCGCCGACGCGCCGGTGATCCTGGTGGGTGGCGCCGCCAAGGGTGGGGTCTTCGCCGCCCTGTACGGCACCCTCGCCCTCCTCCCCGAGCCGCAGCGGGCGCGGGTCAAGGGGTTGCTGATCAACCGCTACCAGGGCAACCGCACCGACGGCGCCACCCTTGCCGCCCACGTCGAGGCGCGCTGCGCGGTAGAGGTCTTCGGTCTGGTGCCGGAGCTGCGCGACCTTGCCTTGCCCCACGAGGGGCGGGTGGTGGTGGAGACGGCGCGGCCGGCGGAGGGGCCCGCCCTCGGCCTGCGCATCGGCGTCGTCGATTTGCCGCACGCGGGCAGCGACGATGACGCGGCGCCGCTCGCGGCTGAGCCGGCGGTGGAGCTGGTGGCGGTAGGGCCGGAGACCCCCCTGGCCACCGTCCATTGCCTGATCATTCCCGGCTCCGCCAACACCCTCGAGGACCTCACCTACCTCCACCAGTCCGGCCTCGGCCGGCACATCCGCGCCTTTCGCGCCGCCGGCGGGGTGGTGGTGGGGATCGGCGGCGGCCTGCAGATGCTCGGCAAGGTGGTCCTCGACCCGATGGGGCGCGAGTCCAGCCTCGGCGAGGTGGAGGGGCTCGACCTGCTGCCCATCGCCAGCCTCCTGGGCCACACCCGCGAGAGCCACGAGGTGGAGGCGCTCTGCCTCGACCACACCGAGGAGCTGTGCGGCAAGAGCGTGCGTGGCTACGAGCACCACCTTGGCCGGACCCTCCTGGAGGAGGAGGTGCAGGCCTTCGCCACCATCGTACGCCGCGATCGCGAGCTCATCGACCGGCCCGATGGCGCCATCTCCCACGACGGCAAGGTGTGGGGGAGCTACATCCACGGCCTGTTCGATGATGTCGCCTTCCGCCGCTGTTTTCTCCGCCGCCTGCGTGCCCACGCCGGCGCGCCGCCCGTCGACGCCCCCGACCCACACCAGCAGCGCGAAACGGCGATCGTGCGGATCGTGCAGGCGGTCCAGGACCACGTGGCGGTGGGGAAGATCCTCGCCTTGTGCGCGTAGGCGCCGCGCACCCTCTGGCGCGGGGGGCGCAAGGGCGCGGGCGCGTGTCCGGAGCGCCGCGCCCGGCGCGCGCGGAGGCTGCCGGACTTGGGCGGCGGGCGGCGGGCGGGCGGTCTGGTTGGGGAAAGGCATCGGCAAAGGGTTTTTCGATCGCGCCGCGAAGGGGCGCGATTCATGAACCGGGGGGTGCGGGCCACCCCAGCCGGTCGCACCGGTGCCGCCTGCAAGGCCCCCTCACCCGCGGGGCGACGGAGCCGCATCGGATGCTCCCCTTGTCTCCGATAAGAAGGCCCCCTCACCCGCGGGGCGACGGAGGAGCGAGGTTGGAGTTCTCAGGCGCTCCTTCGTGACCTCCGTCTCCGGGGCGGGGAACCACCCTGCGCCTCCAGCCACGGGGCGGCGCGTTCATGGGCGGCCTGCCTTTTCCGGGAGCCGCAACCCCCGCCAGGCGCAAGCGCCCGCGCCTGTGCATCCCCGCCGATCGACCCAGTCCGACAGCCTCCTAGGCGGCGAAGAACGGCACGACCCGGCCCCACGATCCGCGGATCGCCCGCTTCGCGGCGGTCGATCGGACCCAAGGCCGACCGCCTCCTCCGGGGGCTCGGTCACCCACCACGGGCCACGCTGGGGCCCCGATCCGCCTGGATCCGTTGCGTTGCCGGCGATCGCGCCAAGGGCCAACCGGCCGCGGAGCAGCGGGCGATCCGCAACGCTTTTCTTGACCGAATGTTGCGCGATTGCTAAGAACGACCCCTGGTTCTGGAGACCGCCTTGGCGCACCCCTTACTCGACAGCCCATGTCGCGGTTTTGCCGCCCCCACCCTGGGCGCGGCGGAGCGGCGTTTCCTTGAGTCGCTGCTCCCCCTGTGCCGGGCGGACATCGTCGCGATGACCTCCGGCGCCCGCTCCGGCCACCCGGGCGGCTCCCTCTCCTCGCTCCACCTCTACCTGCTCCTCTGGGGGCTGGCGAACGTCGATCCGGCGACCCCCACGGAGCCCACCCGCGACCGGATCGTCGTCTCCCACGGCCACACCTCGCCGGGGGTCTACGCGGTCCTCGGCCGCCTTGGCTTCTTCCCCATCGAGGAGGCGCAGCTCCACTTCCGCCAGACCGGCTCGCCCTTCGAGGGCCACATCGAGCGCAAGGTGACGGGGGTCGAATGGGGCACCGGCAACCTCGGCCAGGGGCTCTCCGCGGGCTGCGGCTTCACCCTTGGCGGCCGCCTCACCGGCGACGGCGGTCGGGTCTATGTCGCTATGGGGGACGGCGAGCAGCAGAAGGGGCAGATCTGCGAGGCGCGCCGCTTCGCGGTGAAGTACGGCCTCGCCGAGCTCACTGCCCTGGTCGACCTCAACGGCCTGCAAATCGGTGGCGCCACGCGCGAGGTGATGCCGCAGGAGATCGGCGCCGACTACGCCGCCGACGGCTGGGAGGTGGTTGAGGCGGACGGCCACGACTTCGCTGCCCTGTACGCGGCGCTCCACCAGGCGGCGATCCAGAAGGAGCGGCCCACCTGCATCCTTGCGCACACGGTGATGGGCCACGGCATCCCGGCGATCGAGAACCAGGCGAGGTACCACGGCCAGCCGGTGGCCGACGCGGTGGCGGACGCGACCTTCCGCGCCGCCGGCCTCGACCTCACCGTCGAGTCCCTACGCCAGCGGCGGGTCGCGGAGCCGCTCCGCTATCACGGCGTCGAGCCGCCGGGGGTGGCTTTGAAGGTGGAGGCGGGGACGCCGCGCACCTACGGTCCCACCGACAAGACCGACAACCGCTCCGCCTGGGGCAACGCCCTCGCCGACCTGGCAGCGGGTAACGGCGACACCGTCCCGATGGCGGTCTTCGACTGCGACCTGGAGGGGTCGGTGAAGACCGATGGCTTCCACCAGCGCCTCCCCGCCCAGTTCTTCGAGGCGGGGATCCAAGAGCACCACACCGCGGCGATGGCCGGCGCCCTCTCCGCCTGCGGCGTCCTCACCTTCTTCGCCGACTTCGGCGTCTTCGGGGTGTGCGAGACCTACAACCAGCACCGGCTCACCGACATCAATGGCGGCAATCTGAAGCTGGTGTGCACCCACATCGGGCTCGACGTGGGCGAGGACGGCAAGACCCACCAGTGCATCGACTACCTCGGCCTGCTCCACTCCCTGCACGGCTTTCGCACGGTGATCCCCGCCGACCCCAACCAGACCGACCGGGCGACCCGCTGGATGGCGACCCAGCCGGGCAACTGCTTCCTCGGCATGGGGCGGTCGAAGATGGCGCCCATTGCCCGCGCGGACGGCACCCCCTTCTTCGCTGGGGACTACCGCTTCGAGTACGGCAAGGCGGACCTTTTGCGGGCGGGCGACGACGCAACGATCATCGCCCTCGGGGCGGTAGTCGGGGCGGCGGTGGCCGCCCACGAGCGGCTCGCCGCCGAGGCCATCCACGTCCGGGTCCTCAACATGGCGTGTGCCCGCGACGTGGACGTGGCGGCAATCCAACAGGCCGCGGCCACCGGCCTGATCGTCACCGTCGAGGACCACACCCCGGCCACCGGCCTGGGATCCAGCGTCGCCAACTGCCTGGCCGACCACGGCCTCGGCTGCCGCCTGATTCGCCTCGGGGTCACCACCTACGGCTCCTCGGGGGTGCCGGCGGAGCTCTACGCCGCCATGGGGCTGGACGCGGCAGGGATCGCCGCCACGGTCCGCCGGGCGGTGCGCCAAGAGGGGTAAGCGGTGCTGGACAACGGGATCTTGGAGTCGTAGGGTGGTCACTGACTGACCGGTCGGTCTATTTAGTTGTCCCCCGAGAGCAGACCCACGGTTCCCCCATGACCACGCCACGCGGCAACGAGACCCGGGAGCGCATCGTGCAGGCGGCCGCGGAGCTGTTTCACTTGCACGGCTACTACCACACCAGCGTCGACGCGATCCTCCAGCGGGCGGCGGTGAAGAAGGGCAACCTCTACTTCCACTTCCGCACCAAGGATGAGATCGGCTACGCGGTGGTCGAGTCCTTCGCCGCCGAGTTCAGCCGCCTCTTCGCCGCCACCACCACCACCCAGACGACCCTGCGTGAGCAGATCCACGCCTTCTTCGGGGCGATGGAGCAGTACCACACGGACAACCAGTTCCAGGGCGGCTGCCCGTTCGGCAACCTCGCCCTGGAGATGGGCAACAACCACCCCGGTATCGCCGCCCACGTGGACACGGTCTTCCGCTACTTCGAGGGGCAGATCATCCGCCTCGTGGAGGCGGCGAAGGAGCGCCACGAAGTGCGGCGGGAGGTGGACAGCGAGCAGCTCGCCCAGTTCATCCTCTCCACCTTCGAGGGCGCCACCCTGATCACCAAGGTGCGCAAGGAGATCACCGTCTTCCACAACTGCCGCGAACTCCTCGACGCCCTCCTCATCACCCTGCATCCCACCCCTCAGGAGATGGCCGCCTGAGGATCGTCTACCCCCCCCCTACGAAGGAGAACCACCATGGCAGCAGATCAGGTACTCGATTGCAGCGGACTCAACTGCCCACTGCCGGTCCTGCGGACCAAGAAGGCAGTGGACGCGATGACCTCAGGGCAGGTCCTGCAGATGATCTCCACCGACCCCGGCTCGCAGAACGACATCACCGCCTGGTGCAAGCGCACCAACAACACTCTCCTTGGCGCCACCGCCGAGGGTGGCAAGTTCATCTTCTCGATCAAGAAGTCCTAACCGTTGACGAGGTGGGAGCCCGATTCTCCCTCGTGAAAGGAACATGCCATGAGCACCAAGATGACCATCATCGCCACGAAGGGCACCCTCGACTGGGCCTACCCGCCCTTCATCCTCGGCTCCACCGCCGCGGCGCTCGATTTTGACGTCACCATCTTCTTCACCTTCTACGGCCTCACCCTGTTGAAGAAGGAGATCACCGCGCAGGTCAGCCCCCTGGGCAACCCGGCGATGCCCATGAAGATGCCGATCGGGCCGAAGTGGTTCCGCAACATCACCTGGAACATCCCGAACTTCGTCCAGTCCCTGGTCCCGGGCTACGAGGCCCTCGCCACCACCCTGATGAAAAAGACGATCTCCAACGTCGGCGTCGCCTCCGTGACCGAGCTCCGCAGCCTGTGCATGGAGGCCGGGGTCAAGATGATGGCGTGTCAGATGACCGTCGACCTGTTCGGCTTCGACAAGAGCGAGTTCATCGACGGCATCGAGTTCGTCGGGGCGAGCAGCTATCTCGACATTGCCAGCGAGGCGCAGATCAACCTCTTCACCTGAGCGGATGTGATCTCCCGGCGGGCAACCGCCGGAGCGCACGCGCGACCTGGGGCCGCCGGGGAAACCCGGCGGCCCTTTGTCGTCTTATCCCTCCTGCCCGTGCCAACGCGGAGTGAGGTCGTGGGCGAGCCCCAGGTGGTCCAGCACCCGCGCCACCGTCTGCGCCACCACCTCCTCGACGGTCTGCGGGTGGGTATAGAAATGCGGGATCGGCGGGATGATGTGGGCGCCGGCGCGCGCGACCGCGGCGAGGTTCTCCAGATGGATCAGCGACAGGGGTGACTCGCGTGGCACCACGATCAGCCGCCGCCCCTCCTTCAAGGTCACGTCGGCGGCGCGCCGAATCAGGTTGTCCGCCAGGCCGTGGGCGATCGCCGCCAGGCTCGCCATCGAGCATGGCGCCACCACCATCGCCTGCCATCGATACGAGCCCGAGGCGATCGGGGCATACCCGTCGCCATTCCGGTAGCAGGTGATCCGCTCGGCCGCGACCCCGCAGGCGGTGGCGATTTGCACCGCCCGCGCCGCCCCATCGGAGGCGAGCTCCCACCCCACCTCGTCGCGCAGGATCGCGAGGGCCGCGTGGCTCACCACCACCGCCACCTCGCCGCCGGCGGCTCCGATCGCCTGGATCAAGCGCGCCCCGTAGATGGCGCCCGAGGCCCCGGTGATGGCGACGATGAACCGTTCCACGCCGCCAGTATCCGGTGGTCTGCCCCACGGGGCAAAGGCGGCGGATGGGCTCTTTCCAGCGACGCCAAGCCACTCCCCACAATCCGCTTCCAAACCGCGACCGGTGGTTGTCTCCAGCGCCCACTGCGGGCCGTTGCGTGGTCCCTCGCCGCGGCGCCGCAAATCGGCAGCGAGCGCGCCCTTCTACCGCTGCACCCGCCACCGCGGCGCCAAGGCCGGACCCGCGCTAGGCGCCCCCTCTCCACGGGGTGGTCCACCAGTGCGGGCGCCGTCGTCTCGTCGCCAAGCGCCACCTCCCCACCCTGGCGCCAGCGCGACCGGCTGGGGTGGTCCGCACCGTCCAGGTCCACGATTCGCGGCCATTCGCGGCACGATCTAAAAACCCCTTGCCACTGGGGCTCCCAGTGGGACCGCCCGCCTCCGCCCGCCCCCCCCTCCCGGTCGCCAAAGTTCGACCGACTCCTAGTTCCCGCACTCCCGCGCGGCGCGGGCGGCGGCCTGGAGGAGCGGGTCCCAGACCGGGCCAAACGGCGGGGCGTAGGTGAGGTCGAGGTCGGCAACCTCACCTACGGTCATGCCGGTGGTGATCGCCACTGCCAAGAGGTCGCACCGCTTCGCCACCGAGGGCTCGCGGCCGGCGAGGCGCCCACCGAGCAGCCGCCGGGTGGTGGCGTCGAACCAGAGGGTCACGGTGATCGGCACGTGGCCCGTGGAGGCGGGGGCGTGCGACTCCGCCTCCACGGTAACGCCGCGCGGCGCATACCCCGCCGCTGTCGCCGCCGCCGGGGTGAGGCCGGTGCGGGCGATGGCGAGGTCGAAGCACTTGAACGCCAGGCTCCCCACCACCCCGGGAAAGCGCGCCTCGCCATCGGCCATGGTGGTGCCGGCGACCCGGCCGGCGCGGTGGGCGGCGAGGGCCAGAGGGAGGTAGCAGGGCCGGCCGGTGACCCGGTGCAAGACCTCGCAACAATCGCCCGCCGCCCACACCCCGGGCCGATCCGTGCGCTGGCCCTCGTCCACGGCGATTGCGCCGCTCTCCCCGAGACCGATCCCCGCCGCCGCCGCGAGGGCGACGTTGGGCCGCACCCCGAGGGCGATGAGGCAGAGGTCGCAGGCGATCTCCCCGCCCTCGGTGGCCACCGCCACGACCTGGCCACCCTGGCCCACCAGGCCAGTCACCGCGCTCTTGAGGCGCACCGCCACGCGGTGGGCGGCGAGCTCGTCCACCGCCAGCCGGCTCAGCTCCGGATCGCCGCCACCCCACAGCGTGGCCGCGCGTTCCACCACGGTGACCGCCAGGCCACGGCGTGCCAACGCCTCGGCCAACTCCAGCCCGACGTGGCCGCCGCCCACCACCACCGCGCGGGAGGCGCCGGTGTGCAACCGGTTGGCGAGGGCGAGGGAGTCGGCGAGGGAGCGGAGGAAAAAGACCCCGTCCAGCTCCACCCCCTCCCAGGTGGGCCGGACCGGCAGGGCGCCGGTGGCGAGGAGCAGCCGGTCATAGGCGATCGCCTCCTCGCCACCGTCGTCCCGGCGTACCGCCACCCGTCGCGCGCGAGGGTCGATCGCCAACACCTCAGTGTGGGTGCGCACGTCGATGCGGCTGTGCTCGCGAAAGGCGGCCGGGGTGACCACCCCCAGGTCGCCGGCGCTGGCGAGGTCGCCGGCGAAAAAATAGGGAACGGCGCACGCCGCGTACGAGGTCAAGGGCGAGCGCTCCACCACGGTGATCGGCCAGCCCCCCTGGAGCCGTCGGATCTGGCTTGCGCCGCTCATCCCCGCCGCATCACCCCCAATGACTACGATCTCCATCGCGCTCTTTCAGAGGCTGTTGGACCTTGTCCATCGACGGCAGCGTATGGCGCTCCTCGCGGAGCGGGGCCGCTTTTCCGCGTGACGATCTCCATCGCGCTCCTTCAGGCTTTGCACTCGCCGTGAGGCGACGAGACCGGACGCACCCGGCCGCGCCACACCGCCCTCACTCCCGCGGCCGGCGGCCCACCGGCCCAAGGAGCTGCTCGATCTGGGTGGCGGTCTCCTCGATGGAGAGGGTGGTGACGTCGATGCTCTGCCAGCCCGCGCCGAACCGCTCCACCTCCTCGCGGGCGGCGCGCACCTCCTCGCGAATCGTGGTGAGATCGGCGTAGCGGCCGCTCTCCGCCACCGCGGTGCGTGCCAGCCGCAGATGGGCGAGGGTGGCCGGGGCGCGGCTGAGGACGAAGACCCGTTGCGGCTCCACCTGGCGCAACGCCTCCGGCAGGCGCACCCCCGGGATCAGGGGGATGTTCGCCACCCGCAACCCGTGGGTGGCGAGGTAGACCGAGGTCGGGGTCTTGCCGGCGCGCGACACCCCGAGGAGGACCACGTCCGCCTCGCCCACCTCCTCGATGCGCCGGCCGTCGTCGTGGCTGACGGTGAACGAGATCGCGTCGGCGCGCAGGCTCACCGCGCTCGCCCGCATGTCCGGAGTGCGCGGCGCCCCCAGCGGGCCACGGTGCACCACCCGGCCGATCGCCTCGATGATCGGCCCCATGATGTCCACCATCGCCACCCCCGCCTGTTGCGCCCGCCGGTGCAAGAGATCGGCAAGCTCCTGCTCCACCACCGTGCAGACAATCACCGCCCTGAGCTCGGAGGCCTGGGCGATGATTCGCTCCACCAGGGGGGCGGAGAGGACGCGCGGGAAACGGTGCAGGACCACGTGGGTGGTCTGAAACTGAAACAGCGCCGCGTTGAGGACCTCCTCGGCAGTGCGGCCGGTGGCGTCGGAGACGATGAACAGGTGGAGCTCCTCCCCCTGCTGCACCGGCAGGACGATGGGATCGGGCGGGGCGGGGTCGACCATGGCAAAGGTGGAGGCGATGATGGGGAGAAGCAGGGCGCGACGGAGCCGAGCGCACCGGGTGGCCGACCCGCCGCGCCCCCCATCGTAGGGTGAACCGCCGCCCCCGGCATACCATCGTCCCCTCCCGCTGCGCCGCCCCCTCCCGACCTCCCCGCCCCGCCCATGCTTCTCGAGATCGACGACCTTACCGTCGCCTTCGCCACCCGCCACGCCACCTTCAGCGCGGTGCGCGGGCTCAGCCTCGGGGTTGAGCGCGGCGAGGTGGTGGGGCTGGTCGGCGAGTCAGGGTGCGGCAAGTCGGTCACCGCCCTGGCCTGCCTGCGCCTCTTGCCGCGCGGCGTGGCCCGGATCACCGGCGGCGCCATCCGCCTCGACTCCACTGATCTCCTCGCCCTCTCGGAAGGTGAGATGCGCCGGGTGCGCGGCAACCGAATCGCGATGATCTTCCAAGAGCCGATGACCGCCCTGAACCCGGTCTTCACCATCGGAGCGCAGGTGATGGAGCCGCTCAAGATCCACCTCGGCCTGGGTAGGGTGGCCGCGCGGGCGCGCGCCGCGGAGCTGCTCGCCCAGGTCGGGATCGCCGAGCCGGAACTCCGCCTGCGCGACTACCCGCACCACCTCTCCGGCGGCCAGCGCCAGCGGGTGATGATCGCCATGGCCCTGGCGTGCGACCCGGAGCTCCTCATCGCCGACGAGCCCACCACCGCCCTGGACGTCACCATCCAGGCGCAGATCCTGGCGCTACTTGCCCGCCTGCAGCGCGACCGAGGGCTGGCGGTGCTCCTGATCACCCACGACCTGGGGGTGGTGGCGCAGACCGCGGATCGGGTGGCGGTGATGTACGGGGGCGAGCTCGTTGAGCACGCCGCCACCGAGCCCCTGTTCGCCGACCCGCGCCACCCCTACACCCGGGGGCTGCTTGCCTCGATCCCGCGCCCGGGGCTCGCCCGCCTCACCCCGATCCCCGGCCAGGTCCCCGCCCTCGACCGCCTCCCCCCCGGCTGCTGCTTCCATGACCGCTGCGCCTGGGCCGAACCCCGCTGCCAGAGCGCCGCCCCGCCGCTCCAGCGCGACGGCGACCGCTTCCACCGCTGCCAGTTTGTTCGCCTGGGGGAGAGGACGACCGCGGGCTAACCACAGACCTTTGGGCTCTGCCACCGAGATCCTTCTTCGAGGGTCGACCCCTAGCCCTGCGCCACGATCCGGCCGTCGCGCAGGGTGATGTGACGGGTGGCGCGGACGGCGATCGCCGGGTCGTGGGTGATCACGACGAGGGTGAGGCCGGCGCGGTTCATCCCCTCCAAGAGGTCGAGGACCGCGCGGCCGGAGGCGGAGTCGAGGTTGCCGGTGGGCTCGTCGGCCAGCAGCAGGCGTGGCCCCATCACCGTGGCGCGGGCGATCGCCACCCGCTGGCGCTCGCCGCCGGAGAGCTGGTCCGGCCGGTGGGTGGCGCGCGCGGTGAGCCCCACCGCCTCCAAGGCGGCCGCGGCGCGCGCCCGCCGATCGGTGCGCGCGACGCCGGCGAAGACCATCGGTAAGGCCACGTTCTCCAGGGCGGTGAGGCGCGGGACGAGGTGGAAAAACTGGAAGACGAAGCCGATCGCGTCGCGCCGCAGGCGGGTCCGCTCACCGTCGGCGAGGGCGGAGACATCCCTTCCGTCGAACCGGTAGGTGCCGGTGGTCGGCCGATCGAGCAGGCCGAGGATGTTGAGGAGCGTCGACTTGCCGCTCCCCGACGCGCCGAGGATCACCAGATGGTCGCCCGCCGCCACCGTGAGATCGACCCCGGCGAGGGCGTGGACCTCCTCCTCCCCCACCCAGAAGGTACGCGCCACGGAGGCGAGCTCGATCACGGTGAGGCCACCTGCACCCGCACCCCCGCGGCCACCCCCGCCCGGTCGAGGCTGGTGACCACCCGCTCGCCCACCGCCAGGCCGGAGGAGATCTCCACGAAGTCCCAGTTGCGTAGCCCCACGATCACCGTCCGCGCCACCAGCCGGTCGTCGTCGCCGATCACCAGGACCCGCCCCCCCTCCACGAGGGCCGGGGTGGGGATGCGCACCACCTCGTCGTGGGCGCCGAGGACCACCTCCACGTCCGCCGAGGTACCGGGCAGAAGGCGGGCGGCGAAGGCGGCGTCGTCAAGGCGGACCTCGATCTCGACCGTGCGGTTCTGCTGCTCCACATCCAGCACATACGCGGCCACCCGGGTGAGGTGGGCGGGGAAGCTCTGTCCCGGGTAGGGGTCGAGGGTCACCGCCACCGGCTGGCCGACCGCGAGCTTGGCCGCGTCCACCTCGTCCATGGGGGCGGCGATGTAGCGCGGCTCGGCGTCGATCAGCTCGATCACTGGCGCCACCGGTACCGCCGGCGGCGACGGGGTCGCCCACTCGCCCACCTCGATGGTCTGGCGGGCGACGCTCCCCGCGAACGGCGCACGCAGGCGGGTCTGGGCGAGGGTGCTCTCCACCACCTCCACCTGCGCCGCCGCTCGCTCCACCTCCGCTGCCGCCGCTAAGCACGCCGCCGCCCCCGCCGCCGCCTTCGCCTCCAGCCCCTCCAACAGATCGGCGGCGATCACCGCGCGCGCGGCGAGGCTGCGATTGCGCGCTACCTCCTGCGCCGCCCGGCTGGATTCCACACACGCCTGCTCCTGGCGCGCCTTGGCCGCCGTACCCTCTGCCCGGGCCAGGGCCAACTGGGCGCGGAGGATCGAGTCGTCGAGGGCCAGCAACAGCTCGCCCAACGCCACCGTCTCCCCCTCGCGGTGGGTGAGGGTGACCACCCGGCCACCCACCTCCGGGGAGAGGCGGGCACGGCGGTGGGCCTTCACCGTGCCGCCGCGCGAGTTGGTGAGAGTCTGCTCCACCCGCCCGCGGCCGACCTCGGCGACCTCCACCGCCACCAGCGCCGGCGCCAGCACCGTGCGTCGCAAGGCGACGGTCGCACCCACCACCACCGCCACGCCACCGAAAAGGAGGAGCCAGCGCCGCATGGCCGCGAGGGTAGCGGCGGCGCCGCCCCTTGGAAACGCGGCCCCGCCGTCGCCCGCGACCGGCGACGACCGCCCCCGGTTGAGCCGGCCGGCGACTCGACAACCGGGGGAGTAGACCGCTCGATCCGACCGCCCCTCGGCGAGGGAGGAGAGGGTAGAAAGGGGTGGCACATCACCGGGGGCGGCGGAGTCTCCCGCCCCCTTTCTACTTTCTACTTTCTACTTCCCGAGGCCGTACCGCTTGAGCTTGCGGTAGAGGGTGCGTTCGCTCATCCCGAGGGCGCTGGCGGTGTGGCGGCGGTGGCCCTGGTGGCGGGCGAGGGCGTCGGCGAGGTAGAGCCGCTCCGCCTCCGCCGGCGGTAGCACCGCCGGCCGCACCCGGCCGGGAATCCCGGCGCGATCCGTGGCGGCCACGGGGGTGTGGTCCTGGTGGTCGCGCAGGATAGGGACGATGGTCTCGGCCTCGATCCTCCCCGCCGGTGCGGCGGCGGCGGCTACCTGCAAGAGCTCCCTGAGCTCGTCCACATTGCCTGGCCACGAGTAGGTGCGCAGGGTGGCCACCGCCGCTCGCGAGATCCGGTAGGCCACAATGCCGGTGGGCGGCGGGAGGTGGCGCAGGAGCTCAACGATGATCAGGGGCAGATCCTCGAACCGGTCGCGCAGGGGGGGCAGCTCGACGGTGAAGCAGGCGAGGCGGTGGAAGAGCTCCTCGCGGAAGAGGCCCGCGGTCACCGCCTCCCACAGGGGACGGCGGGCGGCAGCGATGATCCGCACGTCCACCGGCAGCGACCGGTCGCTGCCCACCTGCTGCACCTCGCGGCTCTCGAGGAGACGCAGGAGCTTCGCCTGGATGGCCAGGGATAGGTCGTCGATCTCGTCGAGGAAGAGGGTGGAGCCGTGGGCGAGCTCCACCATTCCGGCGCTCTCCGCCCCACTGCCGGGGCCTCCACCGCGCTCGTCGCCGAACAGCTCGCGGTCAATCCGGGTGGCGCCCACTGCCGCGCAGTCGAGGGAGAAAAAGGGGTGGCTGGCGCGCGCCGAGTGGCCGTGGATGAAGCGTGCCGCGAGCTCCTTGCTGGTCCCCGCCTCGCCCATCAGGAGGATCGGGCCCCCAAAGGTGGCGGCGGCGGTGAGGGCCTCGACCATCTCCAGGAAGGGGCGCGAGCGACCCACCAGCCGCCGCTCCCCCGGCCGCATCCCCACGGGCCGCTCCGCGGCCGCGATCTCCTCCACCGTCTCGGCGTAGTAGCGCATCCCATCGGCGGCGGTGATCGGGTAGAGGTGGACACGCACCCAGCGCACCTCGCCCACCGCGTCGTAGTGGGTGTGCAGGCAGGAGTAGGGCAGGCCGGTGGTGCGGGCGCGGGCGAGCGGACACTCCTCCCCGGCCTGGTCACACGGCACCGGCCGCTGGTGCGCCACCTCGTAACACGGCCGCCCCTCCACCTCGCGCCGGCTACGGGCGAAGACCCGCTCGTAGGCGCGGTTCGCGGCCACCACCCGGAAGGTCTCGTCGAGGATGAGGAAGGGAGAGTCGTGGGTCTCCACCCACGCCTGCAGATCGAACATCGGTCCCATGGTGTTGTCTCCCGGGCTCCTGCACCGTCCCTTACCACGCGCGGGGAACTCGTCCCCTGTCCCCACCTAAAAACTAAGCAACTGACATGCCATCCGGCGCTGGCTCAACCCCACGCCGGCTCACCGGTGGCGATCATGCGGCCCCGCCCCACCCGCCGGAGAGAGGCGAGCGGTGGGCCACCCGTCCCAGCGCGCCGCGTGTCCCGCTGCCGGGGCCAAAATCCCCCCCCTGTCTACTCCCTGCTCTCCACTGTCTACTGTCTAACCATGGCTTATCCCCCACGGCGGGCGGCCGGATGCAACGGCTTGGTGCAGCCTGGGCGGCGCCCGTCCCGGCGGCCTGCCCTTCAGCCGCCGCGCGAAAGGGCGCACCCAAGGCCGCAGATGCGCGAATCCGCGCAGGCGCGCGCGCCGCGGTGGCCTTGGCGGCGGCGCGGCGAAAGCGAGGCGCGGTGAACCGGCGTGGCGCGCGCCCCGGTGGCGCGGCGGAGCGCCTCCTTGGCGCGGCGCCGGGGGAGGGCCACTTTGCCATCGGCCTGTGCTTCCCCAACACCTACCGGGTGGGGATGGCGAACCTCGGCTTGCAGGTGGTTGCCGGGCTGCTCGCGGCGCTCCCCGGCTGCCGCTGCGAGCGCCTCTTCCTCCCCGCGGATGGTGGCGGCCGGCCGCGCCCGGCGGTGGAGCCGCGGTCGGTGGAGAGCGGCCGGCCGTTGTCGCGCTTCGACCTGATCTGCTTCTCCGCCCCCTTCGAGGCGGACTACCTGCACATCGTCGAGATGGTTCGCGCCGCCGGGCTGGCGGTGCGCGCCGCCGATCGGCCCGCCTGGCCGCTGCTCCTCGCCGGCTCCACCGGGGTCTCCCTCAACCCCGAGCCCCTCGCCCCCTTCTTCGATGCCCTCTTCCTCGGCGAGGCGGAGGCGGCGCTGCCGGAGGTCGTGGCGCGGTTGCGCGCCCTCCACGCCACCACCGCTGACCGTGAGGTGATCGGCCGCGAGCTCGCCGACCTCCCCGGCCTCTACCTCCCCGCCGGTTACATCGGTGAGACCCGCGCCGGCCGCTTCGCCGGTCTCACCCCGCGCCCCGCCTTCCCCGCGCGGGTGGCGCGCCAGTGGCTCCGCGATCTCACCCCGTACCCGACCCACTCGCGCTACCTCCCCGCGGACTCGGTCTTTGGCGACATGTTCCTCTTGGAGACTTCGCGCGGCTGCCCGCGCCAGTGCCGCTTCTGCACCGCCGGCTATGCCGACAACCCGCCCCGCCACCACCCGGTGGCGCGGCTGCTCGCCGAGGCGGAGGCGGCGCTGCCGTTCACCCGGCGCGTCGGCCTGGTGGCGCCGTCGCCCGGCGACCACCCCGACTTCCTCGCCCTGGTAGAGGGGCTGGTGGCGCGCGGCGCCACGGTCTCGCCGTCGTCGATCCGCATCGACCATCTCACCCCGGAGGTGGTCGACGTGCTGGTGCGCTCCGGCAACCGGTCGCTCACCCTCGCCCCCGAGGGCGGCAGCGAGTGGCTGCGGCGGGTGGTGAGCAAGGGGTTCGACGAGGGCCAGATCCTCGCCGCCGCCGACACCCTCGCCAACGCCGGCATCGACCGGGTGAAGCTCTACTTGATGGTCGGCCTGCCGGGCGAGCGCGACGCGGACGTGGAGGCGATGGCCGCCCTGGTAGCGGCGGTGCGCGAACGGTTTCTGCCCCACTGGCAACGGGCCGGCCACGCCGGGGCGATCACCGTGTCGCTCAACCAGCTCATCCCCAAGCCCCACACCCCCTTCCAGTGGGCCCCCCTGGAGCCGTTTGCCCAGGTGGCGGCGAAGGTCGCCACCCTGCGTGGCCGCCTGGCGCGCCTTGGCAACGTCGAGCTGGATTGCGAGGGCGAGACTACCGTGGCGGTGGAGGCGATCCTGGCGCGCGGCGACCGGCGGGCGGCGGATCTGCTGGAGGCGGCGGCCGCCGCGGGCGGTCGCTGGCGCAAGGTCCTGCCCGCCTGGCTGGCGGCGACCGGGATCGACCTCCACGCGCCGCTCGAGGTGGGTGCGCCTCTGCCGTGGGACCACGTCGAGGCCGGTGTGGTCAGCCCGTACCTGGCGCGCGAGGCGCACCGGGCGAGCCTCGGCAAGGCGAGCTCACCGTGTCCGCCGGGGCTGGTCGGCTGCCACAAGTGCGGCGTTTGCTGAGCCACGGACACGCCGGCTGCGGTTGACGGGTACCGATCGCCGCCTTACGTTCGGCGGCGATGAGTAAGGCAACGGGCCGGGTCGCCACCCTCACGTCGAAGTCGCAGATCACCATTCCGGCGGAGGTGCGCCGGCGGCTGGGGATCGGGCCGGGTGACCGGGTGGTCTTGGAGGTGGAGGGGGGTACCGCGGTGTTGCGGCCTGTACGTGGTGGCTTTGCAGAACGCAGCGAGGGCCTTGGGCGAGCGGTGTGGGTGCGTGCAGGCGGCGCCGTCGCGTATCTCGAGGAGGAGCGGGGGCAGTGGGAGGGCGACTGACCGTCTCCGAGCGGCGTCTCCTCTACCGCGGCCGGCAACCACGGCGGCGGCTGGCGCTCGACACCATGTGCTTCCTTCGCCACTTCGAGGGGGCGAGCGACTGGACACGCGCCACCCGCCCCCTCTTCTCGCTGGTGGAGCGAGGCGCGTGTACCGCGGTCACCTCCGCCCTCACCCTCACCGAGCTTCTCACCGCGCCCCTGCGCCAGGGGGAGGAGGCGCTCGCCGACGAGTACCGCCGCCTCCTCGCCACCTTTCCCCACCTGTCGGTGGTCCCCATCGACGCCGAGGTCGCCGAGGTCGCCGCCCGTCTCCGTGGCCACTACGGCCTCCGTACGCCCGACGCCCTCCACCTCGCGACCGCGGTGGTGAGTCGCGCCGATGGCTTTGTCAGCGCGGATGGGCGCCTCTTGCGGGTGACCGAGGTGGAGGTGATCCCGCTCCGCGAGGCGTCATGAATCCGGCCACCCGGGTGGCGGCGGTGCGGGAACGGATCGCGGCGGCGTGCGCCCGGGTGGGCCGCGACCCCGCGGAGGTCGTCCTCATCGGCGTCTCCAAGAGCCAGCCGGCGGCGGCGGTGCAGGCGGTGGTGGACCAGGGGGTAACGATCCTCGGCGAGGCGCGGGTGCAGGAGGCGCGGGCGAAGCGGCCGCACCTGAGCGGGGTGACGGAGCTGCATCTCATCGGCCGGTTGCAGCGCAACAAGGCCAGCGCGGCGGTCGCCCTCTTCGATCTGATCCACTCGCTCGACCGCCTCCCTCTCGCCAACGCCCTCGCCGCCGCCGCGGCCGCCGCCGGCAAGCGCCAGCGGTGCCTCGTGCAGGTCAACGTCGGCCGCGAGCCGCAGAAGGGCGGGGTCCTGCCGGAGGCCCTCGCCACCCTGTGGAAGGCGGTGGCCGCCCTGCCCGAGCTGGTGGTGGAGGGGATCATGGCGGTACCGCCCTACGCCCTGGAGGCGGAGCAGGCGCGCCCCACCTTCTGCGCCGCCGCCCGCCTCGCCCGCGAGCTCGAGCAGCAAAGCGGCCGGCCGTTGCGGCTCTCCCTCGGGATGAGCCACGACTTCGAGGTGGCGATCGAGGAGGGGGCCCACTGGTTGCGCGTCGGCACCGCCCTGTTCGGGGAGCGAGGATAAGGCCGTGGCGCTACCTCCCTCGGACACCAACACGGGCGGAGACCCGCGCCGCCCCTACCGCATCTGCCGCGACCTCGATCTGCAGCTCGAGGTCACCCTGGTGTGCGCGGACTCCACCTCCGTCGTTGCGGAGATTGTTGACCTGAGCGCCCGCGGCACCGGCCTGCGCTGGCCCGCCGCCGCCCCCCCGCAGCTCGATCTCGGGGAGGAGGTGGTCCTGCGTTTCCAGCCCCGCCCGGCGGGTCGCCCCCTGGAGCTCCACGCCACGGTCCGCTGGAGGGCGGTCGGCGCGGAGGGTGTGCGCTACGGCTTCGAGTTCGGCGCCTTCCCCACCGCCGCCATCGACCCGCGCCTCTGGACCCTCTTCAACCGCCGCCGCACGGCGCGCTAAGGGGTGGCCGGACGCGCTTGATCGGGCGCCGAGAGGCGGCGCGCGCGAGTCCGGCTCGGGAATGTTCGTCGCGCGACCGGGCTAGGAAGGAAGAAATCCCACGAGCCGAGCCCACGAGCCGGGCCCAAGAGTCGACCATGGTCCGCTGGGTCGCCTCGTTGCTTCGTTCTAGTCGATCCCGAAAAAGTCCGGCAGACTCCCCATCCGCCGCGGTGCGGTCGATCGACGACGGGGGGTAGCCTCGGAGGATCGCCTTCACCATGGACAACCTCTTTCGCGACACCGAGGTGAGCGGCGTGGGCGAGCGGGTCGAGCAGCTCGCCGGCTCCGGGGCGGTGCGCATCGAGCGCATCGTCTCTTCCGGCCAGTCCTCGCCCGCCGGCTTCTGGTACGACCAGGCCGAGAGCGAGTGGGTGGTGCTGCTCCGGGGCGCGGCGCGGATCGGCTTCGCGGACGGACGGGAGGTGCACCTCACCCCCGGCGACCACCTCCTCTTGCCCCCCCACACCCGCCACCGCCTGGCATGGACCGACCCGCATCAGCCCTCCGTGTGGCTCGCCATCTTCTTCCCCGGCGACAGCGGATAGCCGTCCGGTGGGACGCGGGATGGGTGCGCACCGGCGCCAAGACGCGGCCGAGGGGGAG
>MNYW01000068.1:0-18280 GCA_001873295.1 Nitrospirae bacterium CG2_30_70_394 | reverse complement strand
CACCGGCGCCAAGACGCGGCCGAGGGGGAGGCCGGAGGTCGGGGGTCACCGGTGCCCAAAACCCACGCCGGCGTGGCCCAGAGGCGCAGTCTCACCCCAGAGGCACAGGGGTCACCGAGAGGGACGCGGGGCGGAGCAGGAAGGCACCGGCGCGCACCGGCGCCAAGACGCGGCGGGGAGCGAGGCCGGGGCGCGGGGGTCACCGGCACCCAAAGCCCACGCCGGCGTGGCCCAGAGGCGCAGTCTCACCCCAGAGGCACAGAGGTCACCGAGGAGTGGTACCGGGTTGGCGCGTTGCCGAGGCCCGCCGTTCCGGCCCTCCCCAGGCGTCTCTTGGGTGGCCTTCGCGGTCTTGTCCGGCTCGACCCCTTACCGTTCCGGCCCCTTCACCCCCGCCGCGTGCAGCAGCGGCAGGGCGAGGTGGATCGGGATGGCGTAGGTGATCCCCGAGGGGTCGGTGAGGGCGGACTCCTTGCCGCGCTTGGCGAAGACCGAGTTGATCACCCCGACTACCGCGCCGTCGGCGGCGCGGTAGAGGGGTGAGCCGGAGTTGCCCGGGTAGGCGGTGAGGTCGAGCTGGAAGATCGGGAAGGGGTCGCGGAGCTGGCGCAGGGTGTGGGCGGTGAGGGCGCGGCTGGAGAGCGCCGGATCCGTGATTGGCACAATGGCGGCGACGATCCCGCGGTGGGTGGCCGGGTGCAGGCCGAGGACCATGCCGATGGGGAAGCCGGTGATCGCCACCGCCTCGCCCTCGCGCACCGCGTGCGAGTCGCCGAGGGTGAGGGCGGGAAGCGGCGGGCCGTCGAAGGCAAGCAGTGCGAGGTCGTGGTCATCATCGTGGCCCACCAACCGCGCGCCCCGCCGACTCGCTCCCTCCCCGTTGGCGGCGAAGAGGCTGAGGACGGTGTCGCCCTCCTTGCCCTCCACCACGGGCGCCACCACGTGGGCGTTGGTGAGACAAAAGCGGCCGTCACCGACCACGAAGCCGGTGCCGAGGTAGTGCGACGGCGGGGTGCGACGGAGCTGGTAGCTGCCCACCGCCACGATGGCCGGCCGCACCGCCGCCACGGTCGCGACGAGCGCGGCAGCCCGACCGGGCCCGGCGGCGAGGAGGAGACCGGCGACGGCGAGGGGGAGCGCCCACCCCGGCCACCGGCCAACACCGCGCACGCCACCCATGGGTCGCGGACCCGCCGGTCTCGCACCTTGCTTCGTAGGGGCCACGGCGAGGGAGAGCGGTCGTGGGCTCATGGGTTGCGGACCCGCCGGTCCCGCTCCTCCACCCCGGTTGCCTGGGCTTGCCGGTCCGCGGCCAGGCGCGCGGCGAGCGCAGGGTCGCTCAAGGCGAGGATCTCGGCGGCGAATAAAGCACCGTTGTGCGCCCCCGCCTTGCCGATCGCCATGCACGCCACCGGCACGCCGCCGGGCATCTGCACCGTGGCGTAGAGGGCGTCGACGCCGTGCAGGGGCGAGCCCTCGAGGGGCACGCCGATGACCGGCCGGGTGGTCTGCGCGGCGATCACCCCGGCGAGGTGGGCCGCCCCGCCGGCACCGGCGATGAAGCAGGCCACCCCCGAGCTCTCCGCCTCCGCCACCAGCCTGCGGGTGTGGTCGGGCGAGCGGTGCGCCGAGGCGACGCGCACCTCGTGGGGGACCCCTAGGCGGGCGAGGGTCTCCGCCGCCACCGCCATCACCCCCAGGTCGGAGTCGGAGCCCATGACGATGATCACCTTCGCGGTAGACATGGCGCGGACCTCCTTCGTCGGCAAGACGGCGAACGGTACATCGGCGCGCACCCCGCGAGAACGACTCGAGGTCAGGTCTTTACTTGTATGGCTCCGGCCTCTGAGCCGCGGGCGCGCGACCCTTTCGGCCTTCCCGGTGGCGGTGGCGCTGTGAAGGGGGGGTGCACCGGGATGGGGGCCGACTCCAGGGCTGGCGCAGGGTGGGTGACACCTTGGCCGTTAGATTTGCTAGCGTCGCCACCGGCCGTAGGGGGCGGGGCGGTAGCAACGGCGGTATGAGGAGGCACCCATGGCGATCGAGTCGATCAATCCGGCCACCGGCGAGCTCATCGAGCGGTTCACCCCCTACACCCCGAGCAAGGTGGCGGCGGCGCTGGCCGCCTGCTTTGGTGCTTGGCAGGGGTGGCGCGAGCGGCCCATGGACGAGCGGGCCACCCTCATGCACCGCGCCGCGGAGGTGCTGCGGGCGACCCGGGAGGACCACGCCCGCACGATGAGCGAGGAGATGGGCAAGCCGATCCGCGAGGCGCGCGGCGAGGTGGAGAAGTGCGCCTGGGTCTGCGACTACTACGCCGACACCGCGGCCACCCACCTCGCCCCGCAGCCGGGCGAGTCGGACGGCAGCCAAGCGTACGTCCGCTTCGACCCCCTCGGGCCGATCCTCGCGGTGATGCCGTGGAACTTCCCCTACTGGCAGGTCTTCCGCTTTGCCGCCCCGGCGCTCATGGCGGGCAACGCCGCCCTGCTGAAGCACGCCTCGAACGTGCCGCGCTGCGCCTTGGCGATCGAGCGGCTGTTCCGCGACGCCGGCTTCCCGGACCACCTCTTCACCACCCTGCTCATCCCGGCGGCGGCGGTGGGCGGGGTGATCGATGACCCGCGGGTGGCGGCGGTCACCCTCACCGGCTCTGAGCCCGCCGGCCGGCAGGTGGCGGCGGCGGCGGGCGCGGTCCTGAAGAAGACGGTCCTGGAGCTGGGCGGCTCCGACCCCTTCGTGGTCCTCGACGACGCCGACCTCGACACCTGCGCGCGGGTGGCCGCCACCGCCCGCTGCCTCAACTCGGGGCAGAGCTGCATCGCCGCCAAGCGGTTCATCGTGGTGGCGAGCCGGCTTGCGGAGTTCATCGATCGCCTCGCCGCGCACCTGCGCGCCCTGCGGGTGGGCGACCCCCTGGACGAGGCCACCGAGGTGGGCCCCCTGGCGCGCCTGGATCTGCGCGCCGAGCTCCACGATCAGGTGGTCCGGTCGGTGGCCCGCGGCGCGCGGATCGTCATCGGCGGCACCGTGCCTCCGGGGGGTGGCGCCTTCTACCCCCCGACCCTGCTCATTGACGTGGTCGCGGGCCAGGCCGCCTACGCGGAGGAGCTCTTCGGCCCGGTGGCGGCGGTGATCGCGGCCGTGGATGAGCCGCAGGCGGTGGCGATCGCCAATGACACCCGCTTCGGCCTCGGCGCCTCCATCTGGACCGCCGATCGCGCACGCGGCGAGGCGATCGCGGCGCGGATCGAGGCGGGCGCGGTGTTCATCAACGGCCTCGTGAAGTCCGACCCGCGCCTCCCCTTCGGCGGGATCAAGGCATCGGGCTATGGGCGCGAGCTCGGCAGCTACGGCATCCGCGAGTTCGTCAACATCAAGACCGTGTGGGTGGGGTGAGGGGAAGGGGGAAGTCGAGGGAAGTAGGAAGTAGGAAGGGGGTGCAGGCTCGGTGGCCCCGGTGATGCGCCACCCCTTTCTACCTTCTACCTTCTACTCCGCTGTTCCCGCGGCCGAGGACGCGGCGCGAAGAGGGAGTGGCTGGTGCGCCCGTCACACGACCACGTTCACGAGGCGACCCGGTACCACGATCACCTTCCGCGGTCTCTTGCCCGCAAGCCACTTCTGGACCATCGGGTCGGCGAGGGCCGCCGCCTCCAGGGCGGCCTGGCCGGCGTTGGCGGCGACGCTGAGGCGGGAGCGGACCTTGCCGTTCACCTGGCAGACCAGCTCGATCGTCTCCTCCTTGGCCAGCTCCTCGTCGAAGCCCGGCCACGGCGTCGCGTAGAGGGGCGCGGGGTGGCCAAGCGCCGCCCACAGCTCCTCGGTGAGGTGCGGGGCAAATGGGTTGAGGAGGTGGACGATCCCCTCCACTGCCGGCCGCGCCACCGCCCCCGTCCCCGCCGGCCCGGCGAGGTAGCTCTGGGCGGCGTTGGCGAGCTCCATGATCGCGGCGATGGCGGTGTTGAGGTGAAACTCCTCCCCGCAGTCGCGGGTCACCTTGCGGATCGTCTGATGCAGCCGGCGGGTGAGCGCCCGCCCCGCCTCGCCCCCGTCCGTGTCTGCGGTCGCCGCGGGCAGGGTCACCACCTGCGCCACCAGGCGCCAGACGCGGCCGAGGAAGCGGTAGCACCCCTCGACCCCCTCCTCGTTCCATTCCAGGTCGCGCTCGGGCGGCGCGGCAAACAGGGAGAAAAGGCGGGCGGTGTCGGCGCCGTACCGGTCGATTAGCGCATCCGGGTCGACCACGTTCTTCTTCGACTTCGACATCTTCGTTACCCGGCCACGCTCCGCGCTCACCCCGCAGCGCACGCACCGCCCCTCGGTCACCTCCTCGGGCAGGAGCCAGCCGTGGTCGGCGCACCGCCACGTCTCCTTGCACACCATCCCCTGGGTGAGCAGGCGCGCGAACGGCTCGTCCACCCCAAGGTGGCCGAGGTCGCGCAGAACCTTGGTGAAGAAGCGGGCGTAGAGGAGGTGGAGCACCGCGTGCTCGATGCCGCCGATGTACTGGTCGACCGCCATCCAGTAGTCCACCGCGGCGCGGTCGAAGGGGCCGCGGGCGAGCTCTTCCGGGGTGAAGCGCAGGGCGTCGCCGGTGGCCTCCCGGCGCGGGTCGGGCGAGGCGTAGCGGAGGAAGTACCACGACGACTCGATGAAGGTGTCGAAGGTGTCGGTCTCGCGCCGCGCCGGACCGCCGCACTTCGGGCAGAGGGTGTGGACGAAGCCTTCGCAGGCGGCCAGCGGCGAGCCGCCCGCGCCGGTGAGGGCCACGTCCTCGGGCAACACCACCGGCAGCTCGGCGGCCGGCACCGTCTGCATCCCGCAGGTGGCGCAGTAGACCACCGGGATCGGCGTCCCCCAGTAGCGCTGGCGCGAAATCCCCCAGTCGCGCAGGCGGTAGGTCACCTCGGCCCGGCCGTCGCCGCGTTCCGCAAGCCAGCGGACCACCGCCTGCCTCCCCGCCGCCGACGAGAGGTTGTCGAACTCGCCCGAGGCGGCCATCACCCCCTCCTCCTCGTACGCCGCCGTCATGGTCGCTGGGTCGAGGGGGAGAAGGGCGCCCGGGTGGTCCGGATCCGGGGGGAGGATCACCGGCCGGATGGGGAGGTGGTACTTGCGGGCAAAGTCGAAGTCGCGCTGGTCGTGGGCCGGGACCGCCATGACCGCGCCGGTGCCGTAGCCCATGAGGACGAAGTTGGCAACGAAGATCGGCACCTGCTCACGACCTCCGGGCGGTAAAGCATAGGCGCCGGTGAAGACCCCCTCCTTCTCCACCTCCACCTCGTCTCCCGGCCGCGCCTCGGCGCGCTGGCGCGCCAGCCGCTCGCGAAACGCCGCCACCGCCGGCCGCTGGGCGGCGCTGGTGATCTCCTCCACCAGGGGGTGCTCCGGGGCGATGGAGAGGAAGGTGACCCCGAAGAGGGTGTCCGGGCGAGTGGTGAAGACCTCGATCACCGCCGCGCTGTCGGCCACCGGGAAGCGGATCCGCGCCCCCTCCGAGCGGCCGATCCAGTTGCGCTGCATGGTCCGCACCCGCTCTGGCCAGCCGTCGAGGGTGTCGAGCCCGGCGAGCAGCTCGTCGGCGTAGGCGGTGATCTTCAGGAACCACTGATCCAGCGGCTTGAGGCGCACCGGCTTGCCGCACCGCCAGCAGGCGCCCTCCTCGACTTGCTCGTTGGCCAGCACGGTGGCGCAGGTGTCGCACCAGTTCACCTCGCCGTACCGCTTGTAGGCGATCCCCCGCTCCACCATCTGGGTGAAGAGGAGCTGCTCCCACCGGTAGTAGGCCGGGTCGCAGGTGGCGACCTCGCGCTCCCACGGAATGGAGAGGCCGAGCTGGTCGAGCTGCGCGCGCATGTAGGCGATGTTGGTGCGCGTCCACTTGGCCGGGTGGATGTGGCGCTCGATGGCGGCGTTCTCCGCCGGCATCCCGAAGGCGTCCCACCCCATCGGGTGGAGCACGTGAAACCCCTGGCGCCGGCGCAGGCGAGCGATCACGTCCCCGATCGCGTAGTTGCGCACGTGGCCCATGTGGATGCGACCCGACGGGTAGGGAAACATCTCCAGGCAGTAGAACTTCTTCCCCGGCTGCCCGCCGGCGACGCGGAAGGCAGCGGCCTCGCGCCACCGTGCCTGCCACTTCGCCTCCACCACCTTCGGCTCGTACCGCGCGTCCACGCCCACCCCCACCGGTTGCCGGTTGAACAGGGCGCGGAGGCTACCACCTCGCCCAGCGCCTTTCAGCCTCTGGGCGGTGGCCGGAACACCCCCGACCACCGGCCACGCGACCCCGCGCGCCAGCCGCGTCTTGTGGGCCCGGTGGACCGTGGCCCTCCCGCGCCTCCCGCCCCCCTCGCAACTCGGCGCCGCGACAGCTCGCCGGCCGCGGGGTCTGGCCTGGCAGGGTCGCGACCCGCGAGGGCGGGGTGGAGACGACCGATCGCCCCCTTGGCAACACGGGAGCGTGAGGTGCGCCGTCCCGGGGGCGGGCAACGCCGCCGGGACGCGGAGGGGGGCGATGCGGTTTCGCGAACTACCCACCGACGCGGGGGCGAAGCGGGAAGGCGAGGCGCACGCGCAGGGGGGGCAGCGCGGGCGCCACCGGTGGCGGCGCACGGCCACAACACGCGCTACCCGGCGCGACGCGGTTCGGGTGGTGGTGCCAGACGGCGACCGTGATCCACGACGACGGGTACGTCCGCGCTACCGATCGTGACGCGGTGGTGGCGGTGTGGCCGTGCGGACCGCCATCACCTCGGTGCGGGTGGCGAGCGCGGTGACCGCGACGCCAGCCGCCTCGATGGCCTCGCGCCCCCCCTCTTGGCGATCCACCACCACGCAGCAGTGGACCACCTCCAGCCGCGCCGCGCGGCACGCCGCGATCGCCTTGAGGGCAGAGCCGCCGGTGGTGATCACGTCGTCCACCACCACCACCCGATCCCCGGCAACAACGTTGCCCTCGATCGGCAGGCAGGTGCCGTGGTCCTTCGCCTGCTTGCGCACGACGAATGGCTCAATGGGGTTCCCCTGGACCTCGGAGCAGTAGGCACAGGCGAAGGCGAGGGGGTCGGCCCCCAGGGTGAGGCCGCCGATCGCCGCCACCCCCAGGGGTGCGACCACCGCGAACAGGCAGCGCCCCACCACCACCAACCCCTCCGGGTGGTAGAGGGTGGTCTTGCAGTTGAAGTAGTAGGGCGAGGTGCGGCCCGAGGCGAGACGAAAGGGCGCGGCGGGCTGGTAGCGAAAGGAGCGCGCGGCGAGCAGCTCGATGAGGCGGGCACGGTCGGTGGCGAGCTCCATGGCCCCGAGGGTTGCAGAGCGGCGCGCCGCCCTCAACCCGGATCTCTCCCCGGCGATCGGCGAGATCGCCCGCGCGCCTCGGCGGGCCGTCTTCTCTTCTGCCTCCTCGCCCGATTGCGACGATCGCGGGGTGCGGGGGACCACGCGCGGGGGGGCCGGCGCGCGGGGGACGCTGGGCGCGGTCTGGCAAGACCGGCGCGCCGGGCCCATTCCCACGCCGATGCGCACGATCCGCTCCCCGGGTGAGGCCTTGTGGAGAGGGACGCGAACGGCCACAGAGGGAGGCCACCCACGAAAGGATTTCCCATGGCCACCGTCCTCCTCGCGGTCCACGACCTCTTCTTCACCGCCAAGCTCGACGCCCTCCTGCGCCAGGCGGGCCACACCCCGCTGGCGGGGGGCGGGAGCGACGCCCTGCTCGCCGCGGCGGCCGCGGCGCCGCCGGAGCTGCTGATCGTCGACCTCGACGCGACCCACCTCGACCCCCTGGAGCTGTTGCGCCGCTGGCAGGCACAGCCAGCCACCGCGAACGTGGGGGTGCTCGCCTACACCCACCACGCCAACGCCGGCGCCATGCGCCAGGCGCGGGCGCTGGGGGCGGCGCAGGTGGTCACCCGCGCGGAGATCGCGCGACAGCTCCCGGGGCTGGTGGCGCGCCTCACGGCGTAGGTACGCCGCCCGCTGCGCGGGCGGCGAGTAATCCCTGGACGGGGGCCAGGTCACGCGGGATCTCGCGGACGGTGCGGTTGCGCAGCCCCGCCGCCGGAACGATCGCGCGCGCGAACTGCACGCGGCGGCGGTTCACCGAGGGCGGCGGGGAGGACCCTCTTGCGGGTGAACCCAGGCGGTGGCGATCACGGTGTCACCCCGGCGCGGGCGCGGAAGGGGCGCACCTACTCCCGTTCCATGGCCCGATCGGGATGGGGGTCCGGGTCGCGCCGGAAGCCCTCCATCTGCAGCTCGACCCCCTCCCGCTCGGCGCCACCGAGGAGCCACCGCGGCCGGTCAGCTCCTTCCGGAAGAGGAGAGCGGCGTGGTTGCGGATCGCCAGCGCCACCGGGTACTCGGGGAGGGGTCCCTACGCCAGGGCTGGGAGCCATTCGAGGAGCGTTCGGAGAGGCCGCTGTGCCGCGGGGGCTCGTGCCGACGTCCGGTCGCTACTCGTCGCCGCTGGCCAGGCCGAGGGTGGGCGCGGGCAAAGCGCCTGGGGTGCGCTCCGCAGCGTCGCGGACGGTGGTTGGAGCGGCTGGCTCTGCGTCGCCACCCACGCCGCGGTCCTCGCCACGCAGGGTGGCGAGGTGGGCGCGCAGGCGGCCGGTGAGCTCGGGATCCACCCCGGCGGCGGTGGCGAGGTAGAGGTTCAGATGGCTCCCTGCCTCCGCCGGCCGCCCCGCCTCGGCGAGAAGGCGGGCGAGCTGGAGGTGGGCCTGGGGCGGCACCACCGAACAGGCGAGGGCGCGGCGGAGGGTGAGGAGGGCCGCCTCGTGCTCGCCGTGGGCCGCTTGCAGGCCCGCGAGGTTGACCAGCGGTGCGGCCGCGTCGGGGTCGAGGGCGGCGGCCTGCAGGAGGTGGGTGCGCGCCGCCGTGGTGCGGCCGACCCGCGCCTCGGCGAGGCCGAGGTTGGTCCACGCCGCGCCGAGATCGGGGCAGAGGGCGACGGCGGTCTCCAGCTCGGCCAGTGCCCGCTCGCCCTCGCCGAGCTGCAGCAAGGCGCCCCCCAGGTTGGCGTGGGCGCGGCCGTTCGCCGGGTCGAGCTGCACCGCGGCGGTGAGCAGGTGTGCGGCGCGCTCGACGGCGCCGGCGTGGAGCGCCTCGCTGCCGCGGCGCAGGAGGTCGGCGGCCACCCCCTGACGATCACTGGGACCGCCCTGCCGGCGAATCTCGATCGCGACCTCCGAGTGGCCCGCCGCCGCTTCGCCCGCCGGGAGCGCGACCGCGCGCGCGTCGTCGGCGGGGGGCACAACCGCCGTGGCGGTGGCCGGAGGAGCCGCGCTGGCTGTGGCGCCCGCGGGGGGTAGCGGAGCGTTGGCGGGGTCGGCCACGCCGGGGGGGGCTGCGTCTGGACTCGGCAGGGGGGTGAACGACTCGTGGCCGGTGCGCTGGGCTTCGGCGATCTGGCCCGCCAGGTCATCGAGAGGGTCGGCTGCGGCGGGGGCGACGATCGCCAGGACGGCCACCGCGAGCCAGCCCCACCAGCCACCCCAAGCGGGCGCGCTCATTGGATCCCTCGCCACGGTGGTTCCTGCTCCGCCGCATAACCGAAGCGGCCTGCCTCGCCGCCGAGGTGGTAGGTGGGGGTGCGTTGGCTGAGGGGAAAGTCGGCGGCGAAGTCCTCCCCGCCGTGGACCAGGTGCGGGGTGAGGAAGATCACCAGCTCGGAACCTGCCTTCACCTGCCGGGTGTGCCGGAAGAGGGCGCCGACAAATGGGAGGTCGCCGAGGCCGGGGACCTGCTCCACCTCGTCGCGATCCTCCTGGCGGATGAGGCCGGCGATCACCAGGGTTTCGCGATCGTTGAGACGGACCACCGTGTCGAGCTCGCGCACCTTGAGGATCGGGGCGTTGGCGAGGATCCCCGCGCCCTTGGCGCCGGGCGGGAAGACGTCCTCGCCAGCAAAGTCGGTGATGCTCGGGTGGACCCCCATGGTGATCGTGCCGTCGGCGCCAATCCGGGGGACGATGTCGAGGACCACGCCGATCGTGTACTTCTCCTTGTCCACGGTGAAGGTGTCCTGCTGCACCCCGGCCTCGGTGTTGGTCTGCCGGTCGAGGGAGAAGAAGGTCTGCTCCTGTGCCACCTTGATGACCGCCGGTTGGTTGTTGAGCGCCGCCACTCGCGGGCTGGAGACCACCCGCACCTGCCCCTGGGTAGCGATCGCGTCGAGGACTACCGCCAGGTCGTGGGAGGTGGCGCCGACGCGAAAGGCGGTCTCCCCGCCGCCAAGCTGCTGGGCAAAAATCGGCGACTTCGCCATGAGGTCGGCCGCGCCCCCGGTGAGCGAACCGGTGAAGCCGCCGCTGGCGGAGGCGACCGCCGCCCAGTTGACCCCGAGGCGGTGGGCGTCGTTGAGCTCCACCTCGACGATCTTCGCCTCGATCATCACCTGGCGGCCCATCGCTCCCTCCACCGCCTGCAGGTAGGCGGCGACGCGGTCCATGAGGGAGGCGTCGGCGGTCACCAAGACCGTGCCCGCGTCGCGGTTCACCACCACCTGCGCCCGGCTCCCCTCGGTATTCGCCCCCACCAGGCTGGTTAGCCCCAGCTCCACCGCCGCCCACACGTCCGTGCTCACCTGACGCGTGATCTCCGTGGACGCCTGGCTCTGGCTGCTGCTGCCGCCGCCACTCTCACCGCCCCCGCCGCCCCCGGAGGAGATGGTGAGGGTCGAGTGGCCGTCGCGCTTGGCGTTGAGATAGTCGAGGTGGAAGGCGCGGGTGACCACCCCGGGCTGGTAGACATGGACCCGGTCGCCATCGAGTTGGTAGGCGAGGTGAAGCGGCGCCAGCAGGGCGTCGAGGGCCTCGGGCAGGGTGGTCCGCTTAAGGTCGACGCTCACCCGCCCGCCGACCCCGGGGTCGAGGACGAGGGAGAAGGAGGCATCTTTTGCGAGGAGCATGAGGACGTCGCGTAGCTCGGCGCCGTTCACCGCCAAGGTGAACCGCTCGGGCAGCGGGGCCGGCGCCGGCTCGGCCACCGCCACCACCTCCATCTGCGCGGGGGTGACCGCGGGAAAGGCGGCCGTGGCCGGCGGGACCACCGCCGGGGGTACCGCCGGCGAGTGGACGCAGGCCGAGAGGAGCAGCGCCAGCGCGCCGAGTCGTCGTGGTTCGAACCTTCCGCGCCAAGCTTTCATTCACTCACCTCCATCCGCGAGCGCATCGGCGGGCGATGGCTGAAACTCGAGCCACCGGTCGCCGTGCGGCGTGCTGATCCGCACCCCGGTCGCGGCGATCGCCGCCACCCGGCCGCCGGCGAGGGGGTCGCCGACCGCCACCGCCATCCCGTCCACCAGGGCGGTGGTACGTCCCTCGCCGGTGAGCACCCCCTGCAGCGACGGCGCGTGCTGCGCGATCGCCACCGTCTGGCGTGGGTGGGGAAGATGGAAGGGGTCGTTTGCCGGATCGACCGAGCGGGAGAGCTCGCGCGCCCGCCACTTGGCCAGCCATGCCTCGGGCGGGCCGGTGGGTAGGGGGGGCGCCACCGCCTCCAACGGCGCGCGCTCCTCCGGATCCACCATCGCCTCGGCCGCCGGCGCGGCCGTGGGATCGGCCGTGGGATCGGTGGCCGGATCGGCCACCGGAGCCAGCGCGGAGTCGGTCGTCGGATCGGCCGCCCAATCCACCGTGGGATCGGTGGCTGGACCGGCCGTTACCGCCGCCGCACGCGGGGGGTCGCCGGTGCGGAAGAAGAGGACGTTGCGCACCACCGCCACCGCCGCCAGGACGAGGAGGAGCCCCACCACCACCGGCATGGGAACGCGGCTCACGGCGTTGCCCCCAAGTTCACCGGCAGGGCCACCTCAAAGATGGCAGCCACCTGGTCGCCGTAACGGGAGAGGGAGAGGGTGGTCACCGAAGCGGTCTCTTGCCGCGCTTCGAGGAGGTGCCAAAGGGCGGCGATCTTGGGGTAGGGCGCCACCACCCGCAGGGCGACCCGCTCCAGGCGCAGGCCGGTGGTCGGATCGTTCTCCGTCCCCGGCCGCTGCACCTCCACCGCACCCACGCCGAGCTCGGCCGCCGCCCGGCCCACCGCCTCCACGAAGGCAGCACCCGCCCCGGGACGCAGCCGGTCACGCAGCCACTCCACCTGCGCCATCGCCTCGATGAGGTGGCCGCCAGCCAGCTCGTCCGCGTGGCTTGCCACCTCGTTCTGGGTTGCCTCCTCCTGCTGCCACGCCTGCTCGGCCGCGACCACCCCCGCGTCCAGCGGACGGAGGAGCAGCAGCCACGCCAACCCAGCTACCACCGGCCCCAAAAATAGGACGAGGGTCACGACACCGTTCTGAGCCATCTTCATACCCCGTCTCCGTTGGCGAAGGAGAGGCGGAGCTCGAAGGGGTAGGTGGTGGACTCCCCCGCCAGACGGAGGCTTCCCTGCCCACCCACCTCGGGCGGTACCCGCTGGCGGCTGGAGAGGTTGAGGGTGACCCCGGGCATCTGCTCCAGACGGCCCAAGAGCCGTTCATACGCCGCTGCCGCGTCTCGCCCGTTGGCGGCGATCACCGCCCCGTCGAGGGTGCCGGTCCAGCCGTGGGCAGACCGTTCGAGGCGCGCAGCAAGGAGGAGGGTGTCCGCCGCCGCCACCACGCCCAGGCGCGCCAAGGCCTCGGCGGGGTCGGGCCCCTGGCGCCGTCCCACCATGGTTTTTAGGTAGCGCTCGATCTCCGCTCGCGCCGCCACCAGCCGCGGGTAGTCCGGCTCGACCCGCGCCGCGATCGCCGTGCGCTGGGTGGCCGCTCGCGCGCGCGCCTCGCCGTCCGCCGCCAGGCGGTGGTGCAGCTCCACGATGCGCGGGATACCGGCCGCCGCCGCCAGCCACACCAGCAGCGCTGCCGCCGCCAGCGCCATTCCGGCGCGCGGATGGCGCTCGTCCACGGTGCGCTTCGGGAAGAGGTTGAGGGTCGGGGAAAGACAGGTGGTGAGGGCTCCACCACGGGCGATCAGGCGCAACGACTCTTCGCACCGCCCGGCCACCGATTGGTCCAGGGGCAGGGTCTCCCAGCCGAGGGGTAGGTCGACGAGGAGGCGCATCTGTTCCTTCACCCACTCCCAGCTACGCGGGATCCCGCCCATGATCGCCAGCTCTAGGGGACGGCGGATCTCCCGCTTCACGTAGAGGATGGAGCGCTGGATCTCCAGGGCGAGCTGTTCAAGCTGCGCCTGCTCACCGGCGGTGGCCACGCTCCGCCCCTCCGGGTCACCCTCCGGTTCGAGCCCACGCATGAGGGTGCGGCTAAACAAGAGGCGCCCCTCCTCGAAGACCACGAAGCCGGTCTCGTGGCGGCCGATGGTGATCTGCACCACCACCCCGAGGCCGTCGAGCTGATCCGGATGGCGCAGGCGCGCCAGGCCGGCGATCTGGCTGGTGGTGGCGCACACCGGCACGCAGCGCGCGGTGCGGATTGCCGCCTCGGCGGCCGCGATCACCGCCCCATCGGCGCTGGTCACCACGACCGTGGACGGCCCCGCCGCGCTGGCCGGGTGGACCTCGTACCCCCAGGTGGGGAGCGCTCCCTCCCCCACGTGCGCCACCACCTCGCGCTGGACCAGCAGGGGCAGGTGGCGCTCCTTCACCGGCGGCAGGGTCGCAATCCAGTGGTCACACCAGTGGGCCGCGATCGCCACCGCCACCCGCCGGCCACGCCACCGCCCCTGGTGGATCGCGCTGGCCAGCGCTGCGGCCAGCGCCGGGAGGTCGTCCTCGGGATAGGCGAAGGGGATTCCCTCGCCCACCGACTCGATTCCGCCGCGCCCGACCACCACCTCCTGCACCACCCCGCGGTCGCGCATCAGCCCCACCCCAAGGAGCCGGCCACCGCCGCGCCACGCCCTCATCCCACCACCTCCATCATCCGGTACATGGGCAAGAAGATGGCGAGGGCGACGCCGCCGACAATGGCGCCGAGGAAGGCCAGAAGCAGCGGTTGGAGGATCCCGAGGGTCGACTCGATCACCCGTGGCACCTCTTCGCGGTAGTACCGGTTGGCGCGCGCCAAGGTGGCGTCGAGCTCCCCGGTCCGCTCGCCGATCTCCACCATCCGCTGGAACAAAGATGGGAAGCGCCCGGAGGCTGCGACCGCCACCGACAGGGGCTCACCCCGCGCCACGCGCTCGCGCGCCGCCAGCAGGGCCTCCCGGTAGGTGGGCGACTCCACCACCCCGGCGGTGAGATCGAGCGCCTTCAGCAGCCCCACCCCGGCGGTGTAGAGGAGGCCAAGGAGGTGGGCGATGGCGGCCACCGCCAGCTCGGCGCGCAGGGCACCGATCCACGGTAGGGCGAGCAAGAGGCGATCGAGGAGTCGCCGGCCCCCAGGCAGGGCGCGCGCCACCATCACCCCCCCCACCCCGACCACCACCGCGCCCACGATCACCGGCCACTGACCCTGCATGAAGTGGCTCACCCCCACCACTACCCGGGTCGGCAGGGGCAGGTTCACGCCCGCCTGCTCGAAGATCGGGGCGAACTGCGGCACCACGAAGGTGAAGACGAGGACCACCAGAGCGGCGACCGCCACCACCAAGGTGAGGGGATAGGCGACCGCCTTGCGCACCTGCCGGCGCAGCTCGATCTGATACTCGAGATCCAGCGCCAGGTCGGCGAACCGCTCCCCCAGCCCACCGGTCGCCTCGCCCGCCGCGACCACCTGCACGTAGGTATCGGGAAAGGCCAGGGGGAAGAGGGCGAGGGCGACGGAGAGGTCACCGCCGCCGCGCACCTGCTCGACGATGGTGGTGAACATCGACCGTTGGCGCGGCGCGGCGTGGGCCACCAGGTCCTCGAGGGCGGTGAGCAGGCCGATCCCGGCACCGAGGACGGTGGCCAGGTGGTGGGTTACCTCCAGCCGTTCACCGCGAGAGAGGGCGATGCGGTGGTCGAGATGGTGGCGGCGCCCCTCCGGCCGCGCGCTCAGCAGGAAGAGGTCCTGGGTCCGCAACTGCGCGTAGAGCGCCTGCTCGTCGGCTGCCTCCACCACCCCCCCCGTGGACTCCCCGGTGGCGGTGGCCGCTTGGTATCGGAAATAGGCCATCTGCGCGTCGCTCCCCGTGCCTTATCGGTGAGCCAATGGAGAAGAAAAGTGGGAGGTAGAAGGAAGTTGGAAGTAGAGAGGCGAGAGGGGGTGCGGGCGAACAGCCGCCTGGGTCGCGGCCGGGAAGGCGGGGGCGTGCGGAGGCTCTGCACCGGGGGATGAAGCCTCCCACCCCCTTTCTCCTCCCTCGTCCCTACTCCCCGCTATGTCCCGCGGCCGAGGACGCGGCGCGACGATGGGGCGGCTGGCGCGCCCGTCACCGCCTGTCATTTAGGTGACCCGCGCCACCTCCTCCAGGGTGGTCACCCCCACCATCGCCTTCTGGATTCCGTCTTGCCTACACAGGGCCATGCCGCCGGCCACGGCGGTGGCTTGAATCTCGGCGCTGCTCGCTTGCTTGTGGACCATCTCGCGGATCGCGTCGTCCACCACCAGGATTTCGAAGATCGCCGCCCGCCCTCGGTAGCCGCTCTGGTGACACGCCGCGCAGCCGCTGCCGCGGAAGAAGGGGAGGCCCGCGGCCTCTCCCATGCCGAGGCGGTTCAGCTCCTCGTCGGTGTAGAGGACCGGCGTGGTGCACCGGTTGCACACCTTGCGCACCAGCCGCTGGGCGATCACCGCGTTCACCGAGGACGCCACCAGATAGGGGGCGATCCCCATGTCGATCATGCGGGGGAGGGCGCCGGCGGCGTTGTTGGTGTGCAGGGAGGAGAAGACCAGGTGGCCAGTGAGGGCCGCGCGCACCCCCAGCTCGGCGGTCTCGTGGTCGCGCATCTCGCCTACCAGGATCACGTCCGGGTCCTGGCGCAGAAGGGCCCGCAGGCCGGTGGCGAAGGTCATCCCGGCGGCGGGATTCATCTGTGTCTGGCGGATGATCGGCAGGCGGTACTCCACCGGGTCTTCGAGGGTGAAGATCGACCGCTCCATGGAGTTGAGTGCCGAGAGCGCCGTGTACAGGGTGGTGGACTTGCCCGAGCCGGTGGGGCCGGTGACCAGGAGCACCCCGTTCGGCCGCTTGATCAGGCCGTGGAAGAGGGCGAGGTGGCCGGGGGAGAAGCCGAGCTCCTCCATGGAGAGGACGACTCCGGATTGGTCGAGAATGCGGATCACCACGTTCTCCCCGTGGATCGTCGGCAGGGTGGAGACGCGCAGGTCGACCTCGCGCTCCCCCACCTTGATGCCAATGCGGCCATCCTGGGGGGCGCGCGTCTCGGCGATGTTGAGATCGGCGAGGATCTTGATCCGGGCCGCCACCGCCCGCGCCAGGCGGGCGGGGAGCACCGCGGTCTGGCTCAACATTCCGTCGAGCCTGAGGCGCACCCGCACCACCCGCTCCTCGGGTTCGATGTGGATGTCGGTGGCGCGTTCGTCAATGGCGTCGCGCAGGAGCTGGTCCACCAGGCGAATGAGGGGGGTGTCCTGGCCCCGCTCCACGGCGTCGGCGTCGTGGTCGAGGTGGGCGAGGACCTCGTCGGTGATCTGTTCGAGAGAGGCGGTGTGGCGCTGGTAGGAACGGTCGATTGCCTGGTCGATCTCCTGGCGCGACGCCCCCACCACTTCCACTCGCTGGTGGCAGACACGCTCCACCGCGTCCACCGCCACCACGTCAAAGGTGTCGGACATCGCCACCTGCAAGACGCCGTCTTGCACGGCAATGGGGATCAGGTGGTGGTGGCGGGCGATCGCCTCCGGCACCAGCGCAATCGCCTCCGGCTGGAGGGTGATGAACTCGAGGCGAACCCGCCGGCTCCCCGCCTCGTCGGCGAGGGCCGCCTCCACCACCTCCTCACTGACGAAGCCAAGGCCGACCACGACCTTGCCGAGGAGCGCGCCGGTGCGTCGCTGCTCGCGCAAGGCGACGTCGAGCTGGGTGCGGCTGAGGTGGCCGGCGGCCACCAGCCGTTCGCCGAGGGGCAGGGACGGGCCGGTCGGCCGGCTCACGGCAGCTGGGGCGGGAGCGTTTGAGCTCATGGGTTCACGGAAACCGGTAGGGGCAAGACGCGGGAGCCCGCCCCGAGGGGCGGGCTCCAATAGGACGGCTGCGGCGGAGGGACACAGCGCCGGCCAGCGGCTCGCGCTTTTGCCTTACTGGATGCGGAAGCCGATGTCGTCGCCGGCGAGGAGCTGGCCGGGGCGGGTCTGCAAGATCCCGTCGTTCCCGGCGGAGAGGACGTAGACCGGGTGGGTGTCGCCGGGCGTCAGGTACCAGACGGCACAGATATAGGGGTGGTTCCACGGGTCCGCCTTGAACTCCGTCTGGTAGGGGCCGTCCCACCGCTGCTCGCCGGTGGTGGGATAGGCCGGGGTGTTCTTGATGAGCTGGTTCTCGAAGGTGTCGCTGCGGGTCTGCCAGTTGCCACCCCACATCCAGGCCGGGTCGGTGCCCGCCGTCTTCAAGGTGAAGTAGTAGGACGGGTGGGCGGTGTCTTGCGCCTTCGGCCACCGGGCCACGTCCTTGTAGAAGCTCGCCATGGTGGAGGCGACCTCTTTGCAGTCGCTGCGCGCCCGGGCGATCCGTGAATCGCTGATGTTCTTCACGATCGAGGGCGTGGCGATCCCCGCGAGGACGGCGATCACCGCGATCACGATGATGATCTCGATGAGGGTGAAACCGCTGTTCATCAGACGGCCGTGGTGCACGTTGGCTGACTTCATCTCATTCTCCTTCTGCTACTGGTTGGGCCCAGCCACCGGGGTGGCTGAGGCCGTGGTTGTGGGGAACCCCCCGATCACCTGCTCCACACGGTTCAGGCGGCCTGCGGAGCGCGCGTGCTCCATCTCCAGACTGGCCACCCGCGCCGCCGTGCGCGCCGTGAGCCACGCCATGACCGCCACGGTCACCAGCGCGACCCCGAGACCGAGGAGGCCGGTGCGCAGGCGCACCGGCGCCCGCGGCGGCGGCGCCAGGGGGGCGGGGAGCAAGGCGGTATTTATCGCAGGACACACGCTTGGCATGGGGAGCTACATCGGAATCCCTTGCGCCTGGCTCAAGCTGTCCTCAACCACCCCGCGCAGCTCATCGAGGGCGACGCCGTGGTTGAGCAGCTCCAAGGCGCCACCCCCGTCCCAACCGGCGGGCGGTCCCACGGGGGCGAGGCCACGCTCGCCACACAGGCCATCGGCGAGGGTGATGCACGCGGCCAGGCGGGTAACCGGCGCACCCTCCTCCGCCACCCGCGTGAGGCAGTGGACCGCGCCCACCACCGCCACCAAGGACTCGGGGAGAGACCA
>MNYW01000063.1 GCA_001873295.1 Nitrospirae bacterium CG2_30_70_394 | reverse complement strand
GGTCTGCCAGGCGCCGCCGAGCCAGGAGATCTGCACCGACACCGTCGACAACGACGGCGACGGCCTCATCGACTGTGCCGACCCCGACTGCGCCAGCGCCACGGTCTGCCAGGCGCCGCCGAGCCAGGAGATCTGCACCGACACCGTCGACAACGACGGCGACGGCCTCATCGACTGTGCCGACCCCGACTGCGCCAGCGCCACGGTCTGCCAGGCGCCGCCGAGCCAGGAGATCTGCACCGACACCGTCGACAACGACGGCGACGGCCGCATCGACTGCGCCGATCCCGACTGCGCCAGCGCCACGGTCTGCCAGGCGCCGCCGGCCCAGGGCGTGATGAAGCACGACCTGGTCATCCCGATGAACTACGAGCTGGGCATGCACTGCACCGGCTTCGACTTCTCCTACTGCTGCGTCCTGCCGCCGTACAACTCGATCCTCGCCCAGGTGGTCAAGACCGAGAAGAGCGCACCGCACGTGAGCGGCGTCGGCCGGCCCTCCATGCTCGGCGCCGATCCCGCTGACCACACCGTCGTCCTCGACCCGGAGACCGGCGCGAAGTACCGCCTGCTCTACTGGCATGAGGATCAGCGCAGCCGCGCCGAGGCGATGGCGAACGTCGCCGCCGCCGACGGCTCCTGCCCCGGCTGCTCCCCGACCACGGTCAACAACGACCCGAACGGCCACGTCCTCAACACCCAGTCCGAGGGCAGCAAGCTCCTCTACTGGTCCGCCTACTACGACGTCGCCAACGGCACCAGCCCGGCGGATTCCACCAACCCGGCGGACGTGATCGCCTCCGGCGACAACTTCGCCAACCAGATCTTCAGCCACCTCTACATTTACGCCGACGCCGAGGGGACCATCCCCGGCCACACCACCGCCGACAGCCAGCAGCTCAACTTCGGCATCGATATCCCTATCCCGGTGGACGCCGGCCCGGCGGGTCACCCTGTCTCCTCGAAGTTCAACTCGAACGGCAGCCTCGCCACCCCGGCCTACCTCACCTACACCGGCAAGACCGGCACCGTCGTCTACACCGACTCGCCGGTCACCCCGTTTGACGACTTCGCCGGGTCGCGGACCGACGTGGTGCAGATCGACAACGTCCCGATCGTGCTCACCAACCCGGGCATCTGGGAGGCCCTTGGCCTGCCCCTGACCCCGTTCGCCGACGGCGTCAACCTCACCGACCCCACCTTCTCCGAGTCGGCCCTGCGCCCCTACGCGCGCATGACCGCCGAGGTGGTGGACCTCAACAACAACCCGGTCCTCGACTCCACCGGTAACCCGCAGGTCTCTTTCGGCACCGCCCCGATCGACATCCCCAACTGTGAGCGGTGCCACTCCAACGCCCGGGCCAACGATCGGCCCGACCTCGGTGGCGCCCACGCGGTGAACACCGCCATCGGCATGCAGGACATCCCCACCTTGGTCGCCTCCGAATACGACTACTGGCGCAACACCATGGGGCTCTCCGACTGGTACGCGCGGATCAAGGCGTCGGCGATCTCCATCCTCGGTAACCACGACTACAAGCACGGCACCGGTTTCTTGAACAACTACGACCCGACCTCCACGGTCCAGACTTCCTACCTGTCGCGCCTCGGCCGCCAGGCGGTGATCTGCCACAACTGCCACGCGGACAACGTGATCGCTGTGCTCGAGTCGAAGAAGCTGCACGAGATCAACCCCGCCGACCGCGGCAGCCGCTGGACCACCCTGTACGGCAACGTGGACGACCTGAACAACCCGTTCGCCAACTACCTCGTCCCGGCCCTTACCGAGGCGATGCACGGCCAGCACCTCGCCCACTCGCCGATGACCGATGGCCAGGGGCGCTCGGGCGCCTGCCAGGGCTGCCACCCGGCCCACCGTTCCGACGGCAGCATGGCCAACTACCCGATCACCACCGACGGCCTCAACGCCTTCGGGCCGGAGGGCGGTAACCCCACCGGCGACAACCGTGACGCCGCCGGCGGCTGCTTCGTGGGCCGCGACGTCCACTCCAACTCGGCGCGCTACGGCGAGATCCCGGCGGGCGACATCCACCTCAACGCCGTCGGCCAGTGGCTGCAGACGAACGTCGCCAACGGCGCCGGCTCGGATAAGGGGATCTGGTGCACCAACTGCCACACCCAGCTCCAGCGCGACCTCTACAAGGCCGACCACCTGACCAGCGCGATCAACCCCGCGCCGGCGACCACTGTGCGTGACGCCGCCAGCCTCACCGACCTGGCCACGCAGCTCAACGCGGCGGGCATCGCCCCGGCCGCGGCCACCGGTGCCACCACCTGGACCTCGACCCTCATCGCCGAGATGCTCGACCCGGGCAGCCACCGGGCGCACGACTTCACCACCCTGCCGTGGCTCGCAGGGCGCACCACCGGCAACATCGCCGCGGTCTCGGTCTCGGCCACCCTGGCCAACCCGGCGAACCCGGACATCGACGGCGAGTACAACGTCTCGATCATCGGCCTCGACCCGAACGTTGTGCCGGCCACCGACTTGTTTGGTAACCCGGCGCCTGCCGACACCATGCTGGTGCCGCAGGACGCCGCCACGGATGGGCGCGACTATTGGCTCTCGGTGGGCGCTCCGAAGTGCGCCGACTGCCACACCTCGCCGTTCGTCGAAGGGCTCGGCGGCGTGCCCACCGCCTACGCCGTGCAGCTCGGCCTGGCCACCGCGGCGGATGAGAAGGAGACTGACACCGGCGCCTTCCCGATCAACCAGCCGGCGAAGTACTCCAACAACCGCTACACCAAGGGCCACCAGGGGATCACCTGCCAGGGGTGCCATGAGTCCATCCACGGCCTCTACCCGGTCACCCCCCCGGGCTACGTCGCTGCGCGGGCGATCGACGAGACGAGCTGGGAGCAGGCGGCCATGCTCAACAACGACTCCACCCACGGCCCGGTCAAGTGCGCCTCGTGCCACGAGACCAACACCAATGGCACGGTGAAGGGGACGGATCGGATCCGCTACAACGGTGTCTCCATCACCGCCAACCTGCCGACCGCGGTCGCGTGGGCCCATACCTACACCGCGGGAAGCTCGAAGCTCGACTCCACCTGCCTCCGCTGCCACAGCGACAAGCGCAGTGAGGTGGACTGTGCCGAGCTCTCGACGCACATGAGCAGGGGGCGGATCGAGCTGCGCCACGCCCAGGCGGTCGACGCCGAGCTCGGTCTCGGCTGCGGCTTCTAGGCCAGCCACCACCCTGGCGCGAGGGGTCCTATCCCCCTCGCGCCAGCGCGCACGAACTCGAGGGGTCCACGCGGGTGGACCCCTTTTTGTTAGGCCGCGCGCCGGCTTCGGTGGAGCCGATCGGTCGACCGAAGCGCCACCCCGGCGACACGCCCGCCCACAGAGGCGGCGGCCCAGAGGCGCAAATCCCTTGATCAATAGGGGTTCGTGGCTACGCTTCCCGGTGCCTGCGCGACTGGCACGGCCGTTGCTGTAGCTCGGACAGCAGCAGCCCCTCCCATTTTTCCCCCGAGTAAGGAGATCGACCATGGCCCGTTCGTCCCAGCACCGTAAGAGTTGGACCCAAGCAACCTCCGCAGCGTCGCGCCTCGTCCTCGGCGGCATCGTCGCCGCCGCCTTCGCGTGGGTCCCCGCCGCCCACGCCGAAAAGAACCCCTTCGAAGTGGGCCAGCCCACCCCCCTGCTGGCCATGCAAGGAGACAAGTGCGGCGCCGCGGCCAAGGATGGCAAGACCGAGGCGGCCGCCGAGGCGAACAAATGCGGCGCCGACATGAAGGCGCACGAGAAGGGCAAGTGCGACGCGGCCACCTTTGAGAAGAACGGCGGCAAGTGCGGCGCGGGCAAGTGCGACGCCGCCGCGCACGAGAAGGACCACGAGGCGGGCAAGTGCGGCGATTCCATGAAGGCGCCCGCGAAGGGTGCGGCTGGCGCCGCCACAGGTGCGAAGGAGAGCGGCAAGTGCGGCGAAGGGAAGTGCGGCGGCAAGTAACCGACCGTGCAGGGCATGGATGGGGTGGGGGATCCGGCGGCGGTACCGCACCGCCGGATCCCCTCTCCACCGACTCTCCACCGCTGCGCCACCCCGACCTCAGGGAGCCTCCCCATGAACGCCGTGATCACCCTCGCCGACCGCCTCCTGCGGGTAGCGCGCCACCTCGACTTCCTCACCCCGCTGGCCCTGCGCCTCTACCTGGCGCCGATCTTCCTCGACTCGGGGTGGCGCAAGTTCACCGACCTCGACTCCACCGCCGCCTGGTTCGGCAACCCCGAGTGGGGGCTCGGCCTCCCCTTCCCCTATTTCCAGGCATCGATGGTCACCACCTTCGAGCTGACCGGCGGCGTCTGTCTCCTCCTCGGCCTGGCGATCCCGTGGCTCGCCGTGTCGTTGATCACCATCTTGCTGGTGGCAATCGCCACCGTCCACGGCGCCCACGGCTGGCTCGCGATCATCGGCCCCACCAATGGCACCAGCGGCCTGTTCGCCAACGACGCCACCCGCGCGGCGGTGACCCATTTGGAGGCGGCGAAGGAGCTCCTCCAGACCCACGGTAACTACGACTGGCTCACCGAGGCCGGCTCCTTTGTGATCCTCAACAACGGCGTGGAGATGGTGGTCGCCTACATCCTCATGCTCACCGCCCTCTTCTTCTGGGGCGGCGGCCGCTACCTGTCGTGCGACTACTGGCTGCGCCGCGGGTGGGAGACGAGAGCGCGATGACCGGCCGGGGGTCCAGGGGCGAAGCCGCGGCGGATGGCGCTTCGGCCCCCAACCGCGCCACCCCTTACGGGGCGCCCCACGGCCGCCCGGAGGAACCGCTCGCCCACCTCCTCACGGGGTGGGCGACCGCCCCAATCGGCCGCCGCGCCCTCCTCGCCCGCGCCGCCACCCTCGCCGCCACCCTGGTGGCGACCCCCCCCCTCGGGTGTTTCCGCCGGCCCTCCCCCGAACAGGTGGCGCAAGCCGCCACCCACCTCGATTCCCCACCGTGGCCGACGATTGAAGCCGCCCACAACCACCTCTTCCCGGCCGATGGCAACGGCCCCTCGGCGCGCGACCTCCACGCCACCGCCTACCTGCGGGCGCTGCTCGACGACCCCGAGTTCGACGGAGGCGATGCGGACCTCCTCCGCAACGGCGCCCGCTGGCTCGACGACCTAGCGATGAAGCGCGAGAAGACCCCCTTCCGCGACCTCGACCCAGCCGCGCGCGAGCGGGTGGTGGCAGAGGTCGCCGCCTCCGGCCCGGGCGAGCGGTGGCTCTCCACCCTGCTCCTCTACCTCTTCGAGGCGCTCCTCTCCGATCCGGTCTACGGTGGCAACCCGGGCGGCGCCGGCTGGCAGTGGCTCGCCCATTCGCCCGGCTTCCCGCAACCCGCGCCGGGCCGTACCTACCGCGAGCTGCGGAAGGCGTGATGGCCGACTTCGACCTGTGCATCGTGGGCTCCGGCGCCGGCGCCGGGCCGGTGGCGCTCACCTGCGCCGCGGCCGGCTACTCGGTGGTGGTTCTGGAGAAGGGGCCGTGGTTCACCGCGGCCGACTTCACCAAGGACGAGCTCGCCTGCTGCCAGAGAAGCGTCTACACCCCGCGGCTTGCCGACGAACAGCACGTGATCGAGGAAGAGGATCGCGCCGGCGGCTGGCAGGCGACCCCCACCGCCGAGTCGGGGTGGAACTTCTGGAACGGCAACTGCGTGGGCGGCTCGTCGAACTTCATGAGCGGCTTTTTTTACCGCCTCAAACCGGTCGACCTGAGGTTGCGCTCCACCTTCGGCCCGATCGCCGGCGCCGAGGTGGTCGACTGGCCGATCGCCTACGCGGAGCTGGAGCCGTACTACGCGAAGGTGGAGGAGATCGTGGGAATCTCCGGGCGGGTGGTGGACCACCCCTTCGCAGAGCCGCGCTCCACCGCCGACTTTCCCTACCCGCCCACCGCCGAGCACCCGATCGCCGCCCGCTTCGACACCGTCGCCGCGAGCCTCGGCCTCCACCCCCTGCCGACCCCGCGCGCGGTCCTGCCGCACGCGGCGCTGGGCCGCGACGGCTGCGCCTACTCGGGCTACTGCGGCTCCTACGGCTGCGCCACCGGCGCCAAGGGCTCGGCACGCGCGGCGCTGCTCGACAAGGCGATCGCCACCGGCCGCTGCACGATCCGCGCCCACGCCAAGGTGACCCACCTGGAAAGCGACGCCACCGGCCAAGTCACCGGGGCCGCCTACGTGGATCGGGCGGGGGTTCGCCAGCAGGTCACCGCCCGCCTCTACGTGGTCGCGTGCCAGGCGATCGAGACCAGCCGCCTGCTCCTCCTCTCCCGCGGCCCGCGCCACCCCAACGGCCTGGCGAACAACCACGGCCAGGTGGGGCGCAATCTGCTCTTTTCCGCCGGCGGCTCGGGCGGCGGCGATCTGGTCTACGCGGGGCTGTCGCCGGCGGCGGCGGCGGACCTCCGAGAGGTCGGGCCGTTCGTCAACCGTGGCCTCCAGGACTGGTACGAGGTCGACGCGCCCAGCCTCGGCGGCCGCGTGAAGGGCGGCACCATCGACTTCCTCTTCGAACACCCCAACGCCATCGTCCGCGCCAACCACCTCAAGTGGAGCGACGACGGCCGCCTCCTGTGGGGCTCCGCCCTCAAGCGGCGGCTCAAGGCCGCCTTCACCGAGTCGCGCCGCTTCCGCTTCGAGGTCTTCTGCGACTGGCTGCCCCACCCCGACTGCCACGTCCGCCTCGACCCGATGGTGCGCGATCGGTGGGGAAGCCCGGTGGCGCGGGTGCGCGTCGGCCACCACCCCCACGATGTGGCCATCGGCCGGCTGCTCGCAGAGAGGGCGGAGGGGATCTTGCGCGCCCTGGGGGCGAAGCAGGTCGCCTCCTCCACCACCGGCGCCCCGCCGGCGAACCTGCAGGCGGGCGGCTGCCGCTTCGGGCTGGATCCCGCCACCTCGGTCCTCGACCCCGACTGCCGCGCCCACGACGTGGACAACCTCTACGTCACCGACGGCTCCTTCATGCCCACCGGCGGCTCGGTCCCCTACACCTGGACGATCTACGCCAACGCCCTGCGCGTCGCCGACCGCATCGTTGCCCGCCTCGGTGGCGATCGCGCCAGCCCGCGCACCGAGGAGTCTGCCAAGACCCGTGCGTAGAGCTACGTGGGGCTAGGCGACGAAGAACGAGGCGGGGTCCCGGCCCACGAGTCCCAGCCCACGAGTTCCAGCCCACGAGTCCCAGCATGGGTCGGCGCGCTGCAGTCGCTCGGGACAAAGTCCGACCGCCACCTCACCCGCGCACCGAATCGGAGCCACCGGCGCGGCCACGGACCGGGGCCATCGCCACGATGGCCCAAGCGGCCGTGGGGCCGAGACGATTCCCACACCCGCGCCTGGGTCATGACCGACCATCGCCACGATGGCCCAAGCGGCCGTGGGGCCGAGACGGAGCCACGAAGGCGCGACCCGGGGAGAGGGCGGCGCGCGCCACGAATGGCCGCGAGGCCGCGGCGTGGATCCGGCGACCAGGGTCGGGCGGGGCAGCGCCGCACGCCACGGCAAGACGCGGAGCCGCACCGGTCTGGCCACTCCACCGGCCGTGGCCGCGGCCCCTTTGCCGCGCCCCGATGATCAGGAGCGCCGCGCGGCGTACGCCATCACCTTCCACGGTGACGCCACCTGGCCAGCCCACAGGCCGCGGGGCACACCGCCGGCCAGCCACCGCCTCCCACCATCGCGCTGGCAACCCCCGCGCCGAGCCCTACGCGAGGCCTGGCTGGCGAAGATCTAACCGAGGAGATCAGCTCATCGCGCTGGCAACCCCAGCGCCGAGCCCTACGCGAGAGCCTGCCGGATCAGCACGCCGAGCTCGGACGGGTTGCGGGTGGTGCGGATGTGCGCCTCTTCCAGGGCGGCGAACTTCGCCTCGGCGGTGCCCTTGCCGCCGGAGACGATGGCGCCCGCGTGGCCCATGCGCCGTCCCGGAGGGGCGGTGGAGCCGGCGATGAAGGCGACCACTGGCTTGGTCATGGACTCGGCCACGTAGGCGGCAGCGCGCTCCTCGGCGTCGCCGCCGATCTCGCCGATCATCACCACCGCGTCGGTGTTGGGGTCGGCCTCAAAGAGGGCAAGGCAGTCGATGAAGTTGGTGCCGTTCACCGGGTCACCGCCGATGCCAATGCAGGTGGACTGCCCCAGCCCCACCTCGGTCACCTGGTTCACCGCCTCGTAGGTCAGGGTCCCCGAGCGGGAGATGATCCCGACCCGGCCGGGACGGTGGATGAAGCCCGGCATGATGCCGATCTTCGCCTCCCCCGGGGTGATGATCCCGGGGCAGTTGGGCCCGATGAGGCGCGAGTTCGAGCCCTTGAGGTAGTTCTTCGCGCGCACCATGTCCAACACCGGGACCCCCTCGGTGATCGCCACGATCAGCTCGATCTGCGCCTCGATCGCCTCCATGATCGCGTCGGCGGCAAACGGCGGCGGCACGAAGAGGAGGGAGCAGTTGGCGCCGGTGGCCGCGCGCGCCTCGCGCACGGTATTGAATACCGGCCGGTCGAGGTGGGTCTGTCCCCCCTTGCCCGGGGTCACCCCGCCGACCACCCGGGTGCCGTACTCGATGCACTGGGTGGCGTGGAAACTCCCCTCCTTGCCGGTGAACCCCTGCACGATGACCTTGGTGTCCCTATTGACCAGGATGCTCATCTCAACCCCACGCGAAGCGTTGTGTGTCGTGGCCGGTTTCTCGACCGTGGCAATCAGGCGACCGCGGCGGCGATCTTCTGGGCGCCTTCCCACAGATCCTCGGCGGTCTGCAGCTTGACCCCCGACTCGGCGAGCATCTGGCGCGCCTGCACCGCGTTGGTCCCCTGCAGGCGGACCACCAGGGGGATCTTCAGGTCGACGATCTTCGCGGCGTCGATGATCCCCTGGGCGATCCGGTCGCAGCGGACGATGCCACCGAAGATGTTGACGAAGATCCCCCGCACCCCGGGGTCGGCGAGGATGATCTTGAACGCCTCGGCCACCCGCGCGGCGGTGGCGGTGCCGCCAACGTCGAGGAAGTTCGCCGGCTTGGCCCCGGCCAGGGCGATGATGTCCATGGTTGCCATGGCCAGGCCGGCGCCGTTCACCATGCAGCCGATGTTGCCGTCGAGCTTGATGTAGTTGAGGTCCCACTCACTCGCCCGGATCTCCAGCTCCTCCTCCTCCGAGAGGTCGCGCAGCTCGGCAATCTCCTTGTGGCGAAACAGGGCGTTGTCCTCGAAGTTCACCTTCGCATCCAAGGCGATGAGCTGCCCCTCTCCGGTGACCACCAGGGGGTTGATCTCGATCTGCGAGCAGTCCTTGTCGTGGAAGAGGCGGTAGAGGGCGGCGAGCATCCGGCTGCACTGCTTCACCAGATCCCCCGACAGGCCGAGGGCGAAGGCAACCTGGCGGCAGTGAAAGGGCTGGAGGGTGGTGACCGGGTCGACGTGCAGGGTGAGGATCCGCTCCGGCTGGCGCCGCGCCACCTCCTCGATCTCCATCCCGCCCTCGGTGGAGGCGATGATCACCGGCATCCCGGCGCCGCGATCGACGATCATGGAAAGGTAGAGCTCGCGGGCGATGTTCGACCCCTTCTCGATCAGCAGGCGCTGCACCCGCTTGCCTGCCGGGCCGGTCTGGTGGGTGACCAGGGTCTTGCCGTAGATCTCGCTGGCCAGGGCGCGCACCCCACGCTTGTCGCGGGTGATCTTCACCCCGCCCGCCTTGCCGCGACCGCCGGCGTGGATCTGCGCCTTGACCACGTAGACGTCCCAATCGCGGGACTCGGCATACCCCACCGCCTCGTCCACGTTCGCCGCCGCCCGCCCCTCGGGGACCGGCACGCCGTATTCGCGAAACAGCTCCTTCGCCTGATGCTCGTGAATGTTCATCGCAACCTCGGGTGTGACCGTGGGGAGAGGGTGGAAGGCAGGAGGAAAGAGAATGTCGAAGGCTGGGACTACGTCGGGTGTGGGCGCGTCCTAGACCTGCAAGAACGTGGCTCGCCGGTAACGCAGACCGAGCCTCCTCCATTCTCCCTGAGGATCCCGGCCGAGGAGACGGCGCGAAGATGGGATGGCCGCCACGCCCGTCACCCTACAAAGGAACAGGCCGAGGCGGGGGTCCGGGTATCCATGTTCTTGCCCCGGTTCGTGTGGTCGTCCACCTCCGCGGCGCAGCCGATCATCCGGCCGAAGAGGAAGGTGGTGAACGCGGCGGTCTCCAAGGTGGCGCTGGAGAACCGCCCCTCGCGGTACGGCTTCCAGAGGATCTTCAACAGCAGCACCGCGATCACCGCGTCGACGTTCACGCAGTAGACCTCGCGACTCACCTCCTTGTCGAAGAGGGCCTGGACCAGGGCGTGGTAGTAGTCGTGGAAGAGGTTGTAGTCGCCGCGCTTCTTGAAGAGGTCGGCGACGAAGACCTCGCGCGGGTCGTAGTTGACCGGCTTGCCCTTGAAGATGGGATGGTTGACGCACGGGATCTTGCCGTAGCCGAGGTTGCCGATCGCCTTCTGCTGAGCCTTGTACCGCTTATATTCCTCGACGTACTCCCCCGCCATCGCCGGAAGGTCGAGGCCGTGGTGCGGGTCACCCGGGTCGGTGACACCGGCGTCCTTGAACCGCTCGAGCAGGAAGGCGATCGCCTCGAAGCCGTTGCCGCCGTGGGCGTAGCCGGTGTGGGTGAGGAAGCCGGTCATCGCCTTGTTCACCTGCACCCGCTCCGGCGTCTCCGGACCGTCCGCGGCAACGCCGCCCTTCGCCCCCTGGGCGGAGATGGTGCCCGGGCCGTTGGTGATGATCAGGCCAAGCAAGACGCTGAACGAGAACATCTGCGCCGCGCTGGGCCGCTCGCCCATCAGCGCCAGATAGGCGACCTCGGCGAGCGACCAGGAGGCGAGGAGCTCCTCCATGGCGACACCGCAGAAGGACCGTGCGGTGTGCTGCTCGCCGGCCACCGCCGCCCCAATCAGGGTGCCGTAGATGCGGAGGAACCACGGCAGATTGCGCACGGTGAACGGCGAGATGCGCTTGCGCATCAACGGCCCCCAGGCGAGGGTCGTGGCGATGGCGCCAAGCACCGCGTCGCTCGTGGGGTGGCCCTTGAGCCCCTGGAGGTAGCGGAGGAAGACCGACTGGCCCCCGCGTGCGGCCACCGCGGCGACCATCTGCTCCGCCTTCAGGTCGCGCTCGGCGCCTAAGAAGATGGCCGCTGCCTCCCGGTTCGCCACCATCGGGGCAACGTCGAAGGTCTCATCCGCCGGGTCTTCGAGACCCTGGTGAGAGAAGAGCTCCACCAGCCGGTCGGCCGCAGCACGCGCCGCTTCGGCGCGCTTCGGGCCGACGATGGAACAGGCCGCGGCGAGGACCGAGTTCGGGGCGTTACCCGCCGCCCGCGCCGCGTCCGCCGCCACCAAGATTGGCGAGCCAGCAAGGTTGACCTCCGCGGTGAGGGCGACGTTGGCGAGCTTCTCGCCGTTGGCGTCGAGCGACTCGCGGATCAGGGCCATCACCAGGTTCGACTCCATGGAGTGCTGGGTGGCGTCGAGGACCGACAGGCCGTGGATCCGCGACACCTGGGTCTTCGGGTCCATCAGCGACGCACCCGAGCAGTCCTTCATGGCCTGGCGCGGCAGGATCGCCCCCACCTGCTGGCTGATCGCGGCGATCTGCTCGTTGTACGGCGCCACCGCCTCGACCACCGGGATCTCCAACTCGGCCGGCAGGTCGATCCCCTGGGCATTCGCGAACCACGGCTTGAGCGACAGACTCCCCTGCGACGGGAAGTCGGGCCCCACGCCGTTTTGCGCCATCACCGCGGTCATCGCCACCGGGATGTGGGCGATGTTGGTGACCACCGCCCCCTTGGCGGAACAAACCGGGTTGTCCGGGGTGTAGATCGCGTCGACCCCAAACATCTCCATGAACCACCGCTCCTTGGCGGCGGCGTCGTCGCCGGAGCCGGCCATCGCGCCGGCGTGGCCCACCGAGCGGCTGAGCTTCGCCTTCCAGCGGCCCACCACGCACGCCACCGTCGGCTTGCTGAGCTTGAGGCCGCGCTCGTAGTAGCCACCCGGCTCGACGTACATCACCGCCGCCTTGGAACGGTCGTCGTTGCCCAGGGCGTAGGCAAACTCGGGGGCAGCGAAGTGGATGTAGACGTCCTTGCCCGACGAGATGGAGACGGTGGAACCCCAGCCGGCGGTGGTGAGGTAGACCGCGATGGTGGTGGTGAAGTTGCCGGAGTTGGAGAAGATCGCCACCGACCCCTTCTTCAGGGACTCCGCCGGAGCCGAGCCGCCCAGGGCACCGCCGAGACGCACCTCGTTCCAGGCGTCCGCGACCCCGAGGCAGTTCGCGCCGAAGATGTCGATGCCGCTGAGCTGACCGAGGGCGCGGATGAGGCGGGCGTCGCGCACCGACACCTTCTCCGTGAGGATGATCACCTTCTTCAGAAGCGGATTCACCCGGATGAGCTCGGCGACGCCGTCGCGCACCCCCGAGGGCGGCAGGTAGACGACCCCGGTGCTGAAGGCATGGCCGTCGGCGAGGCCATCCCGGACATTGTTGTAGACCGGGATATTCCCGAGCTTGGTCTTCAACACCTGGCCGGCGCGGCCGGGGCCGGTGCCGAAGACGATGTTGCCCCCCGAGTACTCGTGACTCGTCGGGGTCACCGATCGCGACTCGCTGCCGAGGATGTTGAGGACGCACACCCGATCCTCCCGGGTGGCCAACTCGGCCAGGGAGCGGATGCCCACGTAATAGCGAAAGTCGCCGACGCCCTTGGGGTGCATGGTCTACCTCATCAGTTCCGTGTGGGGTCTCCGGTGGTGCAGTGGTCCCCCGCGCCGCGCGGCAGGGCGGGACCGTCGCCTTCAGCCGCCGATTCCGAGATGGGCGGCCAACCGCTTCCTGCCGCCCTCCTTCATCCACCGATTGATTCCCTGGGCGTAGTTCACCACCTCGCTCATGGCGGAATCGTGGCCAAAGAAGCGGTAGGGCAGGCCGAGGGCGTCGAGGGTGTCCCGCATCACCCCCATGCCGCGGATGAGATTCGGGCCACCCCGGCCGACCACCACATACAACGGCGTCGGACCGCGGTTGTTGAAGTAGTCGCGCAGGGCGTCGGCCATCGCTCGGAAGGTCTCGTAGATGTCGGTGTTGTTCGCCTTGCCGCCGATGATGAACAGGACGTTGCTTTGCGCCAGGTAGTACTTGAAGCAGATCCGCGCGATGTCCTTCATCTTCGCGAACGGCGGGTTGCCGCCGAAGTCAGAGGAGATGATCGCGTCGTCGCCGAGGAGCTCGGTGACCAGGGCGTTGGCGCCGCCGCCGAAGGTAGGGGCGAGGATCGTCCCTTTGTCGTTGATCACGAAGACGTCGCTCTGTCCCTGATAGGTGCGGAGCTGGTTCACCTCCTGCTCGAAGTCGGAGGTGTCGGAGGCGAAGAGGTGAGCCGGCAGGCCGAGGCGCTTCCAGTTCGGGTCGTCCTGGTCAAAGCCGCATTTGAAGTCGCACGCCACCGGCGTCAACCGCCCGCTCGCGTCCGCCATCATCCGGATCGGGTTCAGCTCGAGGGTGGTCATCCCGTAGTTGTGGAAGAGGTCCCACAGCTTCGGGAGGTTCTGCACAAGGGGCGAGATGATCTCGTCCGGGGCGCCCAGATCGGTGAGGGCGTTGGCGATGATGAACGCCTTCAGGCCGGTGAGTGGGTCGAAGGGGATCTCGGCGATCTGATCCCTGGAGAGCTCCTCGATGTCCATGCCCCCGTGATGGGTGATGGTCACCGTCGGGGCGCGGAACTTCGTGGAGTCGGTGATCGCGAAGTAGACCTCGTGCTCCGCTGGCACCGCCCCCTCAAAGGTCACCCCCTCCGCCTTCGCCCAAGCGTTGCCGTGGCGATGCTCCACGAAGTAGAGCCGCTCCTTCTCCTGCAGCGCCGTCTGAATGTCGCGCGCCCGGCCGATAAGCCCGGACTTGCCCTTCTTGCCCACGCCGCCGCGAAACAGCGGCTTGATGAAGATCTCACCGCACCGGTCGATGAGCGCCTTGATCTCGTCCGTGCTCGCCTCGGGACCCAGCACCTCGGCGGTGGGAAACCCCACATAGCGCAGGAGCCTGGCGCCGGTCAGCATCCCTGTGATCTGCATCCTCTTACCCTCTCTCGCCTTGAAGGAAGTGGGTCGCCCGGGGAGAGTCCCTGGCGTTCGCGACCCGACGTTGTCTGATGTAGTCCCCCTGGTCGCCCTACGCGCTCGGCCCCTTGCCGGGCGCGCGGCGCCGGACCGCCCCACCCGCGCGGCCAGCCTCCGCACCCCGGGGGGCGCGCGGCGCGGCCGCTTACCCCTTGGCCAACTGCTCGAGGAGGAAGTCCGTGGCCTGCTGGCAGGTGATCTTGTTGCGCCCGCCATTCGGCACCAGGTTGGCCGCGGTGAGCGCATCGAGGGCGGCGAGGATCCGCGTCTGGAGCGCGTCGTAGCCGATGAAGGCGAGGAGCTCACCGGTCGCCTTCACCACCGCCACCGGCGACGAGAAGCCACCCCGCCCCTCGTTCATCATCCGGATCCCGGTACCGCCACCCGCCTCGAACATCCCCTGGGAAAACGAAACGTTCGCCGAGCCGACACCGCCGATGCCGCCCACGTACATGCCCGACTCGTCACCCGCCATGTCGCCGACGATGTTGTTGCACACCACGGTGGTGAACCGCTTGGTCGCGCCGCTCTTCTCCCCCTTCATGGTGGTCAGCTTGTCCATCTGGGTGACCGTGTAGGAGAAGTCGTCGGGCTTCACGGCCAGGTAGTCCACCTCCGGGAAGTTGGCGTCGATGTACTGCTTCGCCCAGTTGAGCGACGCGGCGTCCGGCTTGATCACGTTGTCCTTGAAGTTCAGGACCACGAAGTTGGAGCCCACCTTCTGCGCGTGCAGACACGCCATGTGGGTGAGCCGCTCGATGTCGATGCGCGCCTGCGGCCAGAAGGCCAGGGCGTACTCCTGCTGGCCGCCGAGCTCCATCACCCCCGCCGACTTGGCGTCCTGGTAGGGGGTGCCGAAGTTGGCGCGGAAGACCGAGTAGTCGAGCCCCAGCTTGTCGTTCTTGATCCGCCGCACGCAGCAAAACAGGTCCATGTACTGGCGCATCCAGACGTTGGCCGAGGGGACGTTCGGGTACTTCGAGCTGTCCGGCGTCTCCAGCGGCATCTTCAACACCACGTCGCACTGATCGATCACCTTGATCGAGGCGGGCGGCGCCGGGGTATCGAGCTCGATCCGCCGCTCGATGGTGAGCTCGGGGATCTCAACGACCGCGATCTCCCCCTTGGCGACCTCGTCGGCGACGAGGGTCTCGAGGACCGTACGCGCGGCACCCGCCAGGATCGGGCCGATCCCGTCGCCGGGGGCAAAGCCGATCTTCAGGGGCCGCTTCTCGCTCAGGTCCACGGGCTGGAAGTGGCCGCGGCTGGCGATCGCCTTCACCACCCGCGCCTTCTCCACCTGCAGCAGCTTGGCGAGGGCCGCGAAGGGGTCGTAGGCGCCCTCGAAGTTGTTCGCATAGGTACCCATCGTCTCCTCCTGTCAAAGTGGTTCCGGCAAGGGACCACGGTGGCGGCCGCTCGCACGAAAAAGACGGCAGGTTATACCCAAACTCCCCCTTTTCGACAAGGGTGGCGCCGTGGCTGGCGGCCGCGACGGGGACGGCGCAACGGCGTCGGCGCATGGCTTGAGGTGCGGCGCCGGGGGAGGTCGGTCAGGTGGCAAAGAGGCGCGCCACGGACGCCCGGAGGGAGGCCGCGTCGAGCCCCCGGCCGATGAAGACCAGGGCCCCACCCCCGGTGTGGTCCGCCATCCAGTCGACATCCAGGCGGCTCGCCACCGAGTGGAAGACCAACCACTCCTGCTCCCCCGCTACCCGCACGATCCCCTTCGACCGGTACACCGTGGCCGGCAGGGCCTCCAGAAAATCCTCCAAGGCGTCGCGCTCGGCGCACCGATCCCCCACCTGCACCGCCACCGACTCGAAGGAGTGCGCCAAATGGCCTGGGGGGTGAGGCAGATGCGGGGAACCGGCCGCGGCGAGGGCGAAGGAGCCGCGGAGCTCACTCTCCAGCAAGAGGGCGAGGGCGGCAGGGTCGTCCGCCCGGAAGCGCGGTGCCGCCGGGTTGAGGGTCGCCAGCCGCTCCTCCACCGCCGCCCGCCGCGGCGCGTCCACCAAGTCCGCCTTCGCCAACAACACGAGGTCGGCGCGTTCGAGCTGGTGGCGCCCCTCGGGCGAGCGGTCCACCGCCTCCTCCAGGTTCAGGCAGTCGGCCACGGTCACCAGGCAATCGAGGCGAAAGCGGCCAGCGAGCTGCGGGCGCGAGAAGGCCCACCCCACCGGCAGCGGGTCGGCGATGCCGGTGGTCTCGACCACCAACTGGTCGATGTCCGCCCGCCGCCCCAGCTCCGCTAGCAGCTCCACCAAGTCGGCGTTGAGGACGCAACAGAGGCAGCCGTTGTCCAGCGCTACAAACCGCTCGCCACCCGCCACCAGCGAGCCGTCGATCCCCACCTCGCCAAACTCGTTGACGATCACCGCGATCCGCCGGCCGTGCGGCTCGGCGAGCAGGCGATTGAGCAGGGTGGTCTTGCCGCTGCCGAGAAAGCCGGAGACCACGGTGGCGGGAATGGGGAGAGCCATGGGCGGGAAGCGAGGCAGGGCGCGCTACCCGAGGAGGGTGGGCGCACCCGCGCGGAAAGCCAACGACTGGACCGGCGCGCTGCTCAGCGCAGGTTGAGGCCGCAGTCGGGGCACTCGCTCACGCCGGTGGCAAAGGTGGCACCACACGCCGGACAGGTGATCTCGGCGGCGTTGGAATCGATCACGCACGCCGCGGCGCGCCGCTCCGCCGCGCTCGCCTGCGCTGCCCACGCCTCTTCCAGAAGCTGATTGGCCCGTGATCCATCGGCGCTCGCGACCGCGAGCAGATACTGCACCCCTCAACCGTGGCCGGAGCCGGGCGGGCAGATGATCTGCGACGCGATCCCCGCGGCGGTGAGCACCGCCTGCTGCGCCGCGAGCTGTGCCTTCCGCCCCTCGGCGACGATCGAGAGCTCCGGAGCCATGGCCGCCACCCTACCACGCCACGCCCAGCGATTCAGCCGCACCACGGCGACCGCGACTCAAACAGGCAAGAGTGGGGGATGGGGGAATGGTGTCGGCCGGCGGCCAGCGATGGGCTCCGGTGGGGGGGTCGCCAACGCCATCTCGTCCGCCCCGCAGGGCCGACCCCCATCCATCCCCTATTCCCTATTCCCCCGCCTCGCGTGCCAGCAGAAAGGTGCGGGTCACCGGCGGGCCGGGAAAGTCGGGATCGGGGGGGCGCTCTTCAACGACGGTGAAGCCGCCGGGGAGGGGCGGCTGCTTGCGCCCGTGGTGGCACCAGAGGAGGCGACCGCCCTCCGCGAGCAGGGGGAACAGGCGATCGGCGGTGGGGACCGGCGCAGTCGGCGGCGGATCGACGACGATCAGGGCAAAGCGCTGGCCGCGGCGCGCCAGCCAGGGAAGGCGCGCCCGCACGTCGCCACGGAGGAAGGTGCGCGGCGGGGCGGCGAGGCCATTGAGGGCGTAGTTGTCGGCCCCACGGGCCAGGGGAGCGCGGCTCATGTCGACGTTCACCGTTACCGCCGCGCCAGCCAAGCGCGCCACCACCCCGAAGGCGCAGCAGTAGGCAAAGAGGTTGAGGACCGCGCCTTCCACCGCCAGCTCCGCCAACCAGCGGCGCGCGGCGCGGCTGTCGAGGAAGAGGCCGGTGTTGCGCGCCCGGGCGAGCTCGATGCGAAAACGCGCCCGCCCCTCGGTCACCACCCCCACGCCGTCGCTCACCGCTCCCCGCACCGCCACCGGCCCGCCGTGGCCGAGGTACCGCTCCAGGAGAAAGAGGGTGCCGCCGGCGGGCAGGAGCGACGCCACGCCGTCGAGGAGCGACTCGAGCTCGGGCGCGCCCCCGGCGAGGGGATCGAAGAGCTCCAACCGGAGGTGGGGACCGTAGCGATCGAGCCGCACCCCGCGCACCCCCTCGGTGTCACCGTGGTAGAGACGCAGCGCGCCGCCGGCGTCGATCGCGAGGCGATCACGCAACGCCGCCGCCCGGCGGATCTCCTGGGCCAGTTCGGTGGTCATCACGCCCCCCCCGATTTTTGCGGTCGCGCCCTCCCGCCCGCCGCGTTGCGCTGACTCCATCCCCTTCCTATCCTGCCGCGCGAGCGTGGGGGTGCCCCGATGGGGGGCTGAGAAGATACCCCTTGAACCTGATCCGGGTCATGCCGGCGAAGGAAACCGCCCCTTCACCTGCCTGGCTCGGTCCCTCCTCTTTGAAGGATCGACCGATGGCCGCCACCGAGACCCCCTCTCCCCCCGACGCGCGCACCACGCCGCGCAGCTACCCCGGCTCGCGCAAGATCTACGTGGCCGGCCGCCTGGAGGGGGTGCGCGTAGCGATGCGCGAGATCTCCCTGAGCCCGACCCGCCACGCGGATGGCACGGTGGAGGCCAACCCGCCGGTGAGGGTCTACGACGCGAGCGGCCCATACACCGACCCGGCGGTGGCGATCGACCTGCGCCAGGGGCTCGCCCCCCTGCGCCGCGGCTGGATCCTCGGCCGCGGCGACGTGGCCGAGCTCGACGCCCCCACCGTGGCGCCGCGCGGCGCGACCCCCGCGGCGGCCCGCTTCCCCGTCCACCGCCGCCCCCTGCGCGCCCTCCCCGGGGCGAACGTGACCCAGATGCACTACGCCCGGCGCAACCTCATCACCCCGGAGATGGAGTACGTGGCGATCCGCGAGAATCAGCGCGCCGAGCAGCTCGCCGAGGCGATCGGCGACCGGGCCCGCCACCATCCGGGCGACCCGCGCGGTGCCGCCATCCCGCGCACGATCACCCCGGAGTTCGTGCGCTCGGAGGTCGCCCGGGGCCGCGCCATTATCCCGGCGAACATCAACCACCCGGAGCTGGAGCCGGTGGTCCTCGGCCGCAACTTCCGGGTGAAGATCAACGCCAACCTCGGCAACTCGGCCCTCGGCTCGTCCATCGACGAGGAGGTGGAGAAGCTGGTCTGGTCGATCTACTGGGGCGCGGACACGGTGATGGACCTCTCCACCGGCGCCGCCATCCACGACACCCGCGAGTGGATCCTGCGCAACAGCCCGGTGCCGATCGGCACGGTGCCCATCTACCAGGCCCTGGAAAAGGTGGGCGGGGTGGCGGAGGCGCTCACCTGGGAGCTCTTCCGCGACACCCTCATCGAGCAGGCGGAGCAGGGGGTGGACTACTTCACCATCCACGCCGGGGTGCGCTTGGCGCACGTGGGGCTCACCGCCCGGCGGGTGGCGGGGATCGTGTCGCGCGGCGGCTCGATCATGGCGAAGTGGTGTTTGGCGCACCACGCGGAGTCTTTCCTCTACACCCACTTCGCGGAGATCTGCGCGATCATGCAGGCGTACGACGTCGCCTTCTCCCTCGGCGACGGCCTGCGCCCCGGGGCGATCGCCGACGCCAACGACGCGGCCCAGTTCGCCGAGCTCGACACCCTCGGCGAGCTCACCCGAATCGCCTGGGACCACGACGTGCAGACGATGATCGAGGGGCCGGGCCACGTCCCTTTGCACCTCATCCAGGAGAACATGGAGCGGCAACTGGCGAGCTGCCACGAGGCGCCGTTCTACACCCTCGGGCCGCTCACCACCGACATCGCCCCGGGCTACGACCACATCACCTCGGCGATCGGCGCCGCGGCGATCGGTTGGTACGGCTGCGCCATGCTTTGCTACGTCACCCCGAAGGAGCACCTCGGGCTGCCAGACCGCGACGACGTGCGCCGCGGGGTCATTGCCTACCGGATCGCCGCCCACGCCGCCGACCTCGCGAAGGGGATCCCGGGAGCGCAGGTGCGCGACAACGCCCTGTCCGCGGCGCGCTTCGAGTTCCGCTGGGAGGACCAGTTCAACCTCGGCCTCGACCCGGAGCGGGCACGCGCCTACCACGATGAGACCCTGCCCACCCCGGGGGCGAAGAGCGCCCACTTCTGCTCCATGTGCGGCCCGAAGTTCTGCGCCATGCGGATCACCGAGGAGGTGCGCGCCTACGCCGCCCAGCACGGGGTGGAGGAGGCGGAGGTCCTGCAGGTGGGGCTTGCGGACAAGGCGGCGGAGTTCCGGAAGGGCGGCGCCGAGGTGTACCGCCCGGTGTAATCCCCTGCCGGGGGAGGATCCGCGGCGCACAAAAAGGCGGGGCGGCCGATCGGCCGTCCCGCCTCGTTGGGTCACCCCCGTGGGGGGGTAGGCAACCCTAGGCGACCTTGGTGACGTTCTCCGCCGCCGGTCCCTTGGCCCCCTCGACGATCTCGAACTCGACCTTCTCGCCCTCAGCGAGAGAGCGGAAGCCCTCGGACTGGATCGCGGAGTGGTGGACAAAGCAGTCCTTCGCCCCGTCGTCCGGCGTGATGAAACCAAAACCCTTGGCGTCGTTGAACCACTTCACTCGTCCTGTCACACGCATTGCTGCTTACCTCATGCTGAGTCGCCGCTCGGCCTTGTCTAGGGCGTGATGACCGGCGACAGATTGTGCTTGGCGTCCGGCCGCAGCACCTTTGCTTCGACCCCGCCGGCGGCGACGGTAGGGGGAGGATGCAGACATGTCAACCTTCCGCGGTGCGCCATCCGCGCCGCTTCGGCCCGCGCCGCGCACCTTCCGTCCGCCCACAAAAAGACTCACGCTTGCGCCACTGAACGATCGTGACTGGCCACCGTGGAGGTGCGGGCCCGCAGGAGGGGAGCCGCGCCACGAGGGTGGCCGAACCTTGGAGTATTGGCTTCGATGAAGACCCTCCGCACCTTTGTCATCGTCCCTGCCCTGCCCGAGCGCCTCGCGCCGCTGCTCACCATCGCCCGCAACCTGTGGTGGTCGTGGCACCCCGGGGCGGTGGAGCTCTTCGAGCGCGTCGACCCCGAGGTGTGGCAGGCAACCCACCACAACCCGGTACAACTCCTCGGCCGGGTGTCGCGCCGGCAACTCGAGGCGCTGGCCGAGGACGACTCGTTCACCAGCCACATGGAGACGGTGGCGCAAAGGCTCGACGAGTACCTCCACGCCCCCAGCTGGTTCACCAAACACCACAGCGGAGAGGAGGGGCTCATCGCCTACTTCTCCGCCGAGTACGGCTTCCACGAGTGTCTGCCCATCTACTCGGGCGGCCTCGGGATCCTCTCCGGCGAGCACCTGAAGTCAGCGAGCGACCTGGGGCTACCGATGGTCGGCGTCGGCCTCGCCTACCGCCACGGCTACTTCCGCCAATACCTCTCCAGCGACGGCTGGCAGCAAGAGACCTACCCGGAGAACACCTTCCACTCCCTGCCCGTCGAGCATGTCCGCGCCGAGGATGGATCACCGCTGAAGGTCGACGTGCCGGTCGGCAAGGGGTCGGTGGCGGTACGCGTCTGGCGGGTGCAGATCGGCCGGGTCCCCCTCTTTCTCCTCGACTCGAACGTCGAGTCGAACCCACCGGAGATGCGCGCGATTACCTCGCAGCTCTACGGCGGCGACGCGCGCATGCGCATCCTGCAAGAGATCCTCCTCGGGATCGGCGGCATCCGGGTCTTGCGCACCCTCGGGATCGACCCGGCGGTGTGCCACATGAACGAGGGCCACTCCGCCTTCCTCGGCCTCGCCCGCTGCCACTGCCTGATGCGCAGTTTCAAGATGGACTTCGCCGCGGCCCGCGAGGCGGCGACCGCGGGGGCGGTGTTCACCACCCACACGCCGGTAGCGGCGGGCAACGACCGATTCCCCCCCGCCCTCTTCCTCGAATACCTGGGCGACTACTGCCGAGAGATGGGGCTATCGCCGGAGGAGGCCCTGGCCCTCGGGCGCGAGGACCCCACCGACGACGACGAGCTGTTCTGCATGACCATCTTGGCGCTCAAGCTCTCCAGCCACGCGAACGGCGTGAGCCGCCTGCACGGCGAGGTGTCGCGCGCCATGTGGCAAGGGCTGTGGCCCGAGCTACCCGCGGAGGAGACGCCGATCCACGCGATCACCAACGGCATCCACATCCCATCGTGGGTGTCGGAGGAGATGGAGCGCCTCTACCGCCGCTACCTCGGCCCCCAGTGGCGCGAGCAGGTGAGCAAGCCGTCGTTGTGGGAGCGCACCGACCGGATCTCCGGCGCCGAGCTGTGGACCGGCCACTCGCGGATGCGGGAGCGGCTGGTGAGCTTCGCCCGCAATCGGCTGCGCGCGCAGCTTCTCAAGCGCGGCCTGCCGCAAGCGGAGGTGGCGCGCGCCAACGAGGTCCTCGACCCGGAGGCACTCACCCTCGGCTTCGCGCGGCGATTTGCCACCTACAAGCGCGCCACCCTCCTCTTCCACGACCTCGACCGCCTCGCCGCCATCGTCGGCAACCGCGACCGGCCGGTGCAGATCGTCTTCGCCGGCAAGGCCCACCCGCACGACACCGCCGGCAAGGAGCTGATCCGCGACATCGTCCACGTCGCCCAGGAAAAGCGGTTCCGCAACCGCATCGTCTTCATCGAGGACTACGACATCGACGTCGCCCGCCACCTGGTCCAGGGGGTCGACGTCTGGCTCAACACCCCGCGCCGGCCCCTGGAGGCATCGGGCACCTCGGGGATGAAGGTGGTCCCCAATGGCGGCCTCCACCTCTCGGTCCTCGATGGCTGGTGGTGCGAGGCGCACCGGCCGGACAACGGCTGGACGATCGGCA
>MNYW01000141.1 GCA_001873295.1 Nitrospirae bacterium CG2_30_70_394 | reverse complement strand
GGGACGCCGGTGGCGGATCTTGCGCCGTCCGCCTCTGCGGTGCGGCCGCCTCGCCGACCGTCTTGGTGCGCGCCATACCGCTCGCGAGCGCGCCGGCTCGCCGGCCTCCCACTCCCGTTGGCCCCCTCGGGCTGGTACGATCCGCCCCCTGTGAAGTCCACGAACCACCAAGGCGAGGCGCTTGCCCGCGGGGTCACCTGGGACCTCAGTGACCTCTACGCCGCTCCGGATGATCCCCACCTCACCGCCGACTTCGCGGCGGCGGAGGGAGAGGCGGCGCGCTTTGAGGAGGAGTACCGGGGCCGCCTCGCCGGTGGCGGTCTGGACGGCGCCACCCTGGCCGCGGCGGTAGCAACGATGGAGCAGGTCTCCGAGCGCCTGCTCCGCATCCTCTCCTTCGCCCACCTCCGCTTCGCCGCCGACACCGCCACTCCCGCCCACGGCGCCTTCTTGGTCTCCTGCCAGGAGCGGCTCACCCAGATCCAGCGCCACCTCCTCTTCTTCGACCTCGAGTGGGCGGCGCTACCCGAGCCACAGGCCACCGCGCTGCTCGCCGATCCGGCGGTGGCCCCCTACCGCCACCACCTCGCCCGCGCCCGGCGCTACGCCCCCTACCGCCTCTCCGAGCCGGAGGAGCTGATCCTCGAGGAGAAGCAGAACACCGGCGCGCGCGCCTTTATGCGTCTGTTCGACGAGTCCCTGTCGGCGATGCACTTCCCCGTGCAGCGCGACGGCGCCACCGAGGAGCTTTCGGAGGAGGCGGTCCTGGCGTTGCTCCACGACCCAGATCGCGCCACCCGCCGCGCCGCCGCCGCCGGCCTTACCACCGGTCTCCAGCGCCACGGCCACCTCCTCACCTTCATCACCAACACCCTGGTCCAGGACCACGCGGTGGAGTGCCGGTTGCACCGCTTTCCGGATGTGATGACCCCGCGCCACCTCGCCAACGAGACCACCGGCGCAGCGGTGGAGGCGCTGCTTGCCGCGTGCGAGGGCGGTCTGGGGATGGTGGCGCGCTACTACCGGTTGAAGCGCCGCCTGCTCGGCCTCGACGAGCTATTCGACTACGACCGCTACGCGCCGCTGGAGGCGGCGGCAACGACCTTCACCTGGGACGAGGCGCGGGAGATCGTGCTCACCGCCTATGGCCGCTTCGCGCCTCAGATGGCGGAGATCGCCGAGCGCTTCTTCACCTGCCGCTGGATCGACGCGGAGGTGCGGCCGGGCAAGCGCGGCGGCGCCTTCTCCGCCTCCACCGTGCCGTCGGTCCACCCCTACGTCCTGCTCAACTTCCAAGGGCGGCCGCGCGACGTGCAGACCCTCGCCCACGAGCTTGGCCATGGCGTCCACCAGTACCTGGCGCGCGCGCGCGGCCTGTTCGGCGCCGACACCCCGCTGACCACCGCCGAGACCGCCTCGGTGTTCGGTGAGATGCTCTCCTTCCAGGCCCTCAAGGAGCGGGTCACCGAGCCGCGTGAGCGGCTCGCCTTGGTGTGCGGCAAGATCGAGGACAGCTTCGCCACGGTCTTTCGCCAGGCGATCATGAGCCGCTTCGAGCAGGCCCTACACCGGGCGCGCGCCACCGAGGGCGAGCTCACCCGCGACCGGATCGGCGCGCTGTGGATGGCGGCGAACCACGCCATGTTCGGCGACGCCCTCACCCTCACCTCCGACTACGCCTGCTGGTGGATGTACATCCCCCACTTCATCCACACCCCGTTTTATACCTACGCCTACAGCTTCGGAGAGCTTCTCGTCCTGGCGCTCTACGAGCGCTACCAGCAGGTGGGTGACGCCTTCGCCCCCTGCTACCTCCAGATGCTCGCCGCCGGCGGCTCCAACGCCCCGGAGCGCCTCCTGGCGCCGCTCGGGGTGGAGATCACTGCCCCGGATTTTTGGGACGGCGGCCTGGCGGTCCTCGACCGGCTGGTGACGGAGGCGGAAGGGCTCGCGGCCGCGGTGGCCGGGAGATAATCGCAGCGCGCCTTGTCGCGCCACCCCACGGAAAGAGCATGAGCCACATCGACCCTGACACCACCACCGACAGCGACCCTGACTGCGACCACCTGAGTGACCTCCGCTTCGACGAGCTCGCCATCCCCGAGTCCGTGCAAGAGGGGATTCGCGACGCCGGCTTCACCCACTGCACCCCGATCCAGGCCCTCACCCTGCCCCCCGCCCTGAAGGGCGAGGGGGTGGCGGGCCAGGCGCACACCGGCACCGGTAAAACCGCCGCCTACCTGATCACCGCCTACAACACCCTGCTCAAGAAGGCGCCGGTGAAGCTCACCGGTCGCGACGCGGGCAAGCCAGCGCCGCGCTGTTTGATCATCGCCCCCACCCGCGAGCTGGTCGCCCAGATCCACCACGACGCTGAGATCCTCGGAGCCCACACCGGCCTCAAGATGGTGGTGGTCTACGGCGGCATCGACTACGACAAGCAGCGGACCACCATCACCGCCGGTTGCGACATCCTGGTGGGCACGCCCGGGCGGCTGATCGACTACTTCAAGCAGGGTGTCTACACCCTCCAGGGGATCCAGGTGGTGATCCTCGACGAGGCGGACCGGATGTTCGACCTCGGCTTCATCAAGGACATCCGCTACTTCTTCCACCACATGCCGAGTTACGACCAGCGCCAGTCGATGCTCTTTTCCGCCACCCTCGACCCGCGGGTGATGGAGCTCGCCTACGAGCACATGGACATCCGCGAGCTGCTCGCGGTGGAGAGCGGCAGAAAGACCGCCGCCAAGGTGAAGCAGCAGATGTACCACGTGGCGAGCGACGAGAAACTCGCCCTGCTCCTCGGCATCCTCAAGAAGGAGAGCTGCGAGCGCACCCTGGTCTTCGTCAACACCCGGCGCGAGGCGGGGTGGCTGGAGCAGCGCCTGATCCGCGCCGACTTCACCGCCCGCGCGCTCACCGGCGACGTCGACCAGCACAAGCGGCTCAGCTACCTCAAGCAGTTCATCGAGGGCGAGGTGGGCATCCTCATCGCCACCGACGTCGCCTCGCGCGGCCTGCACATCCCCAACGTCTCGCACGTGATCAACTTCGACCTCCCCGATGACAAGGAGGACTACGTCCACCGGGTCGGGCGCACCGCCCGCGCCGGCGCCGAGGGGATGGCGATCTCGTTTTGCTGCGACCGCTACTGCCTCAACTTGCCGCCGATCCAAGAGTTCCTCAACTTCCCCATCCCCACCTCCCTGCCCCCGGCCGAGCTGTTCGCCGACGAAGAGACGGTGCGCCACGCCCTGGGCGGGCCGAAGGGGTACGTCGAGCGCGAGGCGCGACCGAAGGGGCGCGGCGGCGAACGCCACGGCGACCGCGGCGGCCGCGCCAGCTTGAGAGGCAGCGCCAAGCCCAGCGGCCACGCCCGGGGGGTTGCGACCCCAGCCGAGGCGGTGAGCCCGAAGCCGCGCCGCCGTCGCACCCGGGCCACCGCCACCACCGCGGCCCCAGCCCCGACCGGGGACGTGGCCGGCGCGCCTGGCGCGACGGAGGGGGCGCCGAAACGCAAGCGGCGGCGGCGGCGCGGCCCCGCCAAGGCGACGGCCACGACCCAACCCGACACCCCCAAGGGCGACGCATGAATCGCAAGGTCATCCTCTCCCTCCTCGGCATCAGCGCGGTGGTGGTGCTCCTCTTCTACCTCTCCCTCTCGGGCAACGCCTACGAGTGCAAGGTGACCGTCCAATACGGCGCCACCACCCTCCACCGCACCGGCGGTGGTGCGAGCGAAAAAGAGGCGATCCGTGCCGCGGTCGAGTCGGCGTGCGGCACCCTCGGCCTGGCCATGGCCGAGCAGATCCGCTGCCAGAACACCCCGCCGGTCGACGCCCAGTGCACCGGGCCGTCGTCGGGCTACTGAGAGACGGTGGTCGCCCCCCGGTCAACGGCCAGCGGGGACGAGACGCTCCCCGCGCCACCCCCATGAATCTGGGTCTTTCGCGCGCCCCACGCGCCCCACGCGGGGGCTGGGTGGATCCAGACCCGCGCCCGGTCGGCCTGTGGGGTCGGTGGGCCCGCCGGTGGTGCGCCGCCCTCCCCCTTCTCCTCTGCGCCCTGTCCAGCGCCTGTGGCAACGCTCCCGCCGCCGACCCGACCACCCTCACTGTGGCGGTCGCCACCTCGCCCACCACCCTCGACCCCCGGCTCGCCAGCGACACCCTGTCGACCCGCCTGATCCAGCTCACCCACCGCGGGCTGGTGCGCCTCGACGATCGCCTCCTCGCCACCCCCGACCTCGCCACCTGGGAGTTTCTCTCCCCCCTCCACCTCCGCTTCCACCTCACCCCCGGGGTCACCTTCCACGACGGCCAGCGCCTCACCGCCGCGGACGTGGTGGCCACCTACCAGTCGCTCCTCGACCCCGCCCTCGCCTCACCCCATCGCGGCGTGATGGAGGCGGTGGCGCGGGTCGAGGCGGTGGATGCGCACACGGTGGACTTTCACCTCCACCATCCGTTCGCGCCGCTGCTCGCCTCCCTCACCCTCGGCATCGTCCCGGCGGGCTACCAAGGCGAACCGCCACCGCCGGGCAGCGGCCCGTTCCGCCTGCGGCGCTGGCAACGCGACCAGCAGCTCGACTACGCCCGCTTCGAGGGGTTCAGCGGCGCGGAGGTCACCCTGCCACGGCTCACCGTCCGCATCCTCCCCGATGCCACGGTGCGGGCCCTGGAGTTGGAGCGCGGCACGGTCGATTTGGTGCTCAACGACCTGCCCACCGAGCTCCTCCCGCGCCTCGCCTCCCGCCCCCACCTGCACCTCCTCTCCTCCCCCTCGACGAACCAGTTCTACCTCGGCCTCAACCTCCACGACCCGCTCCTTGCCGACGTGCGGGTGCGCCAAGCGATTGCCTGCGCCATTGACCGCACGCCGATCATCGACCACCTCCTCGGCGGGCAGGCGACCCCGGCCACCGGCCTGCTGCCAGCGGACCACTGGGCGTACCGCCGCCCGCGCGACCTGCCCGCCTACGATCCCGATCGCGCCCGCCGTCTGCTCGCCCAGGCGCGCGGCGAGGGCGCCCCGCCCCTCGCCATCGAGTACAAGTCCTCCACCGACGAGACCGCCCGCCTGATCGCCCAGGTGATCGCCGAACAGCTCCGCCAAGTCGGGATCGAGCTGACCCTGCGCGCCTTCGAGTGGGGCACCTTCTACGGCGATATCCGCGCGGGTCGCTTTCAGCTCTACTGCCTCACCTGGACCGGGGTGGTCGAGCCCGACCTCTACTACACCATCCTCCACTCCCACGCGGTCGGGGACGCGGGCGCCAACCGCAACCGTTACACCAACCCGGTGGTGGACGGGCTACTGGAAGAGGCGCGCACCACCCTCGATGAGGCGCGCCGCCGTGCCCTCTACGGCGCGGTCCAGGAGATCGCAGCGCGCGATCTCCCCGCCATCCCCCTCTGGCACCCGCGCCACTTCGCGGTGGTGAACCGGCGGGTGGTTGGCTACGTGCTGACGCCCAACATCGACCTTGCGCAACTCGCCACGGTCCGCCTGGCGCCCTAGGAGCCTGTCGGACTAGGAGGAAACAGGAGATGCCGTCCCCGCAAGCCGGCGATCGTGACACGGGCGACGGGCTACAAGCTCATCACCGGCCGCGGGCCACCACCGCCCCTATCTCCGCCTCGCCCGCCGCCACCGCCGGCGACACGTTGCAAGTTTGCAGGGCGGATCGCTCCGTTTCTGGCCCCCTTCTCAGGCGATTGCGGACAGGCTCTGGCTCGCCGCCGCCTGGAGGAGCAGGGCGGGGATCGCATCGAGGGGGGCGATGGTGGTGCACGCCCCGCGCGCCGCGGCCGCGGCGGG
>MNYW01000143.1 GCA_001873295.1 Nitrospirae bacterium CG2_30_70_394 | reverse complement strand
GTCGATGCGCACGCCGATGCCGCCGGGCGAGTAATAGGCCGAGACCCGCCCCGGGGTGGGGATGAAGTCATTGCTCGGGTCCTCGGCGTTGACCCGCACCTCGATCGCGAAGCCACGCAGCTCCACGTCGTCCTGGGTGAACGACAGCGGCTTGCCGCCGGCGATTTTGAGCTGCTCGCGGACAATGTCGATGCCGGTGACCTGCTCGGTCACCGTGTGCTCCACCTGCAAGCGGGTGTTCATCTCCATGAAGTAGAAGTTGCGCTTCTTGTCGACAAGGAACTCCACCGTCCCGGCGTTGGAGTAGGCGCAGGTGCGCGCCGCCGCCACCGCCGCCGCCCCCATCCGCTCGCGCAGCTCCGGGTCGAGAAAGAGCGACGGCGCCATCTCCACCAGCTTTTGGTGGCGCCGCTGGATCGAGCAGTCGCGTTCGCCAAGATGGACGACGTTGCCATAGAGATCCGCGAGGATCTGAAACTCGATGTGGTGCGGCCGCTCGATGAGCTTCTCCACGAACATGTCGCCACAGCCGAAGGAGGCCTCCGCCTCGGCAGAGGCGATGACGAAGGCGTCGCGCAGCTCCTGCTCGTTGTGAACCGCACGCAGGCCACGACCGCCGCCGCCGGACGACGCCTTGAGCATCACCGGGTAGCCGCTCTCGGCCGCGAAGGCGGCCGCCTCGTCCACGTTCACCGCCCCCTCCGTCCCCGGCGACACCGGCACCCCCGCCGCCTGCATCATCCGCCGGGCGGTAATCTTGTTGCCCATCTGCCGGATCGCCTGCGACGACGGGCCGACAAAGGTGATGCCGATCTCCTCACACGCCTGGGCAAATGCGGCGTTCTCCGCCAGAAAGCCGTAGCCGGGGTGGATCGCGTCGCACTGGAACTGCTTGGCGATCTCGATGATCTGGTAAATGTTCAGATACCCCTTGATCGGGCCCGGACCGACGATCACCGCCCGGTCCGCCTTCTTCACGTAGAGGGCGCTGGAGTCCTCGCGCGAGTGGATCGCCAGGGTGCGGAGACCGAGCTCCTTGCACGCGCGGATGATGCGCAGCGCCACCTCCCCGCGGTTGGCAATCAGTACCCGTTTCAGCATCCGTGGCTCCTCGACCGCGCCGCGCCGGTAGACGCCTTGGCGCGCACCCCTCGCCTCGGACGACGCGGGCGCGGAACCCCGATTTATAGCCTTTCCGGGGGGGTTTTCTCAATCGCCACGCCCCCCACGCCGCCGCTCGCCTCCGCCCAGCCGCGCAGGAGCGCGGCCACCGCCTCGCCCACCAAAGGGGTCGGGTCGCCGCCGTGGGCGATGACCTCACGCACCAGACGCGAGCAGACGCCGAGGTGGATAGGGGCGGGGATGAGAAGGCAGGTGGGCAGCGGCTCTGCCAGGAGCCGGTTGGAGAGGGCTAGCTGCATCTCCTGCTCGAGGTCGGCCGCCCCGCGCACGCCACGTACCACGCAGCCGGCGCCGACCTCACCGGCCAGGTCCACCAGCAGGCCCACAAACGAGAGACAGCGCACCGAAGGGAGGCGGGCGGTCGCCGCCTCCGCCACCGCCAGCCGCCGCGCCAGGGACAACAACGGCCCCTTCCCGGCCGCGGCGGCCACCGCCACCACCACCTCGTCGAACAGGGTGGCCGCCTGGGTGACGATGTCGAGGTGACCGACGGTGAAGGGATCGAAGGTGCCGGGATAGAGGGCGAGCATGACAAGAATCGGGTTGGAGAAAGTCAGCGAACGGCGGCGGTGGCGGATCAACTCCGCGGCGCGCTGGCGCCGGTGCGGCTGGCGAGGTGGGCAGCAGACTGAGGAGCCTGAATCCACTGCTCCGCAACGATCCGGTAGCCCGTCCCCGCGCCGGTGAGATAGACCCGTTTCACCCCGCGGTCGCGGCGGCGCGGGGAATCGTACCCCTGGTTGAAGACCGCCACGGTCTGGCCGGCGGCGGCGAGCAGGGTGATCTCTCCCACCGCGATCCGCCGCTCCCCCTCCGCCGCGAGAAAGGCGCGCTTGTCCGCGAGCCAGCGCTCGTCGCGGATGTGGCCGAGACGGAAGAAGGCATCGGCGTAGCGGCCGCGGTAGCGCTCCCACGACCCCGCCTGCCACTCCTGGCGCCAGCCATCGAGCCAGGCGATGAGCGCGTCGGCGCGCGCCCGCGCCGCCGCCGGGGTGAGCCAGACGATCTCCGGGACCACCACCATGGGGGTGCGGCGGGTCTCGATCGATGCGGCGAGCCGTTCGAGATCTGGGTTGTCCACCACCACGCAACCGCGCGAGTCGTCGCGGCTGGCGAGCCGGCTCGCGTCGCCGGTGCCGTGGAGCCAGATTCCGCCGCCCTCGCGACCGTCGAGATGGTCAAAGGAGTTGGGGTAGTCCGTGGGGTAGGCCATCGCGCCGTAGAGCTCCGGCAACCGCCCCCCGTCGAGCTTCCGCTCCAGAAAGTAGACCCCCTCCGGGGTGCGCAAATCGCCGCGCCGCGCCTTGCGACCCGGCCGCTTGCCGACCACGCACGGCACCCTCGCTACCACCACCGGACCCTCCGCGCTGCCGCGCAAGAGGTAGAGGTGGTGGGTGGCCTTGTCCACCAGCAAGACCTCGGCCGCACCCGGCTCCAGGCGCAAGACCGCCGCCGGCACCCGGCCGCCCCCGCCGCTGGCCTCCGCCCCCGCCGCGCCGATCGCCGCCCCACCCGTGGACCCGGCAGCGGCCGACGGTGCGACCGCGGCGGGGGGCGAAACCACGGCGACGGCGGAGGCGGCGGTGGCGTGTGCGGGTGCTGGCCCACGGGCTGCGACCCGGGTGGCGCGACGATTCCGTGGCCTTGGCGCGGGGTGGGCTACGGCCGCAGGCGGCCGTTCCGCCGCCCGGGAAGCCACCGCGGCCACCGGTGGCGGTGCCACCCCGGCGGCCACGACCCCCAACGGTGGCGCCGATTCGGCACGCACTGCCGGGGCCGGCGCGGCCACGGAGGTCGAATCCGCCACCGTGCGCGCCCGGGCGCGCCTGGCGAGGAGGGCGGCCAGGAAGCGCACCCGCTGGTCGTGAGGCGCAACGCCGTCGCCGCCGAAGGTGGCGAAGAGGCGGCGGTTGCGCTCCGCCTCCGCATAGGCGGGCCGCAGGCTGACCGCCTCCGATGCCGCCCGGGTTGCCGTCTCCACCGCGCCGAGCCGCCACAGAACCACCGCGACGTTGTTCCACAAGACCGGGTCGTCGGGGGTGTCGGCGGCGGCGCGGGTGTAGGCGGCGAGCGCCCCGGCAAGGTCACCCCGCCGGTAGGCGGCGGTCCCCTGCGCCCGCCAGCCGGCTGCCGCCGGCACCGCCACGGTCAGCGCCAGCAGAAAGAGCAGCACGCCGCACCAGCCGCCCCGTGGGGCATGGATTGCGCCCCTTTCCCCCATCCCCGCCGCCACCCTACTCGACCTCCTCGTCGATCTGGAGCTGGCGCGCCAGCTCCAGATAGACGTGGGCGAGGTTGTAGTGCGCCTCTTCATAATCGGGCCTGAGCTGCACCGCCACCTTCAGCTCGCGGGCGGCAACGTCGTGGTGGCCGGCACGGTCGAAGATCACCCCCGCGTTGTTGTGCGCGGTCGGGTTCTCCGGCGCCACCCGCAGCGCCTCGCGCACGCTGGTCAAGGCGACGTCGAGATGGCCCGCGTCGAGTTCGCGGAGCGAACGAGCGAGAAGCTCCGCCACCCCCTCCTCTCCTGCCGCGCCCACCGAGACCACCACCCCTGCCGCCATGACCGCGCCACCCACCACCCCCAGGAGACGCCAGATCACAACCGGTGCCACTCCTCGCTGACGATCTTCAGGTTGCCCCCCTCGTCGCGCACGAAGAGCTTCTTCAGGCCGCGGTCGTGGTAGCTACCACGCCGGAAATCCTGGACGAAGGAGAAGACGATCAGCCCCTTACTCTCCTCGATCCGCAGGTCGGCGACCCCAACCTGGATCACCCCACGCTGGAACTTCTTCCGCTGGCTGACCTCCCAGTCTTTCTTGCTGCGCGCCTCTTCGCGCCCGCGGGCGGCAAAGGCATCCGAGTAGAACGCCATGTACTTCTCGAGGTCGCGCGCCTGCCACGCCTGCCGCCACCGCTCCAGCCAGGCAACCCTCTCGGGATCGACGGGGGGCTGAACGCCAGCGACGGGCGGGGCACCGGTAGCGGCGGGCTGGAGGTCGGCGGGGGGCTGGGGGCCGGCGGGGTGCTCCCCGCCGCCCTTCATGGCGAGGATCATCTTCGCCTCTTCGAGGTAGTCGCCAATCTTTTTGTTCTCCGGCTGCGCCTTGGCCACCGCCTCGAACTCCCGCACCGCCGCGGCGTAGTCACCCGCCTTCTCGTACAGGACGCCGAGAAGCCAGCGCGCCTTGTAGCTCTCTTCCAGGGCGAGGGAGCGCTTCAGCTCCGCGATCGCCTCGTCGCTGCGGCCGAGCTTCTCCAAGGTGGCGCCGCGGAAGTGGTGCACCTCACCCGAGTCGGGGTCGATCGCCACCGACCGGTCGAAGGCGACCAGCGCCTCATCGTACTGGCCGTTGGAAAACAGCGCCGAGCCAAGGTTGTACTGGACCTTGGCGTCGTCCGGCCGCAGGCGCGCCACCCGCTGGTAGTCCCCGATCGCGCGCGGGAGGTCACCGTTGGCATGGGCGATCTTCGCCTGCGAGAACAGCGTGGCGGCCGTATCCCCCCGCGCCAGTCCACCGGGTGCGGGCGCCAGCGCCGGGCGCTCGGGAATCTCCTCACGGCTGACCGGGTTGCCGCCACTCGCCTCCTCCGCCTCCAGCGCGCCGGGCGGGGCCCCTGCGCGTGGGGTGCGCGGAGAGTTGCCACCCCTCCCCTCCTCCGCCCCGCCGCCAGGGGCGGCGTGGGACGACGCCGTTGCCTCCCCCGCCCCCTCCTCCCCCAAGACCTGATCCAGGACACCGATGTAGTAGTGCGCCTCCTTCTCCCGCGCCGGGGTGTGGGTCAGGCGGAGGACCTCCTGGTACTCCTGGCGGGCGAGGGTCAGATAGAGACGGGCAAGGTTGTAACGGCCCAGCTCGTAGTCGGGGTTGAGCTGGCGCGCCTTTTGAAAGTTCGTCTCCGCCTGATCGAGCATGCCGAACTGGTGGTAGATGGCCCCGATGTTGTTGTAGGTCTCCGCCGACCGCGGGTTGAGCTCAACCGACTTCTTGAAGGCCTCGAGGGCCTGGTCGAGCTTCCCCGCGTTGAAGTAGCGCACGCCGGTCTGAAAGAACTCCTTCGCCTGCGCCACCCCCTCCGCCGCCCGCGCCGGCGTCCCGCCGGCGAGTATCGCCAGCAGGAGGATCCACCACCCGCGCTTCAAGAGGGCCCCGGTCACCGGGCGATCCTTTCAGAAGTCCGGGCAGGAGGTCAAAAGGGCACGGTCAAATCCGCCCCTCGCCCCCCTCGCCCCCCCCACCCCTCGCCTTGAC
>MNYW01000022.1 GCA_001873295.1 Nitrospirae bacterium CG2_30_70_394 | reverse complement strand
GCCACTGGGGAGGAGGCGACCAGCAGCGGCGGCGGGGAGGGGGCGGCGCCGGGGGTGGGCGCGGGGGATTGGGCGATCTTCGCCCTTGGCAAGCTCGGCGGCCGCGAGCTTGGCTACGCCTCCGACCTGGAGCTGCTCTTCGTCTACGCCGCCGACCCCGCCACCGGCGCGGGGCAGGCGGCGGCGGCGCAGTATCAGCGGGCGGTGCGTAGCTTGCTCCGGTCGCTACCGGCGCGGCGCGCGGGGATCTTCGAGATCGACCTCAGGTTGCGCCCGCACGGCGACGACGGGCCGCTGGCCACCTCGGTGGCGGCCTTCACCCGCTACTACCGGCCGGGCGGCGGTGCTGCCCCGTTCGAGCGCCAGGCCCTGATCCGCCTGCGCCCGATCGTTGGCGACCCCGCGCTCATCGCCGAGGTCTTGGAGGCGCGCGATCGCTTCACCTACGGCCCCGAGCCCTTCGACCTTGCTGCCTCCGCCGAGCTGCGGCGGCGGCAGATCGCGACCTTTGTGCCTGCCGGTGCCACCCACCTCAAGTACGGTCGCGGCGGCCTGGTGGAGGTGGAGTACGCCGTCCAGTACCGGCAGATCGCCCTCGGCCACCGCCACCGGTCGGTGCGCACCCCCAACCTCGTCGAGGCGATCCAGGCCCTCGTTTGCCTCGGCGATCTCGACGCCGCGGAGGGGGCGCGCCTGGAGGCGGCCTACATCCTGTTGCGCCAGGTGATCGACGCGGTGCGCCTGGAGCGCGGCAACGCCCGTGATCTCCTCCTCCCGTCCCCCGCCACCCCCGCCTTCGATTGCCTCGCCCACCGCCTCGGCCGCGAGCCCTTCGAGCTCGCCGCCGCGGTCACCGAGACCCTGGCCTGGGTCGCGGCGCGGTACGCCCGGGCGGTGGGCGAGGCGGCCGAAGGCGGCGGGTGATCTCCGTTGCCTTCCCCGGTTCCGCGGCCGCGGTGTAGGCTCCGACTCCGGCCGCGCCGGTGGCTCCGGTGGCCGTTGTGGGAAGGAGATCCTCATGCTGAAGCGCATCCTGTTTGCCGTCGCCCTCACCCTTGGCCTCGCCGCCAGCGCCGTTGCCACGCCGAAGGTGGTGGTGCGGGAGCCGGCGTTTGACTTCGGGACGATCCTGCAAGGCGACAAGGTGGTGCACCGGTTCACGGTGGAGAACCCGGGCGACGCCACCTTGGAGATCCACAAGGTGAAGACCACCTGTGGTTGCACGGTGGCAAACGACTACCCGCGCGAGATCGCTGCCGGGAAGAGCGGCGAGGTCTCGGTGACCTTCGATTCCAACCACAAACAGGGGCCGCAGGTCAAAGGGATCACCCTGTTCACCAACGCCGAGCCGAGTGGGGAGTACATCCTCCAGATCAAGGGGGTGGTGCGCGAGCTGATCGCGGTGAACCCGCCGGTGTGCGAGTTTGGCGTGGTGGCCCCGGGCAAGGTGGTGACCCGCGAGATGACCCTCGCCAACCACTCGGAGCAGGCGGTCCACCTGCAAGTGGTGGAGCCGGCCGACGGCCACTTCAAGGTGAGCGTCAAAGAGGCCACCGTCCCCGCCGGCGGCGAGACGACCGTGGCGGTGGAGTTCACCAGCACCACCGATCGGCCGGTGATCGCCAACCTCGCGGAGATCCGTACCGACCATCCGCGCGTGCCGGTGGTGACCATCCGCATCCGGGCGCGCGTCGCGGCGGCCGACAAGCCCAAGCCTGTTGTGCCCTGAGGCCGGTCGCCTGCCGCTGCCCGCGTGGCAAGGGGGGGCGGCGCCCGTTGCCCCGCCCCGTTGCCCCGCCCCGTTGCCCCGCTTTGACCCATGGGATTCACCCGCCTCGTCTCTCGGATGCTCCTGTTGGCGGTGGGGGTAGCCGCCTGCGCGACCGTGTACCGCGGGGCGCCGGTCGCGCCCGTGCCACGGCTGTTGTTCATGGGCCACGTCGAGGGCTACGTGGAGCCGTGCGGCTGTAGCGAGGGGCAGCTCGGCGGGGAGGCGCGGCGCGCCGAGCTCCTCCGCCGCCTGCGCGCCGCCCCCGGCGCGACCCTGTTGGTGGATGCGGGGAACCGGTTCATTGCCACCGGCCCAGCCGGCGAGATCCAGGCGGCGACCCTCGCCGCGGCGGGGGTGGCGGCGGGGGTGGCGGCGATCAACCTGGGGGAGGACGAGCGCCACCTCGGCGCCGACTTCCTCTCCCGCGACGCGGGGGTGCGCGGTTTGCCGTGGGTCCATGCGAACAGCGATGCGGCCACCCCTCCGTGGCCCGGGGAGGTGGCGCGCACGATGCGGGTCGACGGCCAAGAGGTGGTGATCACCGGGGTGAGTGGCACGGGCGAGGGGGTGGGCGACCCGATTCCGGCGGTGGCCAAGGTGGCCGCGACGGTGGGGCGCGGTGGCCGCCTGGTGGTCCTCTTCCAGGGGGAGGTGGCGGCGGCGGAGGCCCTCGCCCGGGCGGTGGCGCGCATCGATCTGATCGTGGTCGCCGACGGGCGCGACCACCTCGACGCCCAGGCGCACCGGGTGGGGACCACCCTGCTGGTCGCCACCGGCACCGACGGCAAGTGGCTCGGCGAGCTCCCCCTCCCCCGCGGGCCGCTCTCGCCGGCGCTCGTGGCGGTCCACCTCCTCGACGAGGCGATCCCCGACGAGCCGGGGGCGGCGCGCCTGGTGCGCGACTACTACCGGCGCCTGAAGGAGGCGCGGGTCCTGACCGGGCCCGCGCCGCGGCCGACGGTGGGCGGTAGCTTTACCGGCGCCGAGGCCTGTCGCGCCTGCCACGCCGATGCCTTCGACCTGTGGCAGGCGACCCCCCACGCCCAGGCGCTGGCCACCCTCACCGCGCAGGGCAAAGAGGGGGCGCCCGAGTGCGTCGGTTGTCACACCCTGGGCGCCGGCTTCACCGGCGGCTTTGTCGACGCCACCACCACCCCCGAGCGCGGCGGCGTCCAGTGCGAGAGCTGCCACGGCGTCGGCTCCAACCACGTGGACAACCCGACCGCGGAGTACGGCCGCGCCGGCGCGCAGAGCTGCCGCTCCTGCCACACCGCCGAGCGCAGCCCGCGGTTCGACTTTTCCACCTACGGGCCGCGGATCGTGCACTAGCGGTCGGTCGGCCTTGGTCGGCGAGGAGCGTGGCCGGCGGAGGGTGGAGGACGCTCCCTTGGGGAGAGCCATGGAAAAATCTCTTTTTGGAACGGGCCGCCAAGGATGCCCAAGGGTGGCGAATCAAGGGCCGGCTGAAAGCGGCCACGGCGCTCGGGTGGGCGCCCGGCGGTACCTTGCGCGTTCATGGGGGTTCATTCGCGGCGGGTCTCCTGGCCCAGCCACCTTCCCCGGGCGGAAGCGCCCTGGCTTGGGCGCACCCCCGCGAACCGGCGCCACCACCCAAGCGGGGAGAGTGAGGGAGGCGCGGATAAAGCGTTGCAGAGCCCGCGCGTGGCGGGTGGCGATCGCCGGCCTGGCGGTCGCCCTGGCTCTCCCGGCCGGCGCCGGGACCGTCTCCCCGGAGGTCACCCGCCGATCGGCGGTGGTGCAGGTGGTGGAGCGGCTCGCGGCGGCGGTGGTGAACATCTCCACCACCCAGCTCCAGGTGCGGCGCGACCCGCTCTTTGAGGAGTTCTTCGGCTCCCTCTTCGAGCCCGGCCGCCGGGTGGAGCAGCGCGCCTCCCTCGGTTCGGGGATCATCGTCGATCGCACGGGGCTGGTGGTGACCAACGCCCATGTGGTGGAGGGCGCGCATCGGATCTTCGTGGCCATGGAGGACGAGGAGACTGTGCCCGCCACCCTCGTGGGGGTAGATGCCACCGCCGACCTCGCGGTGTTGCGCATCGAGACCCGGCGCGCCCTGCGCGCCATCGACCTCGACCACGGCGAGGCGCCGCTGATCGGCGAGACGGTGATCGCGATCGGCAACCCCTTCGGCCTGTCGCACACGGTCACCGTCGGGGTGGTCTCGGCCCTGGACCGCTCGATCCGCACCGATGACCGCGTCTACCACCGCTTCCTGCAGACCGACGCCTCGATCAACCCGGGCAACTCGGGTGGGCCGCTGTTGAACGTGGCGGGCGAGCTGGTCGGGATCAACGCGGCCATCTACGCCCGCGGCGAGGGGATCGGCTTCGCCATCCCGCGGGCGCGCGTCCAGCAGGTGGTCCACGCCCTGACCAGCGAGGGGTCGGTGTCGCCGGCGTGGGCGGGCTGGCTCCTCGCCGGCGGTGCGCGCGGGGCGACCCTCGCCTATGTCGCCCCCGAGTCGCCCGCCGCCCTAGCCGGTTTCATGGTCGGCGACGAGCTGCTGAAGCTCGGCCAGGTGGGGGTGCGCGATGTGGACGACTGCCTCGCGGTCGTCGCCGGGTCGCTGCCCAAGGAGGAGCTCGCCGTCCGCTTCCGGCGCGCCGGTCAGGTGCACGAGGGGCGGTTGCGCCTCGACCGCTACCGGCCGGAGGCGGCGGATCGCATCGCCGCCACCCTCCTCGGGGTGGGGGTCGGCGATGGTCAGGGGCAGGGGGTGGGCAGGGTGGTGGTCCAGCGGGTGATCGACGGCGGCTGGGCGCTCCAGGCGGGGATCCGGCCGGGGGACTGGATCCGCGGGGTCGGCCAACTCCACGTCCAGGGCAAAGCGGAGTTCGACGCTGCCCTCGGCCTGGTCTTCTTCCAGCGCAGCCTGCCGCTGGAAGTGGAGCGCGCCGGTGTGAGCTACCTCCTCCGCCTCCAGTGGTGACCGCCGGGTGACGGGCGGAGACGGGCGGCTGAGCCACCCCATCTTTGGGGCGCGCCCTCGGCCATGCCGCCTCCCCGTAGCCCGGCTACCCCCCGCCGCCCGGCCTGCGGGTCACCCCAAGTCTGGCGCGCCTCTACCGCCCTCCACACGAGGGGTTCGGGTCTACCCTCGAAAAAAGGTCTCGATGGCAGACCCCGTGCTCCGGCGCCCAACGCCCAAGCTCACTGGCGCGACGTCAGGAGCGTCCAGTCGAGCGCCTTGTTATATTTTCTCTTTGTATTCCCTGAAGCCATCAAGCAATTGCCGGAAAGAGGTGGGTTTATATTTCTCAAAGCTCTCTTCGTCTGCGTAAACAAAGTCATAGGTCACATTCGACTGCACCCGGTTGATGTCCTCGCACCATTGCCGCAACCGTTCCATCTTCAGCGGCACGTCTAGGTCTTCCTGTCCCTTGGTCTCGACAATGACAATTCGTGTGGCGGATAGCTTGACCAGAAAGTCCGGGTAGTAGTTGGAGATGTCGCCGTGCGCGTTCACGTAGTCCAGTTTGAAATGCACTGCCAGATAGTTTTTGGCATAAGAAATCACATCGTCGTCGGCGCAGTCTTCCAGGAAGCGGGCGAACAGCAGTTCAAACCGGCTGTCCCCGATGATGCGGTTAAAGACACTCTTTTTCGGGATGAGGTAGCCCTGATCCTTGGCCACAAAGGGCCGCGTTTGCCGGAGCTTGATGGTGTCGCGGATTTCCGCGTCGCCCTTATCCTGCACGGTCAACGCATTGATCGCCTTCTTGAAGGTTTCGAGCAGGGTT
>MNYW01000020.1 GCA_001873295.1 Nitrospirae bacterium CG2_30_70_394 | reverse complement strand
AGCTCTGGAAGTAGCCGTTGAGGGTGGAGCCCACCGTCGCGGATCCAACCCCGAGGGTGAGGGCGACCCCGGGACCGGCGTCGTAGGCATCGAAGGGGCCGACGAGGTCACCATCAGCCAGGTCCCCGAACGGCCCAGCCGAGTAGTCCGCTGTCCCCACCCACGGAATGGGCGCCGCGATTGCGGCGACCGGAACTAACAAAACCCCCAGCAGACCCAGGTACAAGCTCAACCGTTTCATGCGACCCCCTTCACGAAGGAACTGCGTTGTAACGTTTCCCCCTCCTCCGAGATCACCGCAGAGAGGGCAGACGGACACCGTCCGTAACTACGAGGATGCTTTGCAGGATTCATGCCAGATGACGCTACTTTGAGTCAGTGCGCAAGAACCATTTGTTTTTCAAAGAGATAGCTCGCTGTTATTAGACTCGACAGAGACTGTCCGTTACCTCGACGTGTAAAGCGGCCCGACACCCCAAACCGCACAAACCCTTCCATTCTACCTATAAACCACAGTGAACACAGGAGAATAACGGCGCAACAAGCAGGTGTCCATTATTGCAACGCCGTCTCACATTGAGACGCACCCAAGGAGGCGGCTTAGTGAAAAACCACCACCAGGCGGGTAGCGACGAGGCCGGTGGCAATGCCGGTGGCCACCGCCGAGGCGACGAGGAGCGGCACGAGGTGCAGCAGCCCCGGGTTGGGAAGGAGGACGGCGTAGACCAGACCGACCTGGGCACAGATGTGGGCGGCGGCGCCGAGGACCGAGAGGCCGAGGGGGCTCAGCAGCCCGGGCCAGAGGGGGCGGACCACGGCCATTACAGCCCATGCCGCCAGACCACCGGCAAGCGACAGGAAGAAGCCGGGACCGAGGAAGGTACCGATGAGGAGCGCGCCAATGAGGATGCGAACCACGGTCACCACCAGGGCGTCACGGCGGCCGTCCACCAGGAGGACCACCAGGGTGACGGCGTTCGCGAGCCCCAACTTCACCCCTGGCAGGGGCGACGGGATGAGCGCCTCCAGCGCGTGGACGGCGATCGCCAGGGCGGCGAACCAGGCGAGACGGACCTGGCGCTCGGTGGCGTGAACGGGATCGAGCGGTGCGGTGGCCATGGCGGGTACGCGAAGGGAAAGAGGCGAAACCCGGCAGCGTGGCCATCTCGCCCCGGCCCCGGGGCTGCCGGGGGCTGCGTCGAGACAACGCCCGGGAGCGTGGTCAGGCCGCCTTCCTCCAAAAAGGTCCCCCCGGGAGGGGGGCGACTGCCCCGCCGCGGCCACGGCGTCCGCGCTCCCGGGGGGATGGTGGCGCTGGGGTGCGACCCCAGGCAGCCGTGTCCTCCGCCCACCCGGCGGAGGCAGCGAAACGGCGCACCTAGGGTGCCGCCACCTCACTCAACTGAGCCGTAGTGTTGGGACTGTTCACTGGACCACCTCCTTTCTCGGCGGCACCTGCGCCGGCGACCAGCCGCCGGCACGCCCCCGGGCACTGCGCCGATCGGGCCCGGTTCGACGCCCCCGCCCACCGGGGACTCGGAGGGGAGTGTGGCCCTCCTGGGCGGCACGATAACCCCGACTCCGCGATCCACGAAAGTGGCTTTTCCCGGACCGGTCACCTTCGAGTACGATGCGCGCGTCATGCCGTTCGACCCCCCCGTGGACGCCCGTTTCGCCTCCCACCCTACCCTTCAGCGGTTCACCCTCGAACCGATGAAGGCCACCCACCTCGATGAGGTGGTGGCGATCGAGGCCATCTCTTTCGAGGCGCCGTGGCCGCGCGCCGCGTTCGAGCGCGAGCTCAGCCTCGCCCATGCCCACCCCCTCGTCTGCCTCGCCCACGGCCAAGTCGTGGGCTACGTCTGCCCGTGGCTGATCTCCGATGAGGTGCAGATCCTGCGCCTCGCGGTCGCCCCGTCGCAGCGCCGGCGCGGCGCCGCTGCCACCCTCCTGCGGGCGGTGATGGACCAGGCGTACGACGCGGGCGCCCACTGGCTCTACCTGGAGGTCGAAGAGGGCAACCACCCCGCCGAGTCGCTCTACCAGGGGATGGGGTTCACCATCGACGCGGTGCGGCCCGACTACTACGGCCGTGGTCGCCACGCCCTGGTAATGGTCCTCGACCTCGACTCGGAGTGGAACGGCGATGAGGTCTGAGGCGGCCGAGTCGCCCCTCGCGGCGAAGCCGGTGGCGGCATCGCGGGTGACCGCCACCTACCTGGTGATGCCGGGAGACACCAACTACCTCGGCTCGATCTTCGGCGGCCGGGTGATGCAGTACATCGACACCACCGCCGCGATCGCCGCCATGCGCCACGCCCGGCGCGTCTGCGTCACCGCCTCCATCGACCGGCTGGACTTTCACGTCCCGATCGTCGCCGGCCAAATCGTCATCCTCCACGCCTCGGTGAACCGTGCCTTCGGCTCCTCCATGGAGGTGGGGGTCAGGGTGGAGCGGGAGGACCCCCTCACCGGCGAGCGTGGCCACACCGCCTCCGCCTACCTCACCTTCGTCGCCCTCGACGACCTGGGCCACCCCACCCGGGTGGCACCGGTGGCACCGGCGAGCGCCGACGAGGAGCGCCGCCACGCCGGCGCCCTGGCGCGCCGCGAGGCACGGCGGCAGTAGGCCACCCTGTCCAGTCCCAACGCCGTCTTACCGCCCACCTCATCGCACCTTATTTCACCTCTGGAGTCTCCCCCGTGCCCGACGGCGTCAAGCTCACCCCGGCCGAGCTGGCGGCGATGCTCGCCGAAACCGATCGCCCCCTCCGCTTCCTCGACGTGCGCCCTGCCGCGGAGGCGGCCGCCCATCCCTCCCCGTTCCCGGACACGCTTGCCATCCCCCTCGACGACCTCGAGTTCGAGTGGGAGGAGCTGGACGAGCACGACGAGCTCGTGGTCATCGACCACCGCGGGTTGCGGGCGGTGCGGGCGATCCAGTTTCTCGAACGGCAGGGGTTCGAGCGCCTGTGGATGGTCAAGGGGGGGCTCGACGCCTGGTCCCGCGAGCAGGCGCCAGACGATCCCCCCTACCCCGGGGAGTAGGGGGCGGCGGCCCCACCGGGCCGCCCTACCCGCCTTTACCCCTCGTCGCCCGCCCCCCCGCGGCGCCACCGTTTGATCTCGCCGCGGTGGCGCTTCGCCACCCGGCGGGCCCGCCGGCTACTCGGCGGAACCCGGGTCGGGCAGCGCGGCCGTGGCGGCGTCAGGCAGCCCAGGACCATCGCGACCAACCGCGTCTCCGCCGCGCGCCGGTTGCGAAGCTGGCTGCGCTCACCGTCCGCGGCCACCACCAGCTCATCGTCCCCGGTCACGTGCGCCGGATAGCGCGCGGCGATGCGGAGCGCCACCTCCGGCGGCAAGGCCGCCAGGGCCACCCGCACCTCGACGCCGGTGGCCGCCTTGTTCACGTGCTGGCCGCCCGGACCGCGCGCGTGAATAAACCGCACCCGCAGCGCGCCATCCGGAAGGAGCAGGGAGTCGGTGATGCGGAGCATGGAACACCCTCCGGGATCAGCAGCCTCTTGGGTCCGTTCTGCAAGCTTGCAACTTGGGGTAGCCCCGCCGGCCGGGGAATCCGTGGGTCGGGAACGCCCCTCTCCGTAGAATCGCCTCGCGCGGCGGAGACCACCCCCGATCGCCATCCGCGCGGGCGACGCGCGCCTACACCTCCCACACGTTGTCGATGCGGATCCCGAGGGCGGCGGCGCGGCGGAGGGCGACGACCCGCCCAGACTCCGCACCGCAATGGGCCGGAACGATGGCATGGAAGCGAATGTGTTCGAAGGCGGCGCAACGGCCAAAGGCGTCACACGCCGCCGCAAAGGCGGGGGTAGCGAGCTCCTGCTCGGTGAAGGCGCGGAAGATCACGAACTGGTGGCGCCGGAAGGCGGTGATGTCGGGGAGCTCGCCATTCACCAACTCGGGATACGGGGGCTCCCCCAGGCCGGTCTTGATCGTGTGGTACTCGGGCCGGCCGGCGAGGTAGGCGGCGAGCCTCTCCACCAAGCGCCGATGGTCCGCGTCCATCTCCATCGCCCACCCTACCGTCTACCGGGTGGCCTCGTCACCGGCTGGCGATTGGCCCCGACCGCAGACCGCCAACGCCCAAACCCGCCTCGGCAACGGAGGGTGGCAGCAGGGCGGCGAGGCGGGCCGAGGGAAACGGCTCCACCGCGGTGACCGCCCCATGCCAAGTGGGCGGCTGCAGGCCGGGGACGAAGGCCACCCCCAGAGAGGTGACGACGGCGGCGACGATCAACAGGAGCGGGATGGGATGGGCGTTCATGGGAGAGCGGGGCAGCGGAAAGGGTGGTTGCTAGCGCAAGGGGGCGAGGGCCGAGCAGGGCGACAGACGCCCCCCTCTACAGCAAGCCGGATACCACTACCCCCAGGCTGAGGCCGCCTTCCAGACGGTCACGGCTTCCCTCTACCGCAAGCCGGATACCACCTACCCCCGGACCGCCGCACACCGCCACGACCGCGACGCTGCAAAGGGTTAGCCGCCGAGAAGGGGGCGCGCCCGTCGCCGGCGTGACGCAGGATGAGACACCCAACCACCTGGCGGTGTCGCAAAACCCCACCCCCCACCCAACCCATCCGCGCACCGCGCCGACCCCGGCCACCCCGCCACTCGGCGGGAGGGTTCGCGGATGCAAGACGTCCCCCTCGCCCCCCACGCCCGCTCCGGCGGGCCGCTCCCGCCGTGGCGGGCGTCCCCTCGCCCACCCGTAGACTGCGGCGGCGTCCCCCTCCCGCGTGACGGATCGCGCAGCGAGACGCCACGCGCCCCTCCCTGCACCCGTGAAGGGAGGGAGGAGGAAAAGTGGTGGCCGCCGCAACCGTGGTCCCCGGCGTGGTCCCCGGCCCCCAGGCCAACCCTCCCCTACCCCCTACCCTGCCACCACCTCCGCCATGGTGAGCTCCGGCTCCTCCTCCAGGTGGACGGCGATCAGGGAGGAGACGCCGGGCTCGGCCATGGTGATCCCGTAGATCGCGTCCGCCGCCTCCATGGTCGACTTGTTGTGGGTGATGGCGGCGAACTGGGTAGAGCCAGCCATGGTTTGGAGCAGCCGGTTGAAGCGGCCGACGTTGGCGTCGTCCAGGGGCGCGTCCACCTCGTCCAAAAGGCAGAAGGGGGCGGGCCGGACCCGGTAGGTGGAGAAGATCAGGGCGAGGGTGGTGAGCGCCTTCTCGCCGCCCGAGAGGAGCAGGATCGAGCCGTTCTTCTTCCCCGGCGGCTGGGCGGTGATCTCGATCCCCGACTCCAGCGGGTTGTCCGGATCGAGGAGATGGAGCTGTGCGGAGCCGCCCTCGAACAGGGCGGTGAACAGTTCGCCGAAGTGGCGGTTGATCTCCTGGAAGGTGGTGAGGAAGCGCTCGCGGCTGGTGCGGTTGATCCGCCGGATCGCCTGGCGGATGTCGTCGATCGCCTGCTCCAGGTCGGTGCGCTGGCCGGTGAGGAAGGCGAGGCGCGCGGCGAGCTCCTCGTGCTCGGCGATCGCCGACAGGTTCACCGGGCCGATGCGGTCGATCTTGGCGGTGAGCTCGGGGATCTCACGCGCCATCTCCGCCAGCTCCACCGCCACCCCCTCGGCCTGCGCGCGCGCGACCTCCGGTGTGCACTGGTAGCGGTCCTCGAAGCGGACGCGCGTCTCGTGGCTCGTGTGGCGCAGCTCTGCCGCCTCCTGCTCGGCGCGATAAAGGCGCTCCTGCTCCGCCTCGCGCTCGCCGGTGAGCCGGTGCTCGCGATCGGCGAGGGCGGAGACCGCCTCTTCCACCGCCGCCACCCGCTCGATCGCGCCCTGCAAATCGGCGCGCGCCGCCGCTTCCGCCGCCAACCCTGCGGCCAGCTCCCCCTCCAAGCGCAAGATGCGCGCGCGCCCCTCCGCCTCTTGGCGATCGAGGGCGGTGGCGCGCTGGCTCTTGGCGGCGCGCTCGACTCGACCGCGCCCCTCCTCTTCACGAATCGCGCTCAGCTCGCCCTGCAGGTGATGCAACCGCCCCTCCGCCTCGCCCACCGTCACCTTCGCCGCCATCACCGCCTGGCGCACCTCCTCCAGGCGTGCCTCGGCCGCCGCCAGCCCCTGCTCGCACTCACGGATCCGGGTGGTGGCCGCGGCCGCCTCCTCCTCGCCGCGAGCCACCTCAACCCGCAGGTGGGCAGCCTCCGCCTCCACCGTCGCCCGACTACCGGCGAGACGCGCCGTCTCCCGGCCGTGGTCCTGGCGCCGCTGGGCGAGACGCGCCTGCTCCGCCTGCACGGTCTGCTGGTGGTGGCGCGCGGCCTGGAGGGCAAGGTGGGCATCGTGGGCGGCGCTGGTCGCGCGCCCAAGCTCGACCTCGGCGCGGGCGACCGCCGCGGTCACCTCGGCCACCTCCTGATCCGCCGCTGCCAGCGCCGCACGCGCCCCGGGTAGCGCCTCGCTCACCTCGCGCAGCTCGCGGTGGCGGGCCAGGGTTCCCGCCTCCTCGCCGCCGGGCAGGCCGAGGTGGAGGAGAGAGCCCCCCTCCAACCGCTGGCCATCGCGGGCGATGTAGGTCCAGCCGTCCGGCGGATTGGCCACTGTCGCCGCCAAATCATCGACCACCACCACCCGGCCGAAGGTGGCGGTGAGCCACGGGACGAGGCCGTTGGTGGTGGAGACCTCGTCGAGCAAAGGGGTACCGCCGGCGGGCGGCGCCGGCGGGGGGGGAACCGCGGCGGGCGGCAAGACCACGGTGGTGGGGGAGATCGCCTGGCCGGTGGCCCAACGGGTGAGGGCCGCGGCCACTGCCCGGTCCGTGACCACCCGCGCGTGCAGGGTGTCGCCGAGGAGCGCCTCCACCGCCCCCTCCAGCGCCGGGGCCACACGCAGGGCCGCGGCGACGGTCGGGGCCGTCTTCCATGCGGCGGCCGCCTCCGGCAACTCCGTCTCGGTCACCGGTGGAGGGGGTTCCACCCGGTCCGCGAGGACGGCGGCGCGCGCCTCCAGGCGGTGGAGGTTGCGGGCATCCTCCTCGCGCGCGGCGCGCGAGCAGCCCATCCGCGCCTGTTCGCCAGCAAGCGCCGTGCGCGCTGTGGCCACGCCCGCGTCGGCGGCGGTGGCCGCCTGCTCCGCCGCGACCACCGCGGCCACCGCCTCCTGCACGGTGACCGCCTGACCTTCGGCATCGACCTCCAGGGCGGCGCCGGCCAGGGCCAACCGCTGCTCCTGCTCACCGAGCTCCTCCAACCGCCGCGCCAGGGACTCCGCCCGCGCCTGGGCGCGGGAACGAATCTGGGCCGACTCCAGGGCGGCGCGCCTCCCCTCGGCCAGGGCCGCACGCTGGTGTTCGCGCTCGTTCACCCGCTCGCGCAGTTGCGCCTCCACCGCCTCCAGCTCGTTCACCGCCACGGTGTGGGCCGCCGCCGCCTGCTCCGCCGCCGCCGCGCAGGCCGTGGCACGGGTGGCGAGCTGCTCCAGCCGCGCTCGCCACTGGTCCACGTCGCCGGCCAGCCCGGAACGCTCGCGCTCGATTCCCTCGAGCCGGGCACGCTCGGTGGTGATCTCCCCTTCCAGGCGCGCCGCCTGATGGTGGAGCGTGGCGGCGTGGTCGCGCAGGTCGTCCGCCGCCTGGTGGGCCTCGTGGGCGTGCAGGCGCGACGCCTCCAGCTCGGCGCTGGTGGTGGCGAGGCAGCTCTCCACCTCTTCCAGGTGGAGGCGTGCGCCGGCGGTCTCCGCCTCGACCACCGCGGCCCGTTCGTCCACCGCCGCCAGGGCTGCACACGCCACGTGCGCCTCGTAGGTGCGCAGGGCGGCGCGCAGCCGCTTGTACCGCTCCGCCTCGCGCGCCTGCCTCTCCAGCCGGCGGATCTGCTGCTCCACCTCGTGAACGATATCCATCACCCGCGCCAGGTTCTCCTCGCTGGCGACGAGCTTCCGCTGCGCCGCCTCCTTCTTGATCTTGTACTTGGTGATCCCCGCCGCCTCGTCGAACAGGGCGCGCCGCTCCTCCGGCTTAGCACTCAGGATCGCGTCGATGTGGCCCTGCTGGAGGATCGCCACGCCGCGGCCGCTCATCCCCGTGTCCATAAAGATGTCGCGGATGTCCTTCAGGCGGCACGGCACCTTGTTGATGAAGGCCTCGCGCTCGCCGTCGCGGTGGATGCGACGGGTGACCTGGAGCTCCGCGAAGTCGGCGAACGGCCCGCCCACCGAGTGGTCGGCGTTGTCGAGGGTGAGGGTGACCTCCGCCATCCCCATCAGCTTGCGCTTGCCCGCCCCCTTGAAGACGAAGTCGACCGCGTTGTCGCCGCGCAGCTCATGCGCCGACTGCTCGCCGAGGACCCAGCGCAGGGCGTCGGAGATGTTCGACTTGCCACAGCCGTTAGGGCCGACGATCGCGGTCACCCCGGGCTGGAAGTCGACGCGGGTACGGTCGGCAAAGGACTTGAAACCGACCATCTCCAGACGCTTGAAGCGCATGGCGGGTCTCCGGAGCGGGGGGAAAGAGGGCGGGGAAAAAGGGGCAGGAGGGTGCCCCTCGGGCGGGTGCGGGTTTATAGACCGGGGTCTGGGGGTCGTCAACGCGAGCGGCGCGGTAAGGGTTGGCGCCGCGCGCCGGGGGTGGGGGGATGGGAAGGGGCGGTACCCCCCTTTGGCCGCGCCCTTGGGTCCGCATCGCCGGCCCGCAGGGCAGACCATCCCCTATCCCCCAACCCCCCATCTTCTATCCCCGGCGCACGCCAGCAGGCCCCTCACTGGATCACCTCGCGCGGCTTCGCGCCGTCGGCCGGGCCGACGATGCCGTCTTGCTCCATCTGCTCGACCACCCGGGCGGCACGGTTGTAGCCGATGCGCAGGTGGCGCTGCACCAAAGAGACCGAGATCTTGCCTTGCTCGCGGGCGAAGGCGACCGCCTCGGCGTACACCTCGTCGCGCACCTTCTCCTCCGCCGCCTCGTCGTCATCGTCGTGGTCGGCGAGGGTGACCGTGAGGTCGTAGTTGGCGGCCTGCTGTTTGCGGATGAAGGCGGCGAGCTCTTTGATCTCCTCGTCGGAGAGAAAAGTGCCGTGGACCCGTTGCACCTTCCCCACCCCGGGCGGCAGAAAGAGCATGTCGCCATTGCCCAACAGCGCCTCGGCACCGTTGGCGTCGATGATCGTGCGCGAGTCGGTCTTCGAGGAGACCTGGAAGGCGATGCGCGCCGGAAAGTTCGCCTTGATCACCCCGGTGAGGACGTCCACCGACGGCCGCTGGGTGGCGACCACCAAATGGATGCCGGCGGCGCGCGCCATCTGCGCGAGGCGGGCGATGGAGACCTCCACGTCGCGGCTCGCCACCATCATGAGGTCCGCCAGCTCGTCGATGATCACCACCATGTACGGCAGGGGCGCGAGGGGCGGCTCTCCCTCCACCGGCTCGGGGAGGGTGTTGTCGTGCTCCATCTTCGCCACCATCCGGTTGAAGCCGGGAAGGTTCCTGACCCCGTAGGCGGAGAGCAGGGTGTAGCGCCGCTCCATCTCCTTCACCGCCCAGTTGAGCGCCACCGCCGCCTTCTTCGGGTCGGTGACCACCGGCGTGATCAGGTGCGGGATCCCCTCGTAGACGAGGAGCTCGAGCATCTTCGGGTCGACCATCAGAAGCTTCACCTCGTTCGGCCGGGCGCGGAACAGGATCGAGGCGATGATCGAGTTGATGCACACCGACTTGCCCGAGCCGGTGGCGCCGGCAACCAGCAGATGCGGCATCCGCGCCAGGTCGCTGACCACCGGGTTGCCGAAGATGTCCTTGCCCAGGGCGATGGGGATCTGGTGCTTGCGCGTGTCCCACTCCTCCGCGCCGATCACCTGGCGGAGGAAGACGCCGTCGCGCTCGACGTTCGGCACCTCGATCCCCACCGCCCCCTTGCCCGGGATCGGCGCGACGATGCGGATGGAGACCGCGCGCAGGGCCATGGCGAGGTCGTCGGCGAGGTTGGCGATCTTGGAGACCTTGACCCCCGCCGCCGGCTTGAACTCGTACATGGTGATCACCGGCCCCGGGTGGACCTCGGTGACCTCACCAGAGACGCCAAAGTCGAGGAGCTTGTGCTCGAGGATCTCCGAGTTCACCAGGATCTCCCGCTCGGAGAGCTTGCGGGTCGAGACGGGCCGGTCGGCAAGCAAGGTGAGGGGAGGAAGCTGGTAGTCATCGCCGCCGGAAAGCTCCAGGACCTCCTGGGCGGGCAACACCTCCACCTCCAGGTCTGCCAGCTCGGCGAGGCGCGGCGGGGTGCGCGCCTCCCGCTCCTCGATCTTGCGGGTGAGCGACGCGACCCGCTCGCGCCGGACCCGCCGCTCCACCAGCCGCTCCTTGGCGACCGCGGCCAGCGCCCGCCCGTCGCGCCAGCCAGTCGCCAGCAGGCCAACGAGCGACAGCCGACTCACCACCATCAGGGCCAACACCGCCACGGTGAGCGCCACCACGTAGCCGCCGAGGGGGCCGAAGGCGACGGTGATCGCTCGTCCCCCCATCTCGCCGACCAGCCCCGCCGGCTGGGGCTGGCCCTCCCCGGAGATTCCCATGTGCAAGAGGGCGGCCACCGCCAGGAGGAGGGCGAGCGACGCCGTCGCGTGGGCGGCGGCGCGCCGGCCGTGCAGGTGGTGGCCGCGCAACCGGTTCATCGCCGCCACCAGCAGCCCGACGGGGAGGAGATAGCCGGCGCCGCCGAGCCACTCCATCACCGCCCCGGCGGTGTACGCCCCCACCATCCCCACCACGTTGCCCACCCGCTCCGGCGCCGCCACCCCGAAGGCGGGGTCGGTGGGCGAGTAGGAGAGGAGCGCCGCCAGCAGCAGCAGAAAGAGGCCGAGGAAGAGGATCGCCACCGCCTCGTCCAGCCGGCGCGGTGGGCCTGACGCCGCCGCCGCCTCCGTCAACCTCGTCACCCGTGCCATGGCAAGACGGAGTAGAGAACAGGCGGCGGCGAGTGAAAAGGGGGGCGCCTCAGCCGGCCACCAACACCACCCCGCCCACCACCCAGCAGTAGAGGGTGAAGGGCCACAACCGCCGGCGAGCGAGGAGCTTCAAGAGCAGATGGATCGCCGCCAGGCCGCTGGCGAAGGCGACCCCTCCACCGGCGGCCATCGCCACCCAAGAGCCGCCGGTGGTCGCGGCGGAGGCAATGTCGCGTCCCTCCAGAACCACCGCCCCGAGGATCGCCGGGATGGAGAGGAGGAAGGAGAAGCGCGCCGCGGCCACCGCGTCCATTCCCAGCGCCAGCCCGGCGGCGATGGTAGAGCCGGAGCGCGAGATCCCGGGCAGGACCGCGATCCCCTGGACCACGCCGATGAGCCACGCCCTGCCCCACGACACCCCCTCCATCGCAACCCGCCCCGGCCGGGTCCGCTCCGCCAGCAGCAGGAGGAGGCCGGTGACCAAGAGCATGGCGGCAGAAAAGGGGGCGGACTCGAAGAGCTGCTTGCCGTAATGGTCGATGGTCAAACCGAGGAGGCCGGTGGGAATCGTGGCGAGCGCGATCAACCCCACCACCCGCCGGGAGGCCGGGTCGCCGCCCGGCCACAGCGACCCGAGCAGGCGGGCCAAGTCGCGCCGAAAGTAGAGGAAGACCGCCAGGAGGGTAGCGAGGTGCAGCAGCACGTCGAAGGCGACCTGCGGCCCCGCGAGCCCCATCCTCTGCTGGGCGATCACCAAATGGCCGGAAGAGGAGATCGGCAAAAACTCGGCAAGCCCCTGGATGAGACCCAGGAGGAGGGCGTGGAGGAGGGACATGGGGGGGGAGGAGGGGGGAGGAAGGGAGGCATCCGCACCGTGGGTGGGCAGCCTCCGACCCTTGTCTACCTTCTACTACTTCGTACTCGGGTGGAGGAGCTTGTCCACCCGTGGCGCGCGCACCCGGCTCGGCGCCGGCATCCCGGACCCCAACAGCGGCCGGAGGTAGAGGATGAAGGCCTCGGTGACGTCGGTGCCCGACGGGGCAATGAATTCGTCGGCCATCAACTTGGTGTGCGCCGCCACCTCGTGCAGGGGCGAGAGGCGGTAGTCCACCGAATAGAAGCCGGTGCGATGGATGGTCACCGAGCCGTCGCGGTTGTGCCACAGGGCGAACTGCGCCGCCTTCTCCCCCACCTCGCGCGCCTCGCGCTGGTCGACGTCGGAGACGCAGCCGATGAACGAGCGCTGCAGGTAGCCAAGGGTGTCGGCGCGCACCCGCTTGATCTTCAGGTGGTCCTTCACCTGCGCCGCCAGGAGATCCCCCAGGGCGGTGGTGCCGGAGAGCTGGACGTTGCCGTGCGCGTCGGTCTCGCACTCCTTCGCCAGGCGCACCGCGATCGGCACCCCCTCCTTGTCCACCACCCCCTCGCTTACCGCCACCACGCAGCGACCGTGCTCTTGGTAAACGCGCTTCACGTCGGCGAGGAAGTGATCCACCGCGAAGGCACGCTCGGGCAGATAGATCAGGTGCGGGCCATCGTCCGGGTACTTGCGCCCGAGGGCCGCGGCGGCGGTGAGAAAGCCGGCGTGGCGCCCCATCACCACCCCGATGTAGATGCCGGGGATGGCGCGGTTGTCCATGTTGGTGCCGATGAAGGCAGAGGCCACGAAGCGCGCCGCCGACGGATAGCCGGGGCAGTGGTCGTTCACCATCAGGTCGTTGTCGATCGTCTTCGGGATGTGGATGGCGCGGAACTCGTAGTCCGCCTTCTTCGCCTCGTCGTTGACGATCCGCACCGTGTCCGCCGAGTCGTTGCCGCCGATGTAGAAGAAGTAGCGCGCGCCGTGCGCCTTCAGGACCCGGAAGATCTCCTGGCAGTAGGGCGCGTCCGGCTTGTCGCGGGTCGAGCCGATCGCCGACGACGGCGTCTGGGCCACCCGCTCCAGGTTGTGGGTGGTCTCCTGGGTGAGGTCGACGAACTCCTCGTTGATGATCCCGGTCACCCCGTGCAGGGCGCCGTAGACGTGCTCCACCTCGGGAAACTTGCGCGCCTCCAGCACCGCCCCCACGAGGGATTGGTTGATCACCGCGGTGGGCCCGCCGCCCATGGCCACCACCACCTTGCCTACGAGCTTTTTCATCGTCTGCCTCCTCCGGTTGAGCGGCAGAGAGTACCCAAGGGGGGCACCGGCCGGAAGCAGGCAAGGGCGGGCGCGGCTCGGAGCGCGCACCCGCGGTCTCACTTGTGCTGGTGCTTCCACTGCCGGTACTGGCGCTCCAACCGCTGGCGCTGATCCGGGTCCATCTTCTTCATCTCCCGAAAGCGGCCACGCAGGGCCTCCCGTTCCGCCGGCGGCAACGCCTGCCAGGCGCGATAGCGGCGAAGGATCGCCTGCCGCCGCCACGGCGGCAGCTTGCGGAACCGTTCAAAGTTGCCCCGAATCTCCTGGCGCTGGTCCGGCGCCAGCGACTGCCAGTGCTCGAAGTTGCGCAGAACCCGCGCGCGCTCGGCGGCGTCGAGCCCCTGGAAGCGGCGGTACTCCTGCAAGAGTAAAGCCCGCTCCTCGGCCGGGATCTGCTCCCACTGCTCCTCCGCCGGCGGACTCGCGGCCGGGGGTTCCGCCACCACCGGCAAGGCGGCGACCAGGGTGAGAAGCAGGAGCCACGCGATCCAAGGCCTAGCGTTCATCGTCCACCTCGTGGGTTTGCGATTCGAGCAGGGGCAGCGCCTCCGCCGCCTCCATCTGTTGGAGGAGGTCGAGCTGCTGGAGGAGGGCGCGCAGGCGCAGGATCTCCGCCACCTCCGCGCGGCTCGGCGGCGGCGGGGCCAAGACCCCGCTGGGCGGAGCCAGGTCGGCGGCGCCGGCGGGCGCACCGCCGTGCAGCCACAGGACCAGGGCCAGCTCAATCAAGGCGCACCTCCTCGACCTCGTGCAGGTGGCGGACTAGATCCAGCTCGGCGATGAGCTCCATCTCCTCGAAGAGCGGCAGCTCCGCGACCAGGGTGCTCTCCGGCGGCGGCGCGAAAAGGCGCTCGCCCACCACCGCCGCCACCACCACCAGCGCGACGGAGGCGGCCACGGGCAGGGCCACCCGCAGCCGCGGTCGCCGCGCGGGTGCGACGACCACGGGCGCAGCGAGGGCGCGGGCGCGGGCCAGCAGCCGCTGCTCCGCCGCCGGGTCCACCGCCATCGCCAGCGCCGCCGCCAGGCGATCGGCCCCGGCCAGCTCGGCCAAGGCCGCGCGGCACGCGCCACAGCGTGCCAGCCGCCAGCGCAGGCGCAGGGAGAGGAGCAGCCCCGCCTCGCCGTCGAGGAACAGTGACAGGGGGGCGCGCGGGTGGCCGCACGGAGCAGGAAAACGGCGGGTTGGATCCGCCGCCGGCCGCCCACCACGAGGAGGGGTCGCGTGCGGCGGGTCCCGCTTGGGTTCGGGCGTGGGCTCAATCATCGGTACGCCTCCGGAAGGAGATCGCGCGCCGCCGCCTTGAGCTGGTCGCGGGCGCGAAAGATGAGGGACTTCACCGCTCCCACGCTCACCTCCAAGACCTGGGCGATCTCCTGGTAGCGGAACCCCTCGACCTGGGCGAGGAGAAAGGCGGTGCGCTGGTTCTCAGGAAGCGCGGCGAGGGCGGCGTGGAGGCGATCAACAAGCTCCGCCGCCTCGGCCTGCTGGTCCGCACCCGCCGCCCCCCGGTCGACCACCACCACCCGCCCCTCCTCCCCCTCCTCGCCAGTGGCCACGTGGCCAGCGTGGTGCTCGCGCCGGCGCAGCTCGTTGAGGGCGAGGTTGGTGGCAATGCGATACGCCCAGGTCCGCCACTTCGCCTCCGGCTGGTAGGAGGCGCGCGCCCGGTAGACGCGCAAGAAGCAGTCCTGCACCAGCTCCTCGGCGCGCGCGTTGGAACCGGTGAAGCGGTAGAGGTACTGGGCCATGGGATGGTGGTGGCGGCGGAAGAGCTCCACAAATCCTGCCTCATCGCCCCGCTGGAAACGGAGCATCGCGTGGGTATCGAGATCGCGGCCGATCACCCTGTCCTCCCGGCGAATCGAAGGTTGCGGCCGGTCACCCCCCTATCAACCCTGCACCCGCACCAAAGTTGCGCCCTGCCCGCGGTCGCCATGCGGGCTACGTTGGCAAACCACCGCTACCCCCCGCCAGGGCGTATTGACACGCCTCCGCCGGCGGGCAAGCTACCGCCCATGTTCCACACCATCCCGGAGATGTTCGCCGCCACCGTGGCCCGCTTCGGCGGACGGCCCGCCTTCAAGATCAAAGAGGGGGCGATCTTCCGGGCGATCACCTTCAGCCAGCTCGACGAAACCGTGCGCGATCTCGCCGCCGGCCTCATCGACCTCGGGGTGCAGGGCGGCGACCACGTGGGCCTGATCTCCGACAACCGCCTCGGCTGGATCCTCGCCGACCTCGCCACCCTCCACGCCGGCGCCGCGGACGTGCCGCGCGGCGCCGACTCGACCGCCGAGGAGATCGCCTACATCCTCGCCCACGCCGACTGCGCGGTCGCCTTTTTGGAAGACGCCGAACAGCTCGCCAAGGTGGAGGCGATCCGCGACCGGCTGCCAAAACTGGCAACGGTGATCATCCTCGACGAGCAGTTCACGGATGGCGGCAAGGGGGTGATCTGCTTCAACGAGCTGGTGCGGCGCGGCGCCCTCCGGCGCACCAAGGGCAAGGACCGGGTGGCCGAGCGGCTGGCGGCTTTGACCGGAGACGCCCTCGCCACCCTCATCTACACCTCGGGCACCACCGGCGAGCCCAAGGGGGTGGAGCTCACCCACGCCAACCTCCTGCACCAGGTGAACATGGTGCCGCAGGTCATCCAGTTCACCCCCGAGGACCGCTTCCTCACCCTGCTGCCGCCGTGGCACTCGTTCGAGCGGGCGGTGGAGTACATCGCCATCGCCAACGGCTGCTCCACCGCCTACACCACGATCAAAGAGGTGGCCGCCGACCTCCAGCTCGAACGGCCCACCTACATGGCGAGCGTGCCGCGCATCTGGGAGTCGATCTACGACAAGGTGGTGGCGAAGGTGGCGCAGGAGGGGCGGATGAAGGCACTCCTCTTCCGCGCCCTTCTGGCGGCGGCGGAGCGTTACCGAACGCTGGCGCGGATCGCCGCCGGCGACGACGCCCGCTTCGTGGAGCATGGCTATCTGCGCTCCAAGGCGCGGCAGGTGGGGGCGGCGGCGCGAGCGGCCCTCTGGGCGCCCCTCTACCGCATCGCCTACGCCAAGTTCGAGCCGATCCGCCAGCGCACCGGCGGGCTACTGAAGGCGGCGGTCTCCGGCGGCGGTGCCCTCCCCGCCCACGTCGACCGCTTCTACGACGCCGTCGGGCTCACCATCCTCGAAGGGTACGGCCTCACCGAGACCGCGCCGGTGATCGCCGTCCGCCTTCCCGAACGGCCGGTGCCCGGCACCGTCGGGCCGCCGATCCCAGAGACCCAGCTGCGCATCGTTAGCGAGGGTGGGAAGGAGGTGGAGCAGGGCGCGATCGGCATCGTCCAGGTGCGCGGCCCGCAGGTGATGCGCGGCTACTACAAGCGGCCCGAGGCGACCGCCAAGGTCCTTGACAAGGACGGCTGGCTCGACACCGGCGACCTTGGTCGCCTGACCGTGACCGGCGAGCTGGCCATCACCGGCCGAGCGAAGGACACCATCGTCTTGCTCGGCGGCGAGAACATCGAGCCGGTCCCCATCGAGTCGGCCCTCGCCGCCTCGCCCTACATCAGCCAGGTGATGGTGGTCGGCCAAGACCGCCACCAGATCGGCGCCCTCATCGTCCCCAACCGCGACCAGCTCGCCGCCTTCTGCACCGAGTCAGGACTCGCCTGTGGCGAGCTCCAAGAGGCGGTCCGCCATGAGGCGGTGCGCGCCCTCTTCGCCCGCGAGCTGCGCGCCCACGTCTCCGCCGCCGCCGGCTTCAAACCCTTCGAACAGGTGCGCCGCTTCCGCCTCCTCACCCGCGAGTTCGCGGTCGGCCGCGAGCTCACCCACACCCTGAAGATGCGCCGCAACGTCATCGCCGAGCTATACGCGGACGAGATCGAGCGGATGTTCAAGCGGTGACCAGACCCGCCCAAGTGCTCACCAGGCACCGTGCCACGGCGTCCCGCCGCGGCCCGCCGTGGGGTCAGTCCTGCAAAGTGGCAACTTGCCGGGTCGCTTGGCGTTATCCCTTGATGGGTGCCTCCGTCACCGTCCCCCGCCAACTGGATGGAGGGTGTCGTAAGGCAAGACCTGACCCCAGCTACGCCTAGCAGCTACGCCTAGTAAGGCAAGACCTGACCCCAGCTATTGCCAGCTATTGTGACCCCAGCTACATTGGTGACCCCAGCTACATTGCACAAGCAAGTGTTGCACCCCAACTTTTTGAAGAGGCAAGCATGAAAAACAATCTGGTTGTGGTTGGGCAGTTAGGAATGTTCGTCGCCGCGCTCGCCACCACGGCGGCCACGGCGGCGACGGCGGCGACGGCGGAAATCATCACTGACAGCATTTCTTTCTCGGAGGTGAGCGGACCCGTCTCCTTTGCTCAGTTCAACCCCGGCCTCGGCACCCTCACCAACGTGGCCGTACGACTCACCAATCTGACTCTCAGCCAGGAGATGCTGATCGACTACGACGACGCCGACACCTACGGCTTCTCCCCATTCACACTCAACCACAATGTCTCCTTTGGCTTCACTGCATACGGCCCGGCGGTGGCACCGCCACCCTTCTTCATTGCCCCGTTCGTGTTTGGGCTCACCTCCCCCGCTTCCCCCGCTTCGGCCACCGTCCAGATTACGGTGGCGGACGATGGCGATGGTCCCAATGGCCATAACGGTGGGCCGGACGAGACGACCCATCTCCTCGACTTCACGACCAACGACGCCCTCTTTTCCGAAGCATCCCAATCGACCCGCGACCTCTTCACCGGCCTCGGCATGGTGGGGATTGAGTTGTATCCGAGTCTGGTCGCGGACATGGCATTCGGCTCAATGCCGGTTAGCCCGCCTGGGCCGGGAGAGACCACTTCGATCTCGCTTTTCTTTCCTCAAATCGAGACCTTCGTCCTGCACGAGAGCTATAGCGGCACAGTCTCCGTGGCCTACAGCTACGTGGCGGCGCCGGAGCCGTCGGCTATCTTGCTGGTCGCGCCGGTCCTGATGGCGATGGCCGCAAGAGGTAGGCGGATCGGGCGGCCCCACGCCGCGCTGACGGTATGACCCCAGCTACCGGCGACCACCTGCGCCACTGGCGACCTCGGCCACGGGGGCCGGGGGTAGCCCTATCCTCTGCTGTTGGCCCCCCTGAACGGCGGTGGATGGAGGTCAGCCTTTCGGGTGGCGTCGTGGGTTCCGTCGTCGATCGGGACGTAGTCCGACCGGCTCCGAGGGTGGAGTTGCCCCCCCCGGACGGCGTCGTCATTCGACGCGGACATGGCGGATCCGCCGTGCCACCGTGATCCGCGCCGGACGCACGCGGGCGGCGTAGACCACCACCTCGACCCCCGCCGCCACCGCCTCGGCAAGCCCCGCTGCGTAGGCCGGGTCGATGTGGGCGGCGGGGGCGAAGCGGTCGCAGTCGTCGCGGTTCACCAGATACACCATCACCGCCCGGTCGCCCGCCGCGACCCGCTTGGCGAGCTCGTGGAGGTGGGTGAGGCCGCGCCCAGTCACCGCGTCGGGGAACATGGCGCAGCCTGCCGTGGCGAGGGTGACGTTCTTCACCTCGACGTAGCAGCGCGAGCTACCGCGGGTGAGGAGGAAATCGACCCGGCTGTGGGCCCCGTAACGCACCTCGGGGCGAACCTCGGGATAGCCGGCGAGTTCGATGATCACCCCCGCCGCAAGCGCCTCGCGGACGATCGCGTTCGCCCGCAGGGTGTTCACCCCAACCCAGGTAATGCCGGTGTGAACCAGTTCCCAGGTAAACCGCAGCTTGCGCTTCGGGTTGCCGCTGTCGGCAAACCGCACCGGGCTGCCCGGCGTACAGCAGCCCGCCATCCGCCCCGGGTTGGGGCAGTGAACGGTGACCACCGCACCGCTCGCCAGGCGCACGTCGGCGAGAAAACGGTGGTAGCGGCGGATCAGGGTCGCCGCGATCAGCGGGGGATCGAAGCGCATGGCGGCTCCACCCCCGGCCGGGTTAGCGCGGGCCGGCGAACAGCTCGCGGACCCGGGCGCCGATGTCCGGGGCGGCCATCAGGGTCGTGCCCACCAGCAGACAGTCGAGGCCAAGGGCGGCCATCCGCACCACGGTCGCGGGCGAGTCGATGCCGCTCTCGCCCACCACCACCGCGCGCGGGGCGAGAGAGGCGCGCAGGCCGCCGGCGAGCAACCGGCCGGTGATCGACATGTCGATCTTCAGGGTGTGGAGGTCACGGTGGTTGATCCCTACCAGGGGGAGGCCGGCGACCCGCTCCACCTCGTCTGTCGCCCAGATCTCCACTAGGGCGGCCATCCCGAGTTCCCCGGCGAGGGCCACGAGGTCGGTGAGCTGGTCGCCCTGGAGGGCCGCGGCGATCAACAGCACCGCGTCCGCGCCCGCCACCCTGGCCTCCACCAGTTGGTACGGGTCCACGTGGAAATCCTTGCGCAGCAGGGGCAGGGGCACCACCTCGCGAACCCGGGCAAGAAACTCCAGGCGGCCATCGAAGAAGGGCTGGTCGGTGAGGACCGAGATCGCCGCCACCCCCGCCGCGTGGTAGGCGCGGGCCACCTGTTCGGGCGACGCCCCGGGGCGGATCTCCCCGCGCGAGGGCGAGCGGCGCTTGATCTCGGCGAGGACGCGGATCGGCGCCCCGGGAGGCCGGCGCAGCGCCTCCAAAAAGGGGCGGCACGGCCCCAGCTCCGCGAGACGCGCGCGCAGCTCCGCCTCCGGGGTGCGGAGCTTGCGCTCCGCCACCCCGGCGCGGGTGGTCGACAGGATGCGATCGAGGACAGACACGGCGGCGGAATCTCCACGGGTTGCAGGAACCACGGTAGCCACGACCAAGCCGCGGGCCCCACCGAGAGGAGAGTGGGGTCTCCGGGGGTTACTGGCGAGGGGGGCGCTCAGCCGAAGTAGGCGGGCTCGTTCCCCGGCCGCCACTTGATGTTGCAGCCCAGCGACGGCCGCTGCACCGCCGCGCACGGCCGTCCCGCAAGGCAGGCGTCGAGCGCCGCGCGCAAATCTTTGCCGGTCACCGGGACGCCATTGCCAGGGCGCGCGTCGTCAAGCTGGCCGCGGTAGACAAGCCGGTGGCCCGCATCGAAGAGGAAGAAGTCCGGGGTGCAGGCAGCGTGGTACGCCTTGGCGACCGCCTGGCTCGCGTCATGGAGGACCGGGAAGGGCCAGCCCCACGCCGCCGCCGCCTTCGCCAGGGAGGCAGGGGCGTCGTCGGGGTAGGCGTCCGCGTCGTTCGCCGAGATGGCGACAATCGCCACCCGGTCGCCATAGGTGCGGCCGACGCGGGCCAGCTCCCCGGCCACGTGGACCACGAAGGGGCAGTGGCGACACAGAAAGATCACCAGCAGCGACCGGCCGATGGAATCGGCTAGGGAGAGGCGGCCGCCGGCCACGTTGGGCAGGTCGAAGTCTGGAGCGGGCGTCCCCAGGGGGAGCATGGTGGAGGCGGTCGCGGACATGGGAGAGCTCGTGGCGTCGGGGTGGAGACGGGGTGGAGACGGGGTGGAGACAATCTACTCCGCGGGCGGCGTCAACAGCTCCGCCAGCACGGTGCGCCATGCCACCACCGCGTCGCCCCTGCCCAGGGCGCCGGCGAGGTGGGGGGCGATCGCCTCGCCAAGGGCGGGCGGCAGGTGCGGCAAGAGGCGGGTGCGCACCTCGTGGAGGGTGAGGGTATCCGGCGGCCTGGCCGGCACGTAGCCCGCGGGATCGCCGCCATCGGAAAGGAGCAAGCCGGCATCGGTGAGGCCATCGAGGAGCGCCGCGCAGCTCGCCGGCGGCAGACCGGTAAGGGTGGCGATCTGCGCCATCGCCGACGCCCCCTCGCCCCTCTGATAGCGCTGCGCCACCAGGCGGAGGAGCTCGATGTGGAGGCACTCGAGGGGCGAGGCAGGCGGGAAATCGACCCCGCCGGCGCGCCGCCGGCCGTGTTCCATCTGTACCGCCCACGCCACCTCCGCCCCGAGGAGGGTGACCACCCACGACAGGTAGATCCACACCAAGAAGACCGGCAACTGCGCGATCGCACCGTAGATGGCGTTGTACCGGGCGGCGCCGATCTGAAAGTGGAAATAGAGGGCCTGGGTTACCTCCAAGATCACCCCCGCCACCACCCCGCCAGCCACCGCCGCGGTGAAGCGGACGCGGGTGTTCGGCATGAAGATGTAGAGGAGGGTCAGGGCGGTGATCACGAAGAGGTGGGGCGCGCCGCGCAGGATCAACCGCCCGACCTCGCTCCACAGGGGGCCGGCCGCGCCACCCACCACCGCCGGTGGTGCACCTTCGAAGAGGGCGTTGAGCGAGGAGGCGGCGAGGATGAGAAAGGGGAAGACCAGGACTACGGAGAGGAAGTCGGCGAACTTGCGCGGCCACGGTCGCGGCCGGCCCACCCCCCAGATGTGGTTGAAGGCGCGCTCGATGTTGCCCATCACCAACACCACGGTGACCAGCAGGCCAATCACCCCGGCGGTCCCGAGGGAGGCCACCTTGAGGTTGTCGATGTAGCCGAGGATCCGCTGCGCCACCTCCTCCGAACCGGCGGAGATCCGCCCCATGATCCACGGCTCCAGGCGCCGCGGCACGCCAAGGCCGGTGAGGATGGCGAAGGCGAGGGCGAGGAAGGGGACCAGGGAGAGGAGGGTGACGTAGGTCAGCGCCGAGGCGTGGAGCAAAACCTGGTCGTGGTTGAAGGCCCGCGCCACCCGCACCGCCACCACCGCAAGGGACGAGTCACGGACGGTGTTTCGCCGCCCTCCCCGCCCCTCCGGCGCCGCGGGCGGTGGGGCGATGTCGGCCACCCCCGCCCCCGTCGTCTGCTCCACCTCGGCCATGGGCCATTGTTACACGCACGCGCCGGGGGCGGGAGCCAGCCCGACCGCCAAGTTACGCGGCCGGCGCCTCCTTGCCCGGCGGGGGCGGCGGATCGGCGATCGCCCTGGCGGGGGCGGCGCACCTACGCGGCAGTGTCTGCCCACAAGGGCACCGGCACCATTCGCGGCGGGGGCTCAGCCACGCCGCTTACCCTTCGCATCGTCTCCGCCTGGCGTACCGGCCCCCTCCCCGCCCCGCGGCGGCCCGCCAAGCCAACCCTTGTGCTGGAAGTAGAGCAGCAGGCCGCCCCCAATCGCGGCCATCACCACGAGCACCAGCGGATAGCCGAAGTACCAATCCAGCTCCGGCATGTTGAGGGGCGAGGTGCGGGGGTTGAAGTTCATCCCGTAGAGGCTGGCGACGAAGCTCAGGGGCAGGAAAAACGATGCGAACACGGTGAGCACCCGCATCACCTCGTTGGCCCGCATGGTGACCGCCGAGCGGTACGCCTCCATCAGCCCCTCCACCATGCTGATGCACAGGTCGAACCCCTCCTTGAGCTGGATCGTGTGGTCGTGGAGATCACGCAGGTAGGGGCGCAGGGCGGCGGAGATGAAGTCGGCCTCCGCCTCCTCGCGCAGCAAGCGGCTGATCGCCTCGCCCAGGGGCCACACCGAACGCCGCACAAGGAGAAGCTCGCGACGCACGTGGTGGATGTGCGGGATCAGCTCCTGCCGCGCCGGGTCGAGGACCCGATCCTCCAGCTCCTCCAGCCGCTCGGCCAAGGCATGCAACACCGGGAAGTAACGATCGACGACGGCGTCGAGCACGGTGTACGCCAGGTAATCGGCGCCGGAGCGGCGCAGCCGACCCGGGCCGGCCTGCAACAAACGCCGCCGCACCGGGTCGAGGCAACCGCACGCCCGCTCCTCCAAGGTGAGGACGAACCCCTCCCCCATGAAGAGGCTGACCTGCTGGACATCCAGCTCCCCCCGCTCCAAGCCGAACATGCGCATCGCGCAGTAGAGGTGGTCGTCGTACGCCTCGACCTTCGGCCGCTGGTGGACATTGACCACGTCCTCCAGGGCGAGGGGGTGGAGCCTGAACAGGCGCGCCAACTCTTCCAAGACGTGGGCGTCGCCCAGCCCCTCCACGGCGACCCAGATGATGCGATCCGCACGGCGCAACGGGCCGACCCTCGCCACGTCCGCCACCGCGTGCTCCTCCGCAACCTCCGCGTTGTAGGTGATGACGCTAAGCCGCGAAGGGTGCGCCTGCGGGTCGATGGAGACAGTGCCAGGCGCCACGCCGGGCGCACTGCGCCGGCGCTGCACGAGGGGTACCGAACGCCGCTGTCGTCCCATCGATCACCTCCTTGGTGCGCGGCCGATCGCGCCACACCCCCGGGCCGCGGCCAGTTCACCCTCCTCGTTCCACCCGGTCAAGCACGGACCTG
>MNYW01000019.1 GCA_001873295.1 Nitrospirae bacterium CG2_30_70_394 | reverse complement strand
CGCCCGCAGCCGCCTCCCCCTCGCCCCGGCGGCGGCGCCGCCGCCCCCGCCGTCGCCCGAGCGAGGCCACCCGGGCGAGCGGCTCGCGGTGACGGGCGGCGCCGGGCGCGAGGGGGGGTTCGTGGAGCTCGGCTACCGCCCCGCCTATCACGACCTCCTCGATCCGCTCGCCGGCTACCACCCCGGCGCGATGATCGCCTTCTCCAACCTCGCGGTGCGCGAAACAAACGACACCCTCCACCTCCAGCGCTGGGACTGGATCCAGATCCGCTCCTTCGCGCCGCGCGACCTCCTCTTTCAGCCAATCTCCTGGTCGCTCCAAGTCGGCTTGGCGCGCCGCGATTTTGCCGATGGTCGCGCGGGGCTCGCCTTCACCCTCAACCCGGGCGGCGGCTTCGCTTGGCACGGGAGGGGAGGCCTCTTCTACCTCATGGCCGAGACCGAGGCCTCCCTCTCCCGCCGCCTCGCGGGCGGGTACACCGCGGGGCTGGGCACAGGCGGCGGTTGGCTCGCCCACCCCACCGCCGACTGGACTCTCCTGCTGGAGGGGCACGCCCTCACCTTTCCGGTGGGCGACCACGACCTGCGCGCCACCCTTACGCTTGGCCAGTCGTACCGCCTCTCCCGCCACCACGCCCTCACTGCCGAGGTTTCGGCCCGCACCGGTGGCGGCGGTACCTACACCGAGCTCGGCCTCGGCTGGCGGCGGTACTTCTGAAGATCACCCGCCCCCCGCCGCCTCCAAGGTCCGCGCCGAGACGATGCGGTGGGCTCGTGCCCCTCACCACGGGAGGTCGCGGGCGCGCCGGCCGGCGCGCGGGGTGGCGACGCCGGTTCGCCGTCACCCGTTCGCGATCCCGAGGGTTAGGTGTAGGCCGGGGGGACAATCCCCCGTGGCGACGCCGGTTCGCGGTCACCCGCTCCACCGCCCCCCGCCGCTACGGCGTGGTGCCGAGGGGGCGGGGCGGGGTCGCGGTTTGGGAGCGCTGGCGTTTCCAGCTCTCCATGCGATTGAGCGCGTTCACATAGGCGTTGGCCGAGGCGATGATGATGTCGGTGTTCGCCCCCTGGCCGGAGATGACCCGCGCGGGCATCTGGTCGGGCGGGTGGGGCTCGGCAATCTTCACCGTCACCTCGCCCTGGGCGTCGGTGCCGCCGGTGATCGCCTTGACCACGTAGGCCTCCAGCACCGTGTCGGTCCCGACCGCCTCTTTGATGGCGAGCAGGGCCGCGTCCACCGGGCCATCGCCCTCCGCGGTGGCTTCCCGCTCCTCGCCCTCTACCCAAACCCGCACGGTGGCGCGCGGGTGGAGCTCGGAGCCGGCGTGGGCCTCGACGAAGCGCAGGACGTAGTAGTCCGACGGGCGGTGGACGACCTCGTTGATCACCGCCTGCACGTCCTCGTCGAAGACGTACTTCTTCTTGTCACAGAGCGCCTTGAAGCGGGCGAAGGCGGCCTCCAGGTGGGCGTCGTCGAGCTGGTGGCCGAGCTCGATGACCTTGTCGAGGAAGGCGTGGCGGCCCGAGTGTTTGCCGAGGATGATCGCGCTCCGCGGCAGGCCGATGGACTCAGGCGTCATGATCTCGTAGGTGGCGTGGTGCTTGAGGATGCCGTCTTGGTGGATCCCCGCCTCGTGGGCGAAGGCGTTGGCCCCGACGATCGCCTTGTTCGCCTGGACCATCATCCCGGACATCTCCGCCACCAGCCGCGAGGTGCGGTAGATCTCCTCGGTGCGAATGTGGGTGGTGAAGGGGAAGAGGTCGGGGCGGGTGCGGATCGCCATCACCACCTCCTCCAAGGCGGCGTTGCCGGCGCGCTCGCCCAGGCCGTTGATGGTGCACTCCACCTGCCGGGCACCCGCCTTGACCGCCGCCAGGGAGTTGGCCACCGCCAGGCCGAGGTCGTTGTGGCAATGGACCGAGAGCACCGCCTGGGCAATGTTCGGGACCCGCTCTTTGAGGGTGCGGATGAGGCGGGAAAACTCCTCCGGGATGGTGTAGCCGACGGTGTCGGGGATGTTCACCACCTTCGCGCCGGCGCCGATCACCGCCTCCACCACCTCGCACAGGTAGGTGGTGTCCGTACGCGCCGCGTCCTCGGGGGAGAACTCGACGTTGGCGGTAAACGACGCAGCGAAGGCGACCATCTCGACCGCCCGCGCCAGGGCCTCGGCGCGGCTCATCTTCAGCTTGTGTTGCAGGTGGAGGTCGGAGGTGGCGAGGAAGGTGTGGATGCGCGGCCGGGGGTTGGGACGCACCGCATCCCAGGCCCGGGCAATGTCCGCCTCCCGCGCCCGGGCCAGACCGGCGATCTGCGGGCCATCGACCTCTGTGGCGATCTGGTAGACCGCCTCGAAGTCGCCCGGCGAGGCGATCGGGAAACCGGCTTCGATGATGTCCACCCCAAGGGTGGCGAGCTGGCGCGCGACCCGGAGCTTCTGCTCCGTGTTCATGGAGGCGCCCGGCGACTGCTCGCCATCGCGCAGGGTGGTGTCGAAGACGTCGACCTTTTCTCGAGTGGGCTCCATGGCCTTGGCCTCAATGACAGGGTGGATGCAACCCCGATCGTGGCCGGCGCGAGGTTCCCGAGCCGAGACCACCACGGGGGGTGCCCGGGCGGCTCGCCGTTGGCGAGGCCCGGGCTAGGGAAGCTCGTGGTCCTTCTTGAGCTCCACGTCGTCGACGTCGTCGATCTCCACCTCGCGCAGGGCGCGCCGCGAGCGCACCACCCCCACCAGCCCAGAGGCCGCGTACCCCCAGGCGAGGGCGAAGAGGGTGATCTCGTGGGCGGCGACAATCACGATGCCTCCGAAGACCAGGGCGAGCAGAACCTTGAAGTGGTACCGGGACCGGAGATCGAGATCCTTGAACGATCGAAAGCGTATGTTACTGACCATCAAGAAGGCCACCCCGTAGGCAACGACCACGAACCAGACCGGCCGGCCCACCACCTGCGGGTAGCCGAGGAGGGACTGGATCTGGTGATAAAACAAGACGGTGGTGGCCAACACCGCGGCGGCGGCAGGCGACGGCAGGCCGTGGAAGTAGCGCTCGTCCTCCACCGCCACCTCGACGTTGAAGCGCGCCAGGCGCAGGGCCGCGCACACCACGTAGAGGAAGGCGGCGAGCCAGCCAATGCGATGGAACTGCTGGAGCGCCCAGAGGTAAACGAGAAGCCCCGGGGCGAGGCCGAAGGAGGTGAGGTCGGAGAGGGAGTCGTACTGGACGCCGAAGGCGGAGGCGGAGTGGGTGAGACGGGCGATCTTGCCGTCGAGGCCGTCGAAGACGCCGGCGAGCAAGATCGCATTCGCCGCCTCGGCGAAGCGGCCGTCAATCGCCGCGACGATGGAGTAGAAACCGCAGAAGAGGGCGGCGGTGGTCGCCAGGTTGGGGAGGAGGTAGATCCCCCGGATGGGGGGGGTGGCGCTCATTGGCCGGACCCCGCGCCGTTGCGGCGCCGCGCCGCTGGCATCACCCGCCCGCGCCTGCGCCCGCCACCCTGCGCCGGCGACGCGGCGCGGACCGCACCGGGCACGACCACGAAAGCTGCGTGATGCAGGATAGCCGCCATCTGCCGCCGGCTCAGTTCTTGGTTTTGTCGACGATCTTCGATGCGGCGATCCACGGCATCATCGCACGCAACTGGCCACCCACCGCCTCGATCGGGTGGGCCTGGCCGCGCGCCCGCAACGCCTTGAAGCGCGGCGCGTTCACCTGGTTCTCCAGCATCCACTCGCGGGCGAAGGCGCCGGACTGGATCTCTTCGAGGATGCGCACCATCTCCTTCTTGGTCTCGGCGGTGACGATGCGCGGGCCGCGGGTGAGGTCGCCGTACTCGGCGGTGTTGGAGATGGAGTAGCGCATGTCGGCGATGCCGCCCTGGTAGATCAGATCGACGATCAGCTTGAGCTCGTGGCAGCACTCGAAGTAGGCCATCTCCGGGGCGTAGCCCGCCTCCACCAAGGTCTCGAAGCCGGCCTGGATCAGCGCCGTGACGCCGCCGCACAGGACCGCCTGCTCGCCGAAGAGGTCGGTCTCGGTCTCCTCGCGGAAGGTGGTCTCGATGATCCCGGCCCGCCCGCCGCCGATCGCCGAGGCGTAGGCGAGGGCGAGTTGCTTCGCCTTGCCGGTGGCGTCTTGGTGGATGGCGATGAGGCACGGCACGCCACCCCCCTCGGTGAAGGTGTGGCGCACCAGATGGCCCGGCCCCTTGGGGGCGGCCATGAAGCAGTCCACGGTTGGCGGCGGGGTGATCTGATTGAAGTGGATGTTGAAGCCGTGGGCGAAGAGCAAGGCGTCGCCCTCGTTGAGGTGCGGAGCGATCGACTCGCGGTAGATCCCTCCCTGCAGCTCGTCGGGCGTCAGGACCATGATCATGTCGGCCCACGCCGCCGCCTCGGCAGTCTCCATCGGGCGCAGCCCAGCACGCTCGACCTTGCCCCACGAGGGGCTTTCGCGGCGCAACCCCACCACCACGTCCATCCCCGACTCGTGGAGGTTGAGGGCGTGGGCGTGGCCTTGGGAGCCAAAGCCGAGGATGGCGATCTTCCGCCCCTTGAGGTTGGCGAGGTCACAGTCGGCGTCGTAGTACACGTTGATGCTCATCACAGACTCCTTGGGGCGCAGAAAATAATGGTTCAAAGGGGGCTTGCGGCGCGCCGGGGAGATGGTCTTCCGGCTCCCCGCAAGGGGCTAGACGATCCAGGTTTAGGGTTGGCTGGGCAACGTAACCATGTCCATCAGGGCTCATCCGGGCTCATCGGGAGCCTCCCGCTCCACACCACGCCCCGCGCCAGGTGGCAAGCGAACCGCCACCACGCATCACCCGCGCTGCAAGGCGACGCTGCCGGTGCGCACGATCTCCTGAATGCCGATGGGACGCAGCAAATCGAGGATCGCCTCGATTTTCTCCGGGCTGCCGGTGACCTCGATGGAGTAGTGGCGCGGCGACGAGTCGATCACCTTGGCGCGGAAGATGTCGACGATCCGAAGCGCCTCGGCACGCAGCTCCTCGGGGGCGTGGATCTTGATCAGGGCCATCTCGCGATCGACAAACTCCTTGTCGTTGAGGTCCACCACCCGGATCACGTCGATCTGCTTGTTCAACTGCTTGGTGATCTGCTCGATGATCGCGTCGTCGCCGCGGGTGACGATGGTCATGTGGGAGACCCCCTTCTCTAGGGTCTCGGCGACATTGAGGCTCTCGATGTTGTAGCCGCGGCCGGAGAACAGGCCCGCCACGCGCGACAGGACACCGAAGCGGTTCTCCACCAAAACAGAGATGGTGTGGCGCATGGGGGGAGCTTTCAGCCTTCAGCGGCGCCGGCGCGCCGGCAGGGTCCGTTGGCGCGGCGGCGGGCGGCGGGGCGCGAAGTGTACACCGGCGGGGTCACCGGCGCGCCACCGGCTCGGGCTGCACAATCATGTCGATGTTGGCCGCCCCCGCCGGGACCATGGGATAGACGTCCTCGTTGCGGTCGATGCGGAAGTCGATCAGGCACGGCCGGCGCGCGGCGAGGGCGTCTTCGAGGGCGGGGCGCACCTCCTCCCGCTTGGTCACCCGGATCCCCACCCCGCCATACGCCTCAGCGAGTTTGACGAAATCGGGGGAGCCGGCCATCAGGTCCACGGAGGAGAGGTGGTTGTCGAAGAACATGGTCTGCCACTGGCGGACCATGCCGAGGTACTGGTTGTTCATGATGCAGGTCACCACCGGCAGGCCGTACTCCACCATGGTGGCCATCTCCTGGATGTTCATCTGGATGGAGCCGTCGCCGGCGATGTCGATGACCACCTTGTCCGGATGGGCGATTTGCGCCCCGATGGCGGCGGGGAAGCCGTACCCCATGGTCCCGAGACCGCCCGAGGTGCACCACTGGCGCGGCCGATCGAAGAGGTAGTACTGGGCCGCCCACATCTGGTGCTGCCCGACCTCGGTGGTGATGATCGCGTCGCCCTGGGTCACCGCGTAGATCTGCTCGATCACATACTGCGGTTTGAGGGTGCCGTCGTCGGCGTAGCGCAGCGGCTGCTCCTGCTTCCACTGGCGGATCCGCTCGTGCCATTCGCGGTGTTTGTCGAGCCAGTTGATCTCAATCGCCTCCACCTGCATGCGGTCGAGGAGCTCACGCAGGACATGGCGCACGTCGCCGACGATCGGGATGTCGACACGGACGTTCTTCTGGATCGAGGTGGGGTCGATGTCAATGTGGACGATCTTCGCGTCCGGGGCGAAGCGGTCGATGCGGCCGGTGACCCGGTCGTCGAAACGCGCCCCCACGGCGATCAGCAGGTCGCAATGGTGCACCGCCATGTTCGCGTACCAGGTGCCGTGCATCCCGAGCATCCCGAGGGAGAGGGCGTGGCTGCCGGGAAAGGCGCCGAGGGCCATGAGGGTCGGGGTGACCGGCACGTTGGCGATCTCCGCCAGCTCCCGCACCTCCTCGTGGGCATTGGAGAGGATCACCCCGCCACCGAGATACAGCACCGGCCGCTTGGCCCGCTTCAAGGCGGTGATCGCCTTGCGGATCTGGGTGACGCTGCCCTTGACGTTCGGATGGTACGAGCGCAGCTGCACCTCTTCTGGATAGTGGAAGTCCTTGCACGCCACCTCTCCGAAGAGGACGTCTTTCGGCAGGTCCACCACCACCGGCCCGGGGCGACCGGTGCGGGCGATGTGGTACGCCTCCTTGATGGTCCGCGCCAAATCACGCACATCCTTCACCAGGTAGCTGTGCTTGGTGCAGGGCCGGGTGATACCGATCGCATCCGCCTCCTGGAATGCGTCGTTGCCGATCAGCGCGGTGGACACCTGGCCGGTGAAGACGACGATCGGAATCGAGTCCATGTAGGCGGTGGCGATCCCGGTGACCGCGTTCGTCGCCCCGGGGCCTGAGGTCACCAGCGCCGTTCCCACCCTCCCGGTGGTCCGCGCGTAGCCGTCCGCCGCGTGCACCGCACCCTGCTCGTGCTTGGTCAGGATGTGGCGCAGGTTGCGCTCGAAGTAGAGCTCGTCGTAGATCTTCAGGATCACGCCACCGGGGTAGCCAAAGATGGTATCGACCCCTTCGGCCTTCAACGACGCGAGAAAAATCTGCGCACCATTCATCTTCTCTGCCGTCGAGCTCATCCGCTTCTCCGCCTATAAAGGACGCGGCAACAAGGGGTTAGACACCCCCACCGTCGTCGCGGAAGAGGCGGATACTAGGAACGGCCCACCAACCAGTCAAGCAAGGCGCGGCCTTAGGCCCACCCTTGCCCGACCCCTTGGAAGGGTGGGGCGAGACCCGAACGATCGGTGCGCCGGAGGGCGCCCGCGGCCTTATTCAGCGCTGCTGGCGGCGGTAACCGATGGCTCGACGAACTCGATGATCGCCATGGGGGCGGCGTCGCCATGGCGGCGCCCTACCTTCAGCACCCGGGTGTAGCCGCCACTGCGCTCTTGATACCCTGCGGCCATCTCATCAAAGAGCTTGTAGACCGACTCCTTGCGCATCACGTAGGCCAGGGCCCGCCGCCGGCTGGCGAGATCGCCACGCTTGGCGAGGGTCATCATGCGGTCCGCGATCGAGCGCAGTTCCTTGGCCCGGAACACCGTCACGGTGATCCGTCCGTGGTCGATCAGCGAGGTGACCATGTTGCGCAACATCGCACGCCGCTGCGCGGAGTTGCGGCTGAGCTTGCGATATCCCTTGTTGTGTCTCATCGTCGTCTACTCCTCGCCGTGGCGCGCCATGCACCAGCCACCCTACGCCGGCTGCTCATCCACCGTGATCAATGCCGACAGCTCGGCCACGAGCTTGGGCTCCAACTGCATCCCGAGGGAGAGGCCGATGGACTCCAAAAGCTCCTTGATCTCATTCAGGGAGCGGCGCCCAAAGTTTTTCGTCTTCAACATCTCCGACTCGCTCTTCTGGCACAGATCGAAGATGGTGCGGATCTCCGCCTTCTTCAGGCAGTTGTAGGCACGAACCGAGAGCTCGAGCTCCTCGACTGAACGCAACAGCTTGCGCCGCAGGCTCTCCTCTTCGCCCTCACTTACCGAGGCCACCACCACATCCTCGTCGCCGAAGCTGGTAAAGACCGCCATGTGCTCACGCAAGATATGGGCGGCGTAGATCACCGCGTCCTGCGGGTTGACGGCTCCGTCGGTGACCACCTCGAGGGTGAGCTTGTCGTAGTCGGTGTCCTGCCCCACGCGGGCATTGTCCACCACAGCGTTGACCCGCATGACCGGCGAGAAGCTGCAATCGATCGGAATCATGTCGACCGAGTCATCCGGGTCCTGGTTCTCCGCCGCGGTCACGTAGCCCCGTCCGAGGGTCACCTTCAGCTCTACGTCGAGGACCGAGCCCTTCTCCAGGGTGGCAATGTGGTGCTCGGGGTTGACGATCTCCAAGCCGCTGCCAGCGACGTCAATGTCGGCGGCGGTGACCACCCCGGCCTTGGTCGCCTTCAGGTAGATGAGCCGCTCATCAAAGCCGGGGGCAAAGCGAAACCGTACCCCTTTGAAGTTGAGGATCAGCTCGGTGACATCCTCCAGCACACCCGGAACATAGGTGAACTCATGGAGGACCCCCTGGATGCGTACCCCGGTCACCGCCGCCCCGGAGATCGAGCTGAGCAGGATCCGACGCAAGGAGTTGCCGATGGTCGTACCGAAGCCGCGCTCAAACGGCTGGGCGACGAACGTACCCTGGGTCGCGGTGACCTCGCCGATGGCCTCAAGCCGTCGCGGAATGTGAAAACCTCGCAATACCTGCTTCATGCTTCCCCCAGCCGCCGCGCGGTTTGGCAACCCCACGGCGGTTCAAAGGTGTGACTTAACGCGAATAGAGCTCGACGATGAGCTGCTCTTGGACATCAAGGGTCAGGTGCTCCCGCTGCGGCAGGCCGCGCACCACCCCCGCCATCTCCTTCTTGGCCAGCTCCAACCACTCGGGGACACCGCGCCGATCGGCGGCGGCAAAGTTCTCCACCACCCGCGGCTGCGTCTTGCTCTTCTCGCGCAGGGTGATCTGGTCCCCCTGGGAGACCACGTACGACGGAATATTGACCTTGTGACCGTTGACCCGTACGTGGCCGTGGCGCACCAACTGCCGCGCCTCGGCGCGCGACCCGGCAAACGAGAGGCGATAGACAATGTTATCCAGGCGCCGCTCAAGCAGGGAGAGGAGGTTCTCGCCGGTAACCCCACGCATCCGATCCGCCTTGCGGAAAAACCCCCGAAACTGGCTCTCCAGAACGCCGTAGATGCGCCGCACCTTCTGCTTCTCACGGAGCTGCTGGGAGTACTCGCTCTGCTTCATCCGCCTCCCTTGGCCATGCTGGCCCGGGGCGTAGGCACGCCGCTCCATGGCGCACTTGTCTTTGAAACAACGCTCCCCTTTGAGGAAAAGCTTCTCCCCCTCCCGCCGACAAAGCCTGCAAACCGAATCGGTATACCGAGCCACAGATGCCTCCAACAGTGCTGATCGATGGGTGAAAGTTTCCAGGCTAAGCGCGCCACTCGCAGACCGCGCCCGTCGCCTCGGTTCGCCTAGATGCGCCGCCGCTTCGAGGGCCGGCAGCCATTATGCGGGATCGGAGTCACGTCACGGATGAGGGTGACCTTGATGCCGGTGGCGCCCAGGGCGCGGATCGCCGCCTCACGCCCGACGCCCGGCCCCTTCACCAAGACCTCGACGCTCTGCACGCCAGCCTCGCGCGCCTTGCGGACCGCCTCGCGCGCCGCCACCTGTGCGGCATATGGGGTGGACTTGCGCGAGCCGCGGAACCCCTGACCACCCGCGGACGCCCAAGCGATCACATCGCCGGCCAGGTCGGTGATCGTAATGATCGTGTTGTTGAAGGTAGCCCGGATATGAACGATCCCCATAGGAATGTTCTTCTTCTCTTTTTTCTTCCGGGTGGTGATAGGTCCGGCCATGGTCGACTCCCGCCTGTGCAATGGGTGATGCGATTACTTGCTCTTCCGAACCGCCCGCCGCGGTCCCTTGCGGGTGCGCGCGTTGGTCTTGGTCCGCTGGCCGTGAACGGGTAAGCCGCGGCGGTGGCGCAGGCCGCGATAGTTGCCCAAGTCCATGAGCCGTTTGATGTCGAGCTGGACGTTCTTCCGCAGCTCGCCCTCGACGGTGAGGTTGGAGTCGATGTGCTGGCGAATCTTCGCCAGGTCGGCCTCCGTCATGTCCTTCATACGGACATCCGGAGAGACTCCGGTCTCGGCGAGGATCCGCAGCGCGGTGGTCCGGCCGATCCCATAGATATAGGTCAGCGCGATCTCGGCGCGCTTGTTGTCCGGCACTTCAACGCCTGCAATACGAGCCACGTTATTCTCCCTAACCCTGGCGCTGTTTGTGACGCGGGTTCTCGCAAATCACCCGGACCACGCCCTTGCGCTTGATCACTTTGCACTTCTCACAAATCGCCTTGACCGACGCTCGAACCTTCATGTCCTCTCCTTCACCCCTAACGTAACGCTGAGGGGCACCGCGCTTTTGCGGCGTCCCTCTCGAACGCAAGGTTAGGCACAACGCGGGTCAATGACGTAGCTGTTTTGATCAAACTGCTGCCATGCGCCCGTGGCGGCACCATCAATAAGTAGAACAGAAATAATTCCAAAGTCGATAAAAACACCAAGTAGAGTAATTGCGTCAAACGACTTCGATGCGGGAACCGTTGTGTCAGTGCAGCCAGCCTTTCGTGCGGTGATCATATAGTTTTGGTTTTTGTGAAAGGTGGTAACACCGTTGTCTTTGCCAACGTAAGCCTCGTTGGCGAATAGCTCAGTACCCGGAACATTGCTTCTAACTGCGACCTGCTGGGTTGAGCCATGAAACATGGCTGCACAACCTGACAAGGACGATGAAACCAACGATACTACTACTGCCATAGCGACTGAGTTTTTCATTGCAAACATCCCTTTGTGGATAAAACTATTTGTGCCTAACGATACCGGTAGGTAATCCGCCCGCGGGTCAGATCGTACGGGGAGAGCTCCACGCGCACTCGATCGCCGGGAAGAATCTTGATGTAGTGCATTCTCATCTTGCCCGAGATGTGGGCGAGGATCTTGTGGCCGTTCTCCAACTCCACCGCAAACATGGCGTTCGGAAGGGGCTCAATCACCTTCCCCTCAACCTGAATGGACTTCTCCTTCGCCATGGTTACGCCGCAAGGGCGGTAAGCACCTTGGGACCGTGATCCGTGATGGCGATGCTGTGCTCAAAGTGCGCCGACCAAGAGTCGTCGCAGGTCACCGCCGTCCACTGATCGTCGAGCACCCGAACCTTTTCGGTCCCGGCGTTGATCATCGGCTCCACTGCCAGAACCATCCCCGCCTTCAGGCGCGGACCACGATTCGGCTTGCCCCAGTTGGGAACCTGCGGCTCCTCGTGGAGTTTGCGACCGATTCCGTGGCCGACGAAGTCCTTGACGACACCGTAGCCCTTGGCCTCGGCGATCGTCTGCACGGTGTGGCCAATGTCCTGCAAGCGATTACCAACCCACATCTGGTCGATGGCGTGATCCAGACAGCTCTGGGTGGTGGTGAGGAGGGTCTCCGCTTCCCTGGAGAGCCGGCCGACGCGCACGGTGATCGCCGCGTCCGAGTAGTAGCCATTGACGATTGCGCCGCAGTCGATAGACAGGAGGTCCCCCTCGACCAGGGTGCGCTCCGACGGGAAGCCGTGCACCACCTGCTCATTGATGGAGATGCACAGGGTGAAGGGAAAACCCATGTACCCCTTGAAGGCAGGAACCGCGCCGGCCGCGCGGATCCGCGCCTCGGCCATGCGATCGAGCTCGAGGGTCTGCAGACCGGGCGCCACCTGCCCTTCTAGGAAGGCGAGCGTCTCGGCGACAAGTTGGCCAGCGCGGTACATGATCTCGATCTCTGCCCGGGTCTTGAGGGTAATCACGGCACCATCCTCTCCTCCGGCGACAACCCCGGCGGAGCGGTGCAGGATACGCCTCCCAAGGGCCCTATGCCAGAGCCTCCCGAAGCCGCTTATTCACCTCGTCCATCGAGCCGACGCCCTTCACGGAGCGGAAGATCGGGCGGCTCTTGTAGTAATCGAGCAGGGGCGCGGTCTGCGCATGATAGGTGGCGAGGCGCTTCTTGGCGGTCGCCTCCGAGTCATCGGCGCGCTGGATCAGGGCAGCGCCACACTGATCGCACTTGTCCTTGGTCTTCGGCGGCGCGAACAGGACATGGCACCCCCAGCCGCACGCCGGGCAGGTGCGCCGGCCGGTAAGGCGGCCGATGAGGTCGGCGTCTGGAACCGCCAAGTCGATCACCCGGTCAAGACCGCTACCGAGCTCTTTGAGGAGCGCATCCAGCGCCTCCGCCTGGGCAACGGTGCGCGGAAAGCCATCGAGAAGGTAGCCGCCCTGGGCGTCGGGCTCCTGGACGCGATCCCGGATGATGCCAATAACGACCTCGTCTGGGACTAGGCCGCCGGCATCCATGTACCGCTTCGCCTCCAGACCCATGGCGGTCTTGGTCTTCACGGCCGCCCGCAGAATGTCGCCGGTCGAAACCTGCGGAATTGACTGCGCCTCACAGATCTGCCGCGCCTGGGTTCCCTTGCCGGCCCCTGGAGGGCCCATAAAGACCAATCTCATCTCTGTCTCCTGCGGATCGCTCCCGTCTTCAGGAAGCCGTCATAGTTATGTTGCAACATGTGGGATTCCACCTGCTGCACGGTGTCGAGCCCCACCCCCACGATGATCAGCAACGCCGTGCCGCCGAAGTAGAAGGGGACATTCAAAGAGTTGATCAGGATCGTCGGCAACACACAGACCGCGCACAGGTAGAGCGCACCGGCGAAGGTGATACGGGTAAGAACGAAATCGACATACTCGGCGGTACGCGCCCCCGGGCGGATCCCCGGCACGAAGCCACCGTACTTCTTCATGTTGTCCGCCAGGTCGGCCGGGTTGAAGACCACCGCGGTGTAGAAGAATGCGAAGAAGATGATCAGCGCCACGTAGATCAGGTCGTAGGCCATTCGACCCGGCTGCATCGAATCAAGGAACCCTTGCAACCACGGGTAGTTTTCGGCCTTGACCCACTGCGCGATGGTGGTCGGAAAGAGGATGATGGAACTGGCGAAGATCGGCGGGATCACCCCGGAGGTGTTGATCTTGAGGGGGATGTGGGTCGACTGACCGCCGTAGGTCCGCGGACCTACCGAACGCTTGGCGTACTGGACTGGGATCCGCCGGTACGACGTCTCCAAAAAAATCACCAGGCCCATCACCACCACCATCAGCGCCCCCACCGCGGCGGCGGTAAAGGGGCTCATCGAGCCCGACTGAAGCAACCGCGCCATGTTGAGGGCGGCGGGAATCAGGCCGGCGACGATGCCCGCGAAGATGATCAGGGAGATGCCATTGCCCACCCCGTGCTCGGTGATCTGCTCGCCAAGCCACATGATAAAGGAGGTACCGGCCACCAGGGTAAGGCAGACCAACAGGCGGAAGGGCCACCCCGGGTGCGGCACAACCAGGGCCCCGGTAGGGCTGGTCATCGACTCCAGGCCAAAGGCGATCCCCATGCCCTGCACAAAAGAGAGGACAACCGTGCCATAGCGGGTGTACTGGGTAATCTTGTGGTGGCCCGCCCCACCCTGCTTTTTCAGCGCCTCGAGCTGCGGCACCACCGCCTGCATCAACTGCAAGATGATGGAGGCAGAGATGTACGGCATGATCCCCAGGGCAAAGACGGTCATGCGGCTAAGTGCGCCGCCAGAAAACATGTCAAAAAAACCGAGAATGGAGCCCTTCTGCGCATCAAAGAAGCCCGCAAGGGCGTGCGCATCGATGCCCGGGGTTGGAACGTGGCCCCCGAGGCGATAGACCGCCAGCATCAGAAGGGTAAAAAGAATCCGCTTCCGCAGCTCGGGAATGCGAAAAAGATTGGCGAGCTGATCAAACACTTACACCACCTCGGCCTGGCCACCGGCAGCGCGGATCTTCTCCGCCGCACGGCCGGAAAAACCGTGGGCGCGCACGGTCACCGCATGGTCGATTTCGCCCTCGGCCAGAACCTTCACCCGCGCCTCGCCACCCTTCACCAGGCGCAAACGGATCATCGTCTCGGGATCGAACTCGCTCACCTCAGGAAACCGTGCCAGATCGCGCAGATTAACCACCTCGTACTCGACGCGGAACGGGTTCTTAAAACCGCGTTTCGGCAGCCGCCGATAGAGTGGCATCTGACCACCCTCGAAATGGCTCCCCTTGCCACCTCCGGAGCGCGCCTTCTGCCCCTTATTACCTTTACCGCTGGTCTTGCCGAGCCCGGACGCCTCGCCACGCCCGACCCGTTTGCGGGAGTGTCGAGCCCCCGAGGGGGCCACTACATCGTGCAGTTTCATCGTCTACTCCAGAAAACCAAACGGCGTACGTCTAGGCCTCTTCCACCTTCACCAGATGGGAGACCTTGCGAACCATGCCGCGAATCTCAGGGGTGTCGAGCCGTTCCACGCAATGGCGAATGCGCCGTAAACCGAGGCCCCGAAGGGTCTGACGCTGCTTCAGCGGCCGGCCATTGGAGGAACGCACTTGGGTAATCATGAGTTTGGACATGTTCGTCTCCTAGGCCTGCGCACCATGACCACGGACCGCTTCGACACTGCGACCACGCAGTTCCGCGACGCGCTCTGCCGAATGGAGGCTCTTCAGCCCCTTGACCGTCGCCCGCGCGACATTGTAGGGGTTGCTTGAACCCATCGACTTGGTGAGCACGTCGCGCACCCCCGCGGCTTCAAGAATGGCACGCACCGCACCGCCGGCGATCACACCAGTACCCGGACCCGCGGGCCGCAGGAAGACGCGGCCGGCACCGTGATGACCAAGGATCGGGTGGGGAAGAGTAGTCGCCTCCATCGGGACGCTGAAGAGGTTGCGCTTCGCCTCCTCCATCGCCTTCCGGATCGACTCGGGTACCTCCCGCGCCTTTCCCTTGCCGAGACCGACCCGACCGTGACCGTCACCCACGACCACCAAGGCGGCAAAACTAAACCGCCGGCCACCCTTCACCACCTTGGAGCACCGATTGATGGTGATCACCGTCTCGGTGAGATCTCCCTCTTTTGTCTCGTTCGTCGGTCTAGCCACCGTCACTCCTTGCGTCGCCGAAAGTCTGGGTCAAGAAACCGCGTTGCTTCCACTTAGAACTGCAGGCCAGCCTCTCGCGCACCGGCGGCCAAGGAAGCAACGCGCCCGTGGTACCGATAGCCTGCGCGATCGAAGACCACCTGGGTAATCCCCTTGTCGAGGGCACGGCGCGCCACCAGCGCGCCCACGGCAGTGGCCGCGTCGCATTTGGAGGCCGTCTCGCCGCTGCGCAGCTCGGAATCGAGGGTCGAAGCCGCAACCACGGTCCGCCCGGCGACGTCGTCGATCACCTGCGCATAGATGTGCTGGTTACTGCGGAAAACCGCCAACCGCGGCCGCTCCGCAGTACCGCTGATTGTCTTGCGTACGCGCGCTGCACGGCGCGCCCGTCCTGTTACCTGGCTCATAGCGTGTCTCTCGTTACTTCTTGGCACTCTTCCCAGCCTTACGCCGCACGTGTTCGTCGGCATAGCGGACACCCTTACCCTTATAGGGCTCTGGGGGACGCAAGGCGCGAATGTCCGCGGCCACCTGGCCAAGGAGCTGTTTGTCCATACTCATAAGAGTGAGCTTCTGGTTGCCCTCCACCTGCGCTCCCACCCCGCTCGGAAGAGGGAACACGACCGGGTGGGAAAAGCCGAGAGCGAACTCAACGTCTTGCCCCTTCACCGCCGCGCGATACCCAACACCGACCAGCTGCAGCTCACGCTGAAAGCCCTTATGAACCCCTTGGATGAGGTTCGCCACAAGCGACCGACTCAAACCGTGAACCGCGCCCGCATTCTTACCCGTAGCCGGGGCGTGGACGACCAAAGTCTGTCCCTCTTGGGTGACCTCAACGCCCTCGGGTAACCTGAGCGACAGCTCGCCCTTGGCACCCTTCGCCACCACCGTTCCGGGAGAAAGCGTGGTGGTTACGCCCGCAGGGACCGCAACCGGTTGACGACCAATCCTCGACATCGATCTCTACCTTACGTAGTAGGTTGGTGGATGCGCCTTACCAGACGCTACAAAGGACCTCGCCACCCAAATGAGCGCGGCGCGCCTGGTGGTCGGTCATCAAACCCTGCGGAGTCGAAACAATCGCCACCCCGAGACCATTCATCACGTTGGGCAGGTCACCCGCACCGGCGTACACGCGACGCCCCGGGCGACTGACCCGCTTGAGACCGTGAATTACGCCCTCGGTGCTCCCCTCCGCCGGCATCTTAATCTGAACCTCGATCATCTGCTCAGCACCCTCACCCTGCACCTGCAAGGAGGCCACATACCCCTCACTCGCGAGGATACGAACAATGCCTTCCTTCAGCCGCGAATACGGAACCCGAACCACAAGTTGATTGGCCTGCACCGCATTACGAATGCGAGTCAAAAGATCGGAGATGGGATCGGTCATAGACATGGAATCAAGAACCTCAAAGGCAATAAACGCCTACCAACTCGACTTGGTGACGCCCTGGATCTCACCGTTTAGAGCAAGGTTGCGGAAGCAAATACGACAAAGCCGAAAGTAACGGAGGTAGCCGCGCGGCCGTCCGCACCGAGGACACCGATTATGCTCCCGTACCTTGAACTTTGCGGGTCTCGCTGCCCGGATGCGTAGTGCCAAACGTGCCACGTTGTGCTCCTTTATTGTTGAGGCTTACGAAACGGCATGCCCATGTGGCGCAACAGCGCCCGCGCCTCCTCGTCGGTTTTCGCCGTCGAGATGATGCAAATGTCCATGCCGTGGACGTTCTTAACTTTGTCGTAGTGGATCTCTGGAAAAATGATCTGTTCTTTCAATCCGAGGGTATAGTTACCACGCCCATCAAACGCCTTCGGTGACACTCCGTGAAAATCACGGATACGCGGTAGCGACGCATTGACCAGGCGGTCAAAAAACTCATACATCCGATCACGCCGCAGGGTCACACAGCAGCCTATAGGCATCCCCGCCCGGAGGTGAAAGTTCGCGATCGACTTCCGCGCCCGCGTAACGACCACCTTCTGACCGGTGATCATCTCCAGCTCCGCCACCGCCTCATCCAGGAGCTCGGGAGTACGCGCAGCCTCACCCACGCCAACGTTGACGACAATCTTTTCCAGCCGCGGAACCTGCATGGGGTTCGCATAGCCGAATTCCTCCCGCAACAGCGGGACGATCTCTTTACAATACCGTTCTTGCAGCCGCGCCATTGCCTTACACCTTATCCAGAGGTTCGCCGCACTTAATGCACAGACGCGCCCGCTTATCACCCACCGCGCCACGCCGAATACGACCCGCGTGGCCGCACGCGCTACAAATGGGAACCACGTTCGAAAGATGGAGCGCCGCCTCACGCTCGACGATGCCCCCCTCGGGCCGACCCTGACTCGGCCGCAGGTGCCGCTTCACCAGGTTCACCCGCTCCACAACCACCCGGTCATGGGTCGGATCAACCCGCAAAACGCGACCATCGGTCCCTTTATCTTTACCGGCGATCACCCGTACCTGATCGCCCTTTTTGACTCGTGCCAGCACGTTTTATCTCCCTACTGCTTAAAGAACCTCGGGCGCAAGCGACACAATGCGCATGAACTGTTTCCGGCGCAGTTCGCGAGCCACCGGCCCAAAGATACGGGTACCCAAGGGCTCCTTCTGTTTGTTGATCAACACTGCAGCGTTGTCATCAAAACGAATGACCGAACCGTCATCACGCCGAACCGCATGGCGAGTACGCACCACCACAGCATCCGCAACCGCACCCTTTTTTACCGTGCCGCCCGGGGAGGCCTGTTTGATGGCTACCTTGATGACATCACCGACCTCGGCATAACGGCCGTTCGAACCCTTGAGGACGCGGAAGCACATCACCCTCTTGGCACCAGAGTTGTCGGCAACCGTCAGCATTGTCTGTGGCTGAATCATCGCAGTCTTCCTTTACGATCAGACCGCACGCTCAATAATCTGGGCGACACGGAACTTCTTGTCCTTGCTCAACGGCCGACACTCGATGATCTCAACACGATCACCCACCCGGCAATCGTTCGCTTCATCATGGGCCTTGTACCGCTTGGAAAGACGAATCGTCTTGTGGTAGAGCGGATGGGTGGTGGCACGCTGGACACTGACCACGACGGTCTTATCCATCCTGTCGCTCACCACCTCACCGATAAGTGTACGCTTGTGAAGCTTTTCGGACATACCGCTACCCCTTCACCGGGACCAAACTGCCCCGCATTTCGTTATGTACCGTCTTCATTCTGGCGATGTCACCGCGAAGCTTGCGGATCACCATCGGATTACCCAGCCGCCCGCTCACGCCCTGGAAACGCAGATCCAGCATCTCACGCTTCCCTTCTTCAATCCGCTTCTCCAAATCCTCGATAGAGAGGCGGCGCAACTCTGCAGCGGTCATGGTAGCACCTCCTCATCCTTCGACACAAAGCGCGTCCGAATGGGCAGCTTGTGCGCCGCCAAGCGAAACGCCTCACGGGCAGTCGCCTCGTCAATCCCCTGAAGCTCGTACAAAACCCGCCCCGGATGGACCACAGCAACCCAATACTCCGGCGTCCCCTTGCCCTTTCCCATGCGTGTTTCCGCAGGCTTCTGGGTGATCGGTTTATCGGGGAAGATGCGAATCCACATCTTCCCGCCACGTTTGATGTGACGGGTGATCGCAATGCGCCCAGCCTCAATCTGACGCGCACTAATCCAACCGTTCTCCAGCGCCTGGAGACCGAAGCTGCCAAAGCTCACCTCACCCCCGGATTGGGTGCAGCTCCGCAGGTTGACACATTTCTGCACCTTGCGGTGCTGAACCTTTTTCGGTGACAGCATGATTGTCCCTCGCGGCTACGAGCGAGCCGGCGTCTCCGCCGCCTCTTCACTGGTGAGAACCTCGCCCTTGAATAGCCACACCTTGACGCCGATCGCACCGTACGTCGTCTCTGCGCGAGCAAATCCATAGTCGATGTCCGCACGAATCGTCTGCAGTGGCACCCGACCCTCGCGGTACCATTCCCGGCGGCCCATCTCCGAACCACCCAGACGACCGGCGATGTGAATCTTCACTCCCTTGGCACCAAACCGCATCGTGTTACTCACCGTCTTTTTCAACACCCGGCGGAAGGCGACGCGCCGCTCCAGCTGCTGGGCGACGCTTTCCGCGACAAGCTGCGCATCAAGCTCCGGCCGCTTAATCTCGCGGATATTAATATAAATCTCTTTGGCGGTGAGCTTTCCCAGCTCCTTTTTCAGAGCCTCAATATCGGCACCCTTCTTACCGATGATGATCCCGGGTCGGGCCGTGTAGACATGCACCCGAATCCGCTTCGCGGCACGCTCGATTTCAACCCGTGAAATCCCTGTGTGATAGAACTTCTCCTTGATGTGCTTGCGAATCTTGAGGTCCTCGTGAAGCAGATTGGCGTACTCCGCCTTCGGAGCGTACCAGCGAGACTGCCAGTCCCGAACAACCTTCAGCCGAAAACCAACTGGATGGATCTTCTGTCCCACGTAACTCTCCTTGGCAAACGATGTCGCGGTACGGCGCGCCTGCCCTTATCTACCGATCGAGGACCACAGTGAGATGCGCGGTTGGTTTGCGAATCTGCCCCGCACGCCCCATCGCACGCGGCTGCATACGACGCAGCACCGGACCGCCATCCACGAAGATTGTGGCAACTTTCAGGCGATCCACATCCTCCACCTCAAGGTTTGCCGCATTCGCCAGCGCGGAACGAATCGACGTTTCGACAATCCGCGCTCCCTTCTGTGGCATCTGACCGAGAAGGGCGAGTGCCTCATCGACACGCCGGCCACGCACGAGGTCAGCCATAAGACGCAGCTTTTGCGGCGAGATTCGGTTATAGCGAGAGACTGCATGTGCTTCCATAGGTCACCTCGTTATCGGACGCGGGAAACAGCGGCGTTTGCCCGGTGGCCACGGAAGGTACGGGTGGGAGAAAACTCACCAAGCTTATGGCCCACCATGTTCTCTGAAATGAAGACTGGGATGAACTTCTGACCATTATAAACGGCGATCGTGTGACCGATCATCTCCGGCACGATCATCGACGCACGCGACCACGTCTTGATCATCTGCTTGGAGCCGCCTCCGTTCATCCGCTCCACGCGGCGCAGAAGCTTGTCCTCTACAAACGGGCCTTTTTTTACTGATCGGGGCATCGCTCTTCCTTTTGATTCCGGTCTCTAGCTTGATCCGTGAACTACTTCCGCCGCCGAGCCACACGGAACCGGTCGGTACGCCGACTGTTGCGGGTACGATAACCGCGGGTAGGCACACCCCACGGGGTTACAGGGTGACGACCACCCGAGCTTCGCCCCTCACCACCGCCATGCGGATGGTCCACCGGGTTCATCGCTACACCACGCACCTTCGGGCGCCTTCCGAGATAACGGGCACGGCCCGCCTTGCCGAGATCGATATTCGAGTGCTCGGCAAAACCCACCTCGCCGATCGTCGCCCCGCAGTTGGTGTGGATCAACCGCATTTCAGAGGAGGGGAGACGCACATGGGCATAGTTCCCCTCCTTGGCGAGCAACTGCGCTGCGGCCCCGGCGGAACGAACGAGTTGCCCACCCTTGCCCGGCCGGAGCTCGATGTTGTGAATCAGCGTACCGAGCGGGATATTCGCCAACGGTAAATGGTTGCCGGGCAGGATCTCGGCCTTCGCACCCGACAGCAGGACGTCGTTCACCTGCAGCCCCTTGGGCGCGAGAATGTAGCGCTTCTCGCCGTCGCCATACACCAGCAACGCGATGCGCGCCGACCGGTTCGGGTCGTATTCGACAGAGGCAACGCGCGCGGGAATCCCATCTTTGTTACGCCGGAAGTCAATCAACCGGTAGCGCCGCTTGTGGCCGCCGCCCCGATGCCAAGAGGTAATGGTGCCGCTGTTGTTACGACCGCCACTTTTGGGTATCGAAACAAGCAGCGACTTCTCCGGCGCAGTACGGGTGATATCGGCAAAATCCGACACCGACTGCTGGCGACGACCCGGTGAGGTCGGTTTGTATTTGCGAATGGCCATGGTCACTCCTCGAGCGAGGTTACTCGCCGCCCTCCTCTGCCATCCCCTCAAAGAGGTCGAGGCTCTGCCCCTCCGCAAGGTGGACGATCGCCTTCTTCCAATCCTTCCGGCGCCCCAACCGCGCGCCAAACCGCTTCTGTTTCCCCTCGACGTTGAGCATCCGAACGCCCGTAACCTTCACCTCGAAGAGGCTCTCTACCGCGCGCCTTACCTGGATTTTATTGGCGGAGGGATGGACCTCAAAGGCGACCTGATTGTGCGTCTCGCGCAGGCCCATGGTCTTCTCCGTCACCAGCGGACGAAGGAGGATGTCAGCAAGATTCATGTTCATGACAGCCGAGCCTCCTGAAGCGCGACCAGGGCGGCCTCCGTCACCACCACGGTATCCGCCCACAAGATGGCGTGAGTGCTGATCTGCGACACATGAATCAAGTCCACCGCCGGCAGATTGCGAATCGCGAGTTGCAGGGCGCTGTCATCCGTAGCGGTCACCAGCAAGGTCTTGCCCGTCACGCCGAGCCCAGCAAGCAGTGCCACCGCCTCGCGGGTGCGCGGCTCGGCGACACTCAGCTCGTCCACGACCTTCAAGGCATTGTTCGCAACCTTGTCGCTGAGCACCGAGGCGAGGGCGCGACCCCGAACCTTTTTCGGGACGTGGAAGCTGTAGTCACGCGGCTTCGGCCCGAAAACGGTACCACCGCCGCGCCACAAGGGCGAACGGATGGAGCCGACACGCGCGCGGCCGGTCTTCTTCTGTTTCCACAGCTTGCGCCCGCTCCCCTGCACCTCGTCGCGCTCCTTGGTACTGGCAGTGCCGGCGCGACGGCGGGCGAGTTGGGCACGCACCGTGTCATAGACGCAGCCGTCACTCCACTCCACGGCGAACAGCCCATCCGCGAGCTCCAGCTCGCGAACCGCGACTCCGTGACGATCGATCACATCTACCTTGACCATTGCTCTCTACCTATGCCCGGGTAATCCGAACCAGACCGTTGCGGCCGCCGGGGACCGTCCCCTTGATCAACAACAAATTCCCTTCCGCGTCCACCTCCACGATCTCCAGGTTGGAGGTGGTCACCTTATTGTTCCCCATCTGTCCCGGGAGCTTGGTCCCCTTCTGAACATGGGACGGATCGGCGGATGGACCGAGTGAGCCGGGGGCACGATGGAAGTGGGAGCCGTGTGCACCCGGACCCCCATGGAAGTTGTGTCGCTTGATGACACCCTGAAAACCGCGCCCCTTGGAGGTACCGGTGACCTTCACCTTGTCACCCACCGAGAAGAGCGCCACGGTCACCTGATCCCCGACCTCCAGCTCACCGGGACCTTCGAGGCGCACCTCATCCAGAACGCGCATCGGAGCGACCCCTGCCGCCTTGCAGTGGCCCAACTCGGCGCGCGACAAACGCCCCTCGGCGACCTCTTCGTAGCCCAGTTGAATGGCGTGATAGCCATCGCGCTTGTCGGTGCGTTTCTGTACCACCGTGCATGGCCCGGCGCTAACCACCGTCACCGGCACCATGGCGCCGTCGGCGGTGAAGACCTGGGTCATACCCAGCTTTCTGCCAAGGAGTACGTTCATGATCCTTTGCCCCTTACAGCTTGATCTCCACGTCCACGCCGGCAGACAGGTCGAGTTTCATCAGCGCGTCGATCGTCTGCGCAGTGGGCTCGAGGATGCGGATCAGCCGCTTGTGAGTGCGCATCTCGAACTGATCGCGAGACTTCTTGTCGACATGGGGCGAACGCAACACGGTGAACTTGCGAATCTCCGTGGGAAGGGGAATCGGCCCCGCCACGGTCGCCCCGGTGCGCTGTGCCGTATCCACGATCTCCCCCACCGAACGATCGAGGTGGCGGTGATCAAAAGAGCGCAGCTTGATGCTGATTGTCGAGGAGACCATCTCCATGGACGAAACCCTTCCTTACCTTGCGTGAAAGCGGAAAGCTACCTACGCGATGATCTCCGAGACGACGCCGGCGCCGACGGTGCGACCGCCCTCACGGATGGCGAAGCGTAGCTCCTTCTCCATCGCGATCGGGGTGACCAGCGCCACCTCCATCGAACAGTTGTCACCAGGCATCACCATCTCTGTCCCTTCCGGCAGCTTCACCACGCCCGTCACGTCCGTCGTCCGGAAGTAAAACTGCGGCCGATAGCCATTGAAAAACGGCGTGTGACGCCCTCCCTCTTCCTTCGTCAGGATGTACGCCTCCGCCTTGAACTGCTT
>MNYW01000039.1 GCA_001873295.1 Nitrospirae bacterium CG2_30_70_394 | reverse complement strand
CGCCCGGCGACGCATCCGCTCCGCCTGGAGGAAGGAGCCGCCGAGCAACAGGAGGAAGATAGCGAGGCCGGGATAGCCGTGCTCGCCGAGCATCTCGAAATAGATCGAGTGGACGTCGTGGCCCTGCCCCTCGGGGGGGAAGTAGGCATCCCACACCCACCCCTGAAAGGCGTGGAAGCCACCGCCGGTGAACGGCCGCGCGCGAGCGATGTTGCGTGCCCCCTCCCAGGCACCGAGACGGCCGCGGAACGAGGAGTCCTCCTCCTCCGCGGTCTCGATGGTCCCCATGCGCGCCTTCCACTGGATGGTCACCATCCCCGCCCCGACCACCACCGCGATCACCATCACCCCCGCCACCACCACCCGATAGCGCGACCGCCAGGTGAGGGCGACAAGGACCACCGCCAGGGTGATGAAGCCGCCGCGCGAGTAGGTACCGACCACCGCGATGGCGGTGAACAAGGTCAGCACCGGCGCGGCGCGGCCCAGCCACGCCCACCACCGCCCAAGATCCAGCCCACGCACCAGGCGCGGCAAGAAGTAGAGAAAGGGGAGGGTCATGCAGAGGGCGAGGGCCGCGTCGTTGTTGTCGCCGATGAAGGTCCCGGGCGGGCCGTAGACCCGGTGCTGGCCGCCGGTGAGGAGGGTGAAGATGCCGCCCTTGAGCCCCACCAACCCCAGGGAGAGGGCGATCACCACCACCCAATAGAAGAGCTTTCGCCGATCGTTGATCAGCACCACGGTGGCAAAGGTCATCACCAGGACCTTGCTCACCTCGATGAGCTGGTAGAACGCGGGGTCCGGGTTGAAGGCAACGGTGGTGGTGATCCCAAAGAGAGACCAGAGGCAGACCAAGACCCCCACCTGCCAAACCCGCGGGATGGGCTGGCGATCGGCGGTGGAAAGGCATCCCACCAGGGTGGCAATCGCCACCAGCTCCGCTACCGGAAAGGTGGTGGCGAAGCCCCAGCAGTAGCGATGCGGACTCATCAGCGACAGCCACGTCCAAGCGAGGACCCCCACCCACGGCCGGATCAGGGTGATCGGAAGCGACGCGAGGACTATCCCCACCACGAACAGGTCACGCATGGCCGCCCTCCCCCGCCACCTGGGCGAGCGCGACGGCGGGCAGGAGGCGGTCGTAGGCGGCGGTGACCCGGCGGACATGCTCCTCCACCGCAAACAGGGCGAGGGCCCGCGCGCGCGCCGCCGCGCCGAGGCGGGCCGCCTCTCGCGGGTCGGCGTGGAGGCGCACGATCGCCGCGACAAGAGCTGCCACGTCGCCCGGCGGAAAGAGGAGGCCCGACTCACCGGCGACGATCATCTCCGCCGCCCCGCCGTAGGCCGGGCCGATGAGCGGCCGGCCCATGGCCATCGCCTCGATCACCATCGTCCCCAGGGGCTCGGGTGCGGTAGAGCAGGAGAGGACCACATCGAGGCCATTGTACAAAGCCGCCATCTCCGCCACGTGGCCGAGAAAGTGGACCCTCTCCTCCAGCCCCTCGCGCCGCACCCGGTCGCGCAACTCTGCCTCGTAACCCGCGCACTCCGCGGGTGTACCGCCGGCGAAGACCAGGTGCAGGTCGGGCAGTGCCACAAACAAGCGCGGCGCCGCGTCAAGCAAGAGCTGCTGCCCCTTCCACGGAATCAGCAGCCCTACCAGCCCGACCACGAAGCCGTCCTCCGGCAGGTCATGTACACGGCGCCAGGCCATGCCGTCCGCGGCCGGGTCCATCCGCTCCAGCTCGATCCCGTCATAGACCACCTCCACCCGCTCCGCGGGGATGCCGAGACCGACGATCTCGCCGGCGACCCAGTGAGAGACCGCGAGGAGGTGGTGCGGCAGGCGGTAAAAGAGGGAGAGAGAACCCCCCGCGTCGCGCTGGCCGCGCACGTGGCAAACCACCTTCACCCCCAAGAGCCTGCCCACCAGCAGGGCCGCCCGATTGCACAGCGGCTCGTTGTTCGCATGGATCAGGTGGGGACGAAAGCGCACGGCAGTGGCCAGTAGGCCCAAGAAGAAGGGAAGAAAGTTCGCCAGGTCATCGAGACGGGCAAGAAGCTGACCACACAGCCAGCGCAGCCCCGCCAGCCGATCGGGCCAGGCCGCCGTGGCCAACCGCCCCTTCAGCCCCGCCACCTCCACCCACCGATCGCGGATCGGTCGCCACGGCGCATCGCGCGCGAGCTCTTCGTACACCCCGCCGCGCCGGCCGGTAACCACCAAGGGGTCGTACCGGTTGCGATCGAGGTGGCGCACCAAATGGCGGAGACAGACCAGCGCCCCGCCCGGGCCGATGCCGTTTTCCACGTACAGGATGCGCCGCCGTCCCACCATCACGCCCTCATCGGCGCCACCCCACCCGCCCCGCAACCGGCGCGCCAGCGCGCCGGGCAAAGTGGCGAGAAGCAGCGCCCGCGCCGCGCTCCACGATGGGGCGAGGCAGAGGCTTTGGCGGAGCGCCCACCGTGCCTCGCGCGTCGCGCCCGCCAAAGAGAGGGCGTGGCCAAGATCGAGATAGCGCGCCGCCGCCCAGCCATCCGGCCCCACCCCTTGGCCGGCGAGCGCCCCGGGTGGCCAGCGCCGGATCGCCTCACCCACCCGCACCAGGCCACGCAGGGTCTCCATCCCCCCGCCGGTGAGATTCGCCGCGTGGCGGGTGCGGCGCATAAGCACCTCCGGGACCACCGCGATCGGGAAGCGGGTGGCGATCCGCGCCCACAGCTCCAAGTCCTCGCCATAGGCGAGCGCCGGGTCGAATCCGCCCACCGCCAACACCACCGCGCGCCGAACCAAGACCGTGGGGGTGGGAATGAAGTTCGCCTCCAGCAACTCCCCCGCCGCGCGCGGGATCGGCGCGCCGCCCAGGGCGCGGAAGCGGTCGAGATGGCCATGGGCGGCCATCACCGAGGCACAGACCACGTTGCCCTCGCGATCCACCTCCGCCATGTCGCCCGCGACCAGCACCACCTCGGGGTGGGCCGCCACCACCGCGAGCTGGCGCGCGAGCTTGCCCTCTACCCAGGTGTCATCCGCGTCGAGGAAGGCGATCCACGTCCCGGTCGCCGCCGCCACCCCGGCGTTGCGCGCCGCCGCCGGCCCCTGGTTCGCCTGGTGGATCAGGGTGACGCCGAGCCCCGAAGCCACCGCGGCGGTGGCGTCGGTGGAGCCGTCATCCACCACGATGATCTCTGCCACCGCGGGCTCTTGCTCCCGGACGCTCGCCACCGCCGCCGCCAGAAACAAAGCGGCGTTGTGGGCGGGGATTACCACCGAGATCACCAGGGTCTCAGCCACCGCCCCTCCCGGGCCGTGGGTCGAGGCAAAAAACCAACAGCGCCGCCGGCAGGATGAGGGTCGTGGTGATCGCGACGGTGCGAACCTTCGCATGGCGGTGGTAGAGGCGGCGGAGGAAGGCGGCCACCTTGCGCCGCCGGGTGGCCTTCGTCAGGGGTGGCCATTCGCCGGTCAGGGGGTCACTGACCACGCCCTGCTCGATCCACCGTCCCCACTCGGGCGAGGCAAGGAAGCGCAGGCGCGGGTAGCGGCGCCGGCCGCGCGCGAGGAGGTGGCCGAGACCGGCGCGCGCCGCCTCCGCCTGCTCGCCCGTGTAGTTGTAGCGATGGGTGGAAATGACCGCCGGCTGCGCCTCAGCCACCCGCTGAACCACCTCCGCCCACGCCGACTCCTCGCCACGGCCGTCGCGCGGCTCGTACATGACGTTGCGCACCAAATACCGCGGGCCCGCGGGCGACCGGTTGCCCGGCACAAGCCACGGCGGGTCCTGGAGGTAGCGACCGTCCGCGCCGCGGCCGGTGCAGCGGTAACCGGCGGTCTGGATGTAGCGCACCCCGGCCGCTGCCCACGCCCGCTCGGTGGTGTCGTCCCACAGGTAGCACGGCGCCACCGCGGAGGTCGGCCCCTCGCCCCAGAAGCGCGTAAAGGCCTCGACGCCGCCCGCCACCAACGCGCTCTGCACCGGCGCCGCGACCGACCGGGTGGGGAGCTGGCTACCGTCGACGTAGTGGCCTTGGAGGGGCGAGGGGAGTCTCTCCCAGTCGAGACCGCCGGCGGCGAACCAGGCGCGGAGCTCCGCGTCGCCCGCGCGCGCGCGCGCCAACAGCCCCTCCGGGTAGAGGTGGTCAAGACCGTGGAGCTGCGGACAAAGGGTGGCGGCGGCGCGGCCGGCGCGCAGGGCGGTGGCCACCTCAGGAAAGTCATCGAGAAAACGCCGGCGGTACTGCGTATAGCCCGAGGCGACGATCGCCTCGGGGTCCGGAACCGCCATCACCAGGTTGGCGGTGAGGATCGCCGGCCGGCCAATACCATCGCGGTGGCAAGCGAGAAGCGCCAAGAGCTGATCGAGGGCGAGCGCATGCGCCGCTGGCCCCGGCCCCCAGTCATCGGACTCAATCACCACCACCGCGTCACCCACGTACGGCTCGCGCCAAGTGGCGGCAAGCAGCCGACCGCGGCTGGCACCGATCAGCGCGAGCGCCACCACCCAGAGTGAGATGACCAGCCCCGCCGCGAGCGCCACGCTCATCACCCCGTCTCCACCGGATAGCCAAGGGCGGCGGCGGTCGCGGTGACCTCCGGCAGGACCGCTGCGATTCGCGCCGCCTCCGGCGCCTCGCGCCACTTCGCCAGGCGCGGCGCGGAGAAGGCGTTGTACGGGCGCTGGAGCACCGTCGCACAGTGGCGGGCCACCGCCGGCGAGAAGTCCGCCCCCACCGCCGCGAACAGCTCCCGGAAGGCGGCGACCGGATCGGCGAGGAGCGCCTCGTATGCCACCTCCACAAAGCGGCCCGCGGGAATCTTGGCGCGCGCGGCGAGGACCGCTTCGTTGTAGGCGCGCCACTGGGCGGCGGCCACCTGCGCAATCGGGGCGTCTAGGTAGGCGCGCCAGCCGGGGAAGAGGAAAAAACACCAGCGCGTGTACCGGCCACCGTCGATGCGCACCCTGGCCGGCAGGGCCCCGGACCAGTCGCCGTACTCGTCCGGCCGCCCCCAGCCGGTGATCAAGGAGGCGATGTTGTCGCCCGGGTTGCGCTTCACAAAGACGAAGCAGGGCTCTTCAAACAACGCGTCGAGATAGGGGATGCGGAAGCCGTTCTGGTTCGTCTTGTCCACGAAGCGGCGAGCGCCGAGGAAGCGGTGGTAGTAGCGCAGGGCCTGGTCGCGCTCCGTGGCGGAGGCGTCACCGGCGGTGAGGGCGTGGCCGCGCCAGTCGTTTTTCTCCGGCGGGTGGAGCGCCCCCCAGAAGGCGTGCGCCTCGCGGTTGAGGGAGGCGAGGTCGGGGGCGAGCGACAGGGTCTTGTAGACCAACGTCGTGCCGGATCGTGAACAGCCGACCACCAGGACCGGCCGGGCGAGGCGGTGGCGGTCCACCAAAGGCCAGCAGAGGTCGCGCCCCAGCTGGCTTAGGCGATGGCCATAGAAGGCGGCGGTCTTCGCCACCTTCACCCCCAGCTCGGCCAGCCTCACCGCCCCCTCCGCGCGGCCTGGTAACTGCCGCGAATCTCCCCGAGGGTGGCGGCGGTGCGCACCAGGTAGTGGCGCCGCCGGTTTGCACTCCACGCGGTGGCCGCCCGCCCGGCGTGGCCGGCGAGCTGCGCGAAGAGGTAGCACGGCGCCCCGAGCCAGCACCGTCCGATCGCGGACGGCCGCGCCCGGCGGGTGTCGCGGGCGCGCTGATACGCCTTGCGCACCACGTAACCGAGGGTAAGGCGAGCGGGGTCCACGTAGTGGTACTGGAGGGCGCCGGGGCAGTACCAAAGCGGTAGCCCCGCGTCGAGGATGCGGCCGACAAAGGCGATGTCCTCTGCGCCGCCGAGGTCGTGGCCGTGCGGTCCGAGGGTCGCGTCGAAGCCGCCGAGTCGGTCGATCAGGGTGCGCGGAAAGAAGAGGTTGCCACCGCCCGGGATGAAGTCGCCCGGCATCACCGGCCGCTCCTCCTCGCCGAGGTCGAAGTTCGGCACCGGGTAGGGCCGGATCCGGTAGGGGCCGTCGTCGTGGACCCAGGCGGGTTCGCTCCCATCCCAGTCGGGAAGGATGCGGCCGCAATAACAGGCCGCCTCCGGGTGGACCGCCACCGCCCGCGCCACCGCCTCCAGCCAGCCGGCGGCGACCCGGTGGTCGTCATCGGCGAACAACAGCAGCTCGCCGCGCGCCGCGGCGACGCCGCGGTTGAGGGCGTGAGACTTGCCGAGCTCGGGCTCTTCCACCAGGCGCAGCCCCGCCACCCCGCCCCGCCGCCGCCAGTCCGCCACCACCGCACCGGTGGCTCCCGTGCACCGGTTCGCCACCACCACCGTCTCCAGGTTCAGGGCCGCGGGCGGGCGGGCCGCGGCGATCGAGCCCAGGAGGCGGTCGAGGAGGGCGGCCCGGTCATGGGTGCAGATGAGGATCGAGGCGTCCATCGATCAGCCGTGTTTGCGCGCCCGCCGCCAGCGGCGCAGGACGCGGTTGTGGAGGGTGCAGGCAACGCGCACCGGCCACGCCAGGCCATCGCCCGGGGTGGCGAGGGGATAGCCATTGCGCGCCAGGGTCGCGCCCGCCGCCCCCTCAAAAAGGCGGAGTTGGCGCGCCGACATCGCACCCCGCCACTTCTCCTGGTTGTCCTTCTGGATCGGCTTCGCCACCAGCGGCGTCTTGCCCGCCTCATGCGCCTTGCGGAAGTTCACCAAGTCGTCGGTGTACGGCTCACCGAGGAAGCAGCACAGACGGCCCAGGGTGGCCGGTGGGTCGTCGAGAAGATCCTCGTAGCGGATCTCGAAGTAGCTGCCCGCGGGAAGGTGCGCGCCCACCTCCTGTCCCACCTCCACGTAGTGCTGCCAGTACCGCGCCGCCTCGTAGAAGTTGTAGACGTGGAAGTCGTCGCGCCGCACCAGGGTGGAGAGGGCGCAGTCGCGGCCGTCGCGAATCAGGTGGATGAACTGCGCCGCCGGGTACATCTCCAGCAAGAGGGCCATGTGGAGGACATAGTACGGCGTCTTGTCGCCCCACCGTGCCTTGCCCTCACCGGCGGCATTGCGCCCGAAGAGGGCGGCGATCACCCCTGCCATGGTCCCGCCACCCGCCGCCGCAAGGGACTCGGCGAGCTCCGGGATCGCCGCTTCATCAAAGTGCACGCCGTGCAGGTCGGTGGCGAGGAAGGAGCGGTTACGCCGCCACATCTCCTCCAGGACTCGGCGGACGTTCTCCGGCCGGGCGAGGTCACCGAACCGCTCCCGCTCCCGGTAGAGGGGGACGATGAAGTGCGACTCGCCGGTGGGCAAAGAGAGGCGTGGGTGGGAGCGGACGATGTACTGGAGCAGGGTGGTGCCCGAGCGCGGCGCGCCAACGATGAAGATGGGGCCGGTGGGGCCGCCGCTTGGGTCACGGTCCGGGGTCATCGCGCTCTCCTTCGCAAAGGGGATCCAACCCCCGCCCTATCGATCCGCCGGGCCGCGGCGGCGAGCGTAGCCGGCCACCCGGCCGAGGAAGTAGCCGGCGGTCATCTGCTGGCGAAAGGCGAAACTCGGCCCGTGGCGCGCCACCTGCCAGAGGTACCGCAACGCCGCGCGGAGGAGCTGGCGGAAGAGGAAGAGGGGGACCCCGGCGAGGGTGTGGGGGTAGCACTCGGGATCGCGGCGCGCCGCCAAGAGGCCGGCGTTATAGTGCAGGGTGCGGAAGAACCGCTTGTGGAGCTGGTGTTCGAGGACCTGGTGAAAGACCAGGGCGTCCGGGACGTAGAAGATCACTCCACCCGCTCCGGCGAGGCGGTGGAAGTAGTCGGTCTCCTCTCCCTTGAACAGCTCCGCGCGCCGCCGCCCCTCGCCCTTGCGCCCGAGCGCCGTGTCGAACAGACCGATCCGCTCCACCACCCGCCGGTCGAAGGCCATGTTGCCGCCGAAGGGGAACTCGCGCCGGCCGTCGAGCTGGCGCACCTCGGGGCCGAGGTCGCGAAAGCCGAGGAAGCCCTGCATGTCGGGGCGAATCCACGCCGGCAGTGGGCGCGGCGGATGGAGGTGGATCGGCCCGCCGGCCGCGTCGCAGTCGTGGTCCAGGAAGCAGTGGTAGAGGGCGGCGAGCCAACCCGGGGTCACCGTGATGTCATCGTCCATGAAGCAGAGGTAGCGGCCCGCCGCCTCCTCGATCCCGCGGTTACGCGCGTGCGACAGCCCCTGGTCTGCCGCGAAGCAGTAGCGGAGGTGGATGGGCAGCTCCGCGGCAAGCCTCTCCACCGTGGCACGAGTGGCGTCGGTGGAGTTGTTGTCCACCACCACCACCTCCCAGGCGACGGAGTCGAGCCCCTCCTGGCGGGCGACCGCGGCGAGGCAAGGGGCGAGGTTCTGGCACCGGTTGTAGGTGCAGAGGATGACCGACAGCTCCATGGTCACACCCACGCCCGGAGACGATTCCAGTAGTAGCGTAGGGGCCGAGTCACCCCCGAACTGTTACAGCCGAAGCGAATCTTCTGCGCCAGCCGCCACACCGCGTCGGTGCCGAAGACCTCGATGCGCCGCAAAGAGAGCGGGTCGATCCCCGGCCGGTTGAAGCCGGGCCGGGTGGTGCAGGCGATGCGATAGCCCGCGGCCGCCACCGCCGCCACCACCGGCTCGTTGCACAGGCCGTAGGGATAGGCGAAGGCGTCTACCGGGTGCGCGAGCTGTCGCTCAATCACCGCCCGCGCCTCCGCCACCTCCGTGGCCACCGCCGCCGGCGCGAGCTCGGTGAGACGCGGATGGCTGAGGGTGTGGGCGCCGATCTCCATCCCGGCTGCCGCCATCTCCCGCACCTCGTCCCAGGTCACCATGGGCCGCTCCGGGTAGTCCGCCGCCGCCATCCATCGGTTCGTCGCGCCCACCAAGCCGGCGATGAGGAAGAGGGTGGCGGGGATCTGGTAACGGCGCAGGATCGGCAGGGCGTCGGTGTAGTTGTTGCGGAAGCCGTCGTCGAAGGTCACCGCCACCGCACCGTCGGGAAGGGTTACCTCCCCTTCCAGGTGGCGGCGGATCGCGGTGAGCGAGACCACCGCATGGCGCCCCTTCAGGTAGCGCATGTGGCGGGCGAAGCGGCCGGGCGGGCAGGCGTACTTCGCCTCCGCCGCGCTGCCCGGCACACAGACCTGGTGGTACATGAGGATGGTGAAGCGCGCCATCGGGGATCACTCGGTACGCCGGTCGTGGCGCTGGAGGAGGGCGCGATAGAGGCGGGCCGGCAGGCAGGCGGGGAGGAGGTACTTGAGGTCCGGGAGGCGCCAACAGCCGGTGGCCAGGGCCAGGCGGAAGAGGGGTGTGGCGGAGTCGAAGTCGCGCCGCCAGTAGGCGGTGTAGGCGCGCCGCAGCAAATCACCGTGGACCAGGGCGCGGAGCTGGCGGCGGTCGAGGTGGGCCACCGCGCGCGGCTCGAAGCGGACGAAGTCACGTCGCACCCGCCAGGCGTCGACGACCTGGCGCCAGCGAACCGAGGAGATCTGCCCGTTGCCATGCCACCGGTAATAGGCGAGCACCGCCGGCACGCGAACGATCCGCTGGGTGTGGCCGGCGATGCGCAACCACAGGTCGAAGTCCATCGCGGAGAAGCAGCGCTCCGAAAAGCCGCCCACCGCGTCGATCACCCCCCTCCGGGTGAGACAGGCGTGGATCGGCCAGGGGCAGCCGCGCAGAAACCGCGCCACCACGTCCCCCTCCTCGTAGGCGGGCGGCACGTACGGCGCGCCCCCCGCGGGCACGTCGCCGACGTTCTGCCATCCGCAATAGGCGAGGTCGGCACCGGACTCAAGCAGCGCCGCATGCAGGCGGGCGAGGCAATCCGGTTCCCAGTAGTCGTCCGCATCGAGAAAGGCGATGAACCGGCCGCGCGCCGAAGCCAAGCCCCGGTTGCGCGCCGGGTACGGCCCGCGGTTCTCTTGGCGGATTAGGCGCACCCGCGGATCCGCTGCCGCCCGCGCCGCAACGATCGCCGGCGAGCCATCGGTGGAGCCGTCGTCCACCACGATCAGCTCCACCGCCGAGAAGGTCTGGCCACAGACGCTGCCGATGGCCTCGCCGACAAAGGAGGCCGCGTCGTGACACGCCATCACCACCGAGATCTCCGGGGGTCCGGGCAGTCCAGGGGTCAGGGTCGCGTCCGCCATCCCCTCACCCTATGTAGAAAGGCTCGATCCGATCCACCACCCGCGCCCAGTCAAAACCACGGGCAAAGGTCTGGCAGGCGTGCGGATCGAAGCGCACCGCGCCGGCCAAGAACTGCTCGACCGCGCCGCCGATCGCCGCGGGGGTGGGCGCGTCCACGAAAAACCCGCTCACCCCCTCCGCCACCGCCTCCACCGCGCCGCCCGCGCGACAGGCGAGAACCCCCACGCCGCAGGCGTTCGCCTCCAGGTAGACAATCCCAAACCCCTCGTGGCTGGTGGGGAGGACGTCGGAGGTGAGGATGAAGAGGTCGCTGGCGCGCAGGTGGTCGATGAGGGTGGCGCGCTCTAACTGGCCGCTGAAGGTGACCCGCTCGGCGAGCCCCGAGGCCTTCACCTGCGCCACGAGCGCCGGCCGCAGGGGTCCGTCGCCCACCACCTCGTAGGTGAAGTCGAACCGGTCTTTGAGACGCGCAAGGCCGGCAATCACCCGGTCGACGCACTTCCTCGGCTCGGAGAGGCGGGCAACGGTGATCAGGCGCGGGGACCCGCCGCGCGGAGATGGCTCAGGCAGGGCCATGAGCTCGGGTGACAACCCCACGAGGGCGGCGGTGGTCCGGCCGGCACAGCTCGGCAGGCGCGCGAGGAGGACCGACTCGGTGTACAGGCTGTTGGTCACTACCCGCCGGCAGCGAGCCAGCCCCGCCGCCATCCACGCCTCGGTACGCCGCTCGCCAAGCGCACGGTCGAGCCCCGCAAGCCGGCGGCGCAGGCCGTTCCACGGGCCGCTCCACCGCTGCAGGTCGCGCCGGCCGACCCGACAGTAGGGGCGGAGAAAGTCGTTGCCATGAACCGACACCACCACCGGCGCGCTCTCCAAGGCGAGCCAGGCGTAGGCGGCGTTGGTGGCGTGGACCACGTCGAAGTGTTCGCGGTGGAGCAACGGCCCATCGAGGTAACGCCGGAGGGAGAGCTCCGGCCGGACGGTGAAGCTCTCGCCCGCCACCTCGCCCGCGGGGTGGCGTCGGGTGAAGACGGTGACCCGGTGGCCGCGCCGGGAGAGCTCGCGGGCAAGCTCGTAGCTATAGGTCTCCACCCCACCGAGGTCCGGGAGAAACTCGGGGGCGACGAGGGCGATGGAGAGCGGCGCGCTCACCCCCCTTGCCCCCACAGCCAGCCACCCGCCGGGACCACCGCCGCGCCGGCCGCCGCGCCCGTGGAGTCGCGCCACACCAGCCCGTCGCCGCCACGTGCCCAGACGAGGGGGATCGGAACGGTGGTGGGGTTCACCACCACCACCTCGCGCCGCTCGCCCCGGGAGAGGTTGGCGACCCGCAAGTGGCCGTCCACCGCCGCCGGCGGTCCCACCTGCTGGGCCGGCGCCACCACCTCCCCATTGCCCCCAAGCAACGACGGCGGCTGGCCGAGGGCGTACTCCTCGAGGAGCGCCATCACCTGCGCCAAGCGCGCCCGGTGGCCAGGCGCCGGGTCCGCCATCGCCCGGTGGTAGAGGGTCTCGGCGAGGAAGCCCAGCGCGTATCGCTTGCTGGGCAGCTCACCCCAGCGCGCCACCAGGCCACTGGCGAAGGTGAAGTCGATCGCCTGGTCGAGGAGCGGCACCAACTCCGGATCGGGTAGGCGGCAGAGGTAGCGGGCGAGATCCATGGTGTGGATCGACTGGTAGTCATGGGCGAGCCCGGTGAGCGACAGGGCGCGGTCGATATAGCCACCGGGCATCACCAGGCGCGGGTAACGTCGCTTCACCCGCACCAGCCACGGAATCAGGTACCGCCAGCCGATCCGCTTCACCGCCCGCACCGGCGCGGGGAGGCGCTCGGCCTCGGGCGTGGGAAGGAAGGAGAGGCGGATCGCCGCGAACAAGGGCTGGTAGAGCCACTCGGCGGGACGGAGGCAGAGGAGGTGATGCGCCGCCTGGCGCGCCGACTCCACCCGCGTGGCGTAACGAAGGTCGCCGGTCAGCTCGCCATAGCGGGCGAGGGCGACGGCGGTGTCGAGGTGGGTGTTGAGCACCAGCATGTTGCTCTCCCCCTTGCCCAGGGCGCGGCTCTCCAGCCAGGCAAAAGGGCTCTGGCGCATGCTCTCTACCGACTCTTCCAGGGAGTCGTGGAGGAACCAGGTGCCCGCGTCGATCTTCACCGCCCGCTCGGCGAGGAAGGCGACCGCCCGCGCCAGGGCCGCCTGCACCGCCGGATCGGCGCCCTCGCTCAGGGCATCAAGGAGGAGGTGGACGCCGCTCGTGTGGAGGCGGAAGTGGGACTCGTAGAGGCTCGTCCACTCGCCGTGATACCAGCCGCCGTCGGTGGCCTGGCGCGCCAGGAGCGAGAGGAGGAGCTGGCGGCGCAGCAGCCCGTAGAGCCCCTTGCCCGTGGCGAGCTGCAGGCCGCGCAAGCCGACCCACAGGGCGTGGGCGTCGTTTTCCGAGCAGACTTTCCAGTAGTGCGGCCACGAGGCGCGGTTCTCGTAGACGTGGCCGTGGAGCAGATGGAGGTAGAGATCGGCGGGACGGGCGTAAGTCGTGTGTGACCCCCAGAGGAAGAGGGGCTGGCGCTCCACCGGGGTGAGGCTGGCAAGTTCCGCCGGCCCCACCTCGCCCGCCACAGGTAGCCGCCACACCACCAGGTCGAGGGACCATCCCTCGGCCACCGCCACCTCAATCCCCACCGCTCCAGTGGAGGCGGTGATCCTGGTCAGGTCCGCGGTCGTCTCTTCGAGAATCCGCCCTACCGCGTCGACCCGCCGCCGGCGCGGTGGCTGGGGAATCCAGTAGGTGGCCCCCTCCGGCCGCGCCGGCAGCAAGAGCCAGCCACCGCCCGCGGCCGTGGTCACCCGATACTCGCCCGCGCTGGAGATCACCGCGCAGGTCGGCCCGCTCCAGCGCAAAAAGCCACACGCCGCCCCGCCGGCAAAACGATCCACCACCGCCGCCACTCCGGACCGCGCTTCACCCGCGGTGCGCTCCGCCCCAACGACCGCCGTCACCGCCGGCCATCCCGCGGCCGCGGCGAAGAGGTCGCCAATCTCGATCGCCACCCGAAAGGCCCCGCGGAGTTCGGCCATGCCGGAGTCCCTCGCCCCCGCCATCGCCGCCTCCCTGGTCATGCCACCGCTGCCAGGCACGCATCCGCCACATTGACGCGATGGAACTGGCCCAGGCGCGGGTTGTGGCGAAGGTTGTGGCGCCACTGCTTATAGCCCGCCACCGCGGGGGTCTCGACCTGCACTGCACCGCACCCGCGGAGGACTCCGCCGAGAAGGTGGTTGACCACCCCCGCCGCCGCGTGTTCACCGGCGGCCGCAAACCAGCGCACCGCAAGCCCACGGCACACCCGGCGGCGCAGGTCGGCGCGCAGGCGAGCAACCGCAACGAGGCGCTGCCAAGGGCCACCCGCCACCCACCCAGCGCGATCCGGCGCGCCGAAAAAAAGGGCGGCCGCAGCCGCCTCGCGGCCGTCGCCCCAGACCCGCAACCCCTCGTCAACCAGCCAGGTCAGGGCCTCCGGGTATTTCAGCAGCGCGAGGGGGTCCGGGGTGATCGCGGCGTAGCGAAGGGGTTGTGGGGCGCCATAGCCATACTTTTGGATGAGGTCGCCCACCAGGCAGTCGGCGATGCGCCGTTGCTCAACCGTCAGCTCCCGTTCCCACACCCCGGCGCGGCTCGGATCGAGGGGTCCGCCCACCTTCTCCTTCCACCTTTCGCCGATGCTGTTCACCGACGTGTAGGAGACAGCAGTGTCGAGCATCGCCGCGCTGTACGGTTCACCGAGAAACTCGCACAGCGCCGCCAAGGTCACCTCCGGCTCACGCAAGAGCTCCTCGTAGTGCAGGGTGTAGGTGTGGCCGTCCGCGGCGCAGAACGGCTCACCCTCGACGTTGCAGAAGCGCCACATGAGCAGCGCCCCGGGGAAGTCACGCGCCGCCCACTGCCACGGTGTCTTCACCGTCGACAGGGCCACGTCGCGCGGGTCACGGAGGATGCGGACGATGGGGGCGTCGGGAAAGGCGCGCCGGATCGCGGGGAGGTGGAGGATGTGGCGCGGCGTCTTCTCCACCCAGCGATGGCCCCCCTTTGCCGCCATGGCCGGCGCTACCACCGCATCGAGGAGCGCCACCACCGATGGTTCCCGGCCCCGCAGGTAGGCGGTGACCTGTGGCCGACTCAGGCCGTACTGCTCTGGCACCGGCTGCTTCTCCGCTGCCTGGACCATGGAGAAGAGGAAGTCCACCGCCGCCTCTGGCCAGCGCCCCGGATCCAGGAGGGCAGCCACCTCCGCCTGGGCAAGGAAGTGGAAGAAGTCGGTCTCTGTCCCGCAGCTCATCGCCGGGTGGGCGCCGAGCATGGCGCTCAACAAGGTGGTCCCCGAACGCGGCGCACCCACCACAAAGATCGGCGGCGCGGTGCTCACGGCCGTGCCCCCACGTGCAGCATCGTGCGCCAGCGCCCCGACTCGCTGGAGAGCCCTTCGATGGGAAGGAAGAGGAAGAGGGCGAGGTAGCCCACCACCCCCACCACCGCCATCCCCGCTAGATAGAGTGCCGGGCTCTGCTCCCGCCACGGGCCGAAGAGGAGGAGGTGGGCCACGCCGAAGAGGCCGCAGAGCAAGGTGTTGAGCCAGATCGCCGGGGCGAGGGCGCGAACCAGATCGCGGAAGGTCGTGCCGACGGTGGAGGCGGCGAGGTGGTACATGCGGCTGGAAGTGTAGAGACGCACCGGGATCGTTGCCCAGGCGACCCCCACCAGCCCCCAGTGCAACCCCACCACACACGCCACCACCAGCCACACGATCCGCTCACTCTGGATTAAGAGCTCGCGGCCGATGCGGTCCTGGGCCGCCACCAGGGCGCCCGCCTGCATGCCCACGGTCGCAACGAAGCCGCCGAGGGAGAGGATCGCCAGAGGCGCCGCCGCCGCCTGCCACTTCACACCGTAGACCGTGACGATGAAAGGGTCGGCAAGCCACACCAGCCCCACGAAGAAGGGCCAGGTGTAGACCGCCACCAAGGTAATCGCCCGGAAGAAGAGGTAGCGGCTCCGGTCGCGGTTCTCCTGTTCCATCGCCAGGGCGCGAAAGACCGTCTGGTAGACCGAACTGCCGATCACGTCGCCGGGGAGGGTCTGGAGGCTCGTCGCCTTGTTGTAGAGACCCAGCAGGGCGGCACCACCGAGGCGGCTGAGGACGAAGTTCTGTGCCTCGCCGTTGAGGAAGGAGACAAGGTTGTTTGCCGCCACCTTGCCGCCATAGAGGCCAAGTCGCTTGGCGGTGGCGAGGTGAAAGGCGGGCCTGGGCAGCCAGCCGCTCGCCGCCATGAGGAGCACCGCGTTGGCCAACGACCCGGCAAGGCCGCCGAGGATCAGGCTCCACGGCCCAAGGTGGTGCCAGGCAAGGAAGATGCTCACCACCCCCGAGATGGGCGTGGTGACCATCCGCCGAGTCGCGATGGCACGAAAGCGCATGGCGCGATGGAGGTGCGCCTGGCCCACATTGCCCACCGGCCGGATGAGAAAACTCAGGGCTGAGACGCGCAGGAGGTCACGGTAGAGGTCGTCGTGGAACCAGTGGGCAAAGGCAGGGGCGATGAGGAAGAAAAAGGCGTAGATGAGACCGCCGGCGAGGAGTTGGAGGGTAAAGACCACGTCGTAGTCGCGCTTCTCCACCACCTTTGCCTGGACCAGGGCCTGGCCCATGCCGCCGCCGGCCACGAAGCCAGCGAGGCCGGTGAAGATGCGCATCGTCACCAGCATCCCGAAGTCCGCAGGGACGAGGAGCCGGGCGAGGACGACGCCGAAGGCGAAGTCGAGGCCGCGTCCGACCAGGTTGCCGGTAACAAGCCACTTGGCTCCTCGCCGAATCGCGGCGCCGGAGGAGAGTATGCCCATCGTGGGTCACGCCTTTCGGTAAAGGTCGCAGCGGCTAGGAATCTGTTGGACTACGGCGGGCGTGACGTGGTTCAAGTGGGCTCGAGTCCGGATCGGGACCCGTGCGCAGCACGGCTGGACCTCGATCACAAAGAACGACCCACGATCCGGGTCGAGATCCGCAGTCCGGCGGTCGATCGTGCATCGCTCCAACCGACGCCTAGGGGTGAGCCGCGGCGGTTCCACCTTTGCCACCCGACGTCGGGCCCCGGCGCAAAGCGGCCACATCGGCGCCGAGTCGCTCGGCCAGGTCGGTCGCCTGCCGCGCCTCTTGCACCTTGCCCAGGGCGAGATAGCTGGCGGCCAAACCGCGCGCCGCGTCGCTGTTCTTCGGATTCATCTTCAGGGTGGCGCCAAAGAGCTTCGCCGCCTGCGCCGGGTTGTCCTGCCGAAGGTAGAGGTCAGCGAGGAGGTAGAGGGTCTGCTCGGCCTTGCCGAACTGCTTCAGCGCCTGGACGTAGGCCGCCATCGCCTTCGCCGGCTGCTTCTGTAACTCGTAGCACTGGCCTTGGAGGACAAGCGCCTTGTGGCTGTACTTCGGCGAGCTGAACTCCGGGTGGTTGATCAGGTACTGCGACTCGTTGATCGCGCCTTCACAGTTGCCCTCCTTCATGTACTCCGTCGCCCCCCACCAGTGGGACCAGCCGTGGGGCGCATCCGCGGGACGCCCGGCATCCGATGGACACTTCGACCAGTCGATGGCGACGGCAGTCGGAGGAAGGAGGAAAAGGGCGGTGCACGCAACCGTCCAGGCCGCACCACACCACCGCACGCGACGATCATTCATGGGAGGCTCCCGGAAGCCAGACCGCCAGGGCGAGGAAGGGCCACAGGAGCTCCGCGTAGTACGGCTCGCGCTCGTTCAGGTGGGCCTGGTGGAGGTGGGTGAGGAAGGCGGGGCGGATCCAGCGGGCCAGCGGCGAGGTCTCGCTCTCCAGCAGATCCCCGACCAGCTCGCGCAGGCGGGCGTCGGTGCGCAGCCAGGTCGCGAAGGGAAGACCGAAGCCGTGCTTCGTCTTGGTGAGGACCTCGGGGGGAAGAAAATCGGCCATGGCCTCTTTGTAGAAGGTGCGCAGTTTACCGCCCGCAAGGAGCCAATCCCCAGGGAGTTGGCCGGCGAGCTCGACGACCCCACGGTCGAGCATTGGGTAGCGAACCGCCACGCCGGCCACCGCACACCCCTCGGTGACCTTGCGCAGGTCGTTATCGGCAAGGGTGAGCTGGTGGTCAAAGAGGAGCAGACGGCCAACCTCACTCTCTGCCTCACCCTCGGCGTAGAGGGCACGCGCGGTGGCCACGGCACGGTGGTCGCCCAGCGCGGCGAGCAGCTCCGGCTGAACCACTTCGGCGAGGTGCTGGTCGGCGTACAGGCCGTAGGAGAGGATGCGATCCGGATTGGGCAGGCGCGCGCGGCGGACGTAGCGCCCGACCTTGCCCACCCCCGGCAGAGCGCAGAAGCGATCGCTCGCCGCCACCGCACCGAGCAGCCCGCGCACCGGTGCGGGGAGGTGGGCGTAGCGCTGGAAGAGGGCGTCGGTCGCGTACCGCTCGTTGCCGGCGAACAGCTCGTCGCCACCGTCGCCGGCGAGCAGCGTCGTCATCCCCTGCGCCCGGGCAAAGCGCGCGCACTGGTAGACGGCGATCGCCGAGCTGTTGCCGAAGGGCTCGTCGAAGCAGCCCACCACCCGTTCCAGGGAGTCGACGAGGTCGTCGGGGGTGACCACCCGCTCGTGGTGGCGGGCGCCGAAGTGGCGGGCGGTGATCCGGGCGTAGGTGCGCTCGTCGTAGCGCGCTTCGTCGAAACCGATGGAAAAGGCGTCGGGCGCGCCATGAACCACCGCGTAGCCGACCACGGTGGAGGAGTCGAGACCGCCGGAGAGGAAGCAGCCCACACGGTCGCCGGTGCCGCAATGGCGGGAGACCGCCCCAGCGAGCCGCTCGCGCAACGCCGCCGCGAGCGCCGCGCGCGACCCGCCGCCATCCTCCCGGTAGCGAAGGTGCCAATACCGCTCCGGCTCGCCCATGCGCTCGCGAGCCACCAGGCGGTGGGCGGCGCGCAGCTTGTGGATCCCCCGGAAGAAGGTGCGCGGCGCCGGAATCACCGCGAAGGAGAGGTAGTCCACCAGCGCCGCCAGGTCGGTGCCCGTGTCGATGGTCGGCAACGCCCGCAGGACCTCGGTGCGCGACGCGAAACAGAGGGTGTCGCCGAGGCGGGCGTAGACCAGAGGGCGGGTGCGAAAGAGGTCCACCGCCAGCTCCAGCCCCCCCGCCTCGCTCCAGCAGGCGTAGGCGAAAGAGCCGTCGAGGACGGCCGGATCACCCGCCCGGTGGGCGGCGAAGATCGCGGCCGCCGGGTCGTGGCCGGGGTCGAGGAGGAGGTCCGCGTCGGCGACCACCGCCACCCCGTCCGCCTCGGCCAGCAGGCAGCCGTCGCCCGCGGCGAGCAACAGGCCGGGGGCGGGCTTGGCGAGACGGGCCGCGCCGACTGCCGCGCGGAAGCGGCTGGCAAGTTCCGGGTCGATCCCCCCGGGCGACCAGAGGCCGGCGATCCCCCTCATCTCGCCTCCACCCCCTCCCCCGCGACCAGCGCGGCCAAGGGTGCGAGGGTCTGCTCCCAGCGGTAGTGGCGGGCCATGTGGCGGCGCGCCGCCGCGCCCGCGGACCACCCCTTGGCCGGATCGCGCAGGGTGGTGATCACCGCCTGGGCAAACTCTTCCGCCTCGCCGGCAACCGCCAGGTGGTAGCCGGGCCGCGCGTTGATCCCCTCCAGGGCCTGGGGGGTTGCGACCACCGGCATGCCGAGGGCGAGGGCCTGGAGGAGTTTGTTCTGCACCCCGCGGGCGATGCGCAAAGGGGCAACGAAGAGGTGCGCGGCCAACAGCTCGGGAAGGACGTCGGGAACGTAGCCGGCGAGGCTCACCCCGGAGCCGGCGAGGCGCCGCACCGCGGCCGCGGGGTGGCCGCCCAAGACGCGCAGGGTCGCCTCGGGAAAGCTGGCGCGGACGCGCGGCAAGACGGCGCGCGCGAACCAGACCACCGCGTCGACGTTCGGCCGGTAGTCCATCGCCCCCATGAAGCAGAGGGTCGGCGCCCGTGAGGCCGGCGGCCGCCAGCCGGTGGCGAGAAAGCGGTCGTCCACCCCGTTGGCCACCGCGACCACCGGGCAGGGGGGGGCGACGCGCGCCCGCAACAGCGCCGCCTCTGGCTCGGAGACGAGGGTGACGCAGTCCACTTGGGAGGCGATCGCCTCCTCCGCCACCGCCACCCGCCGCGCCTCGCGGCCATAGAGCCAGCGACGCGGACCGCTCGCCTCGCCCGCGTACTGCTCCCACTTCGCCGAGTCCACATCCACCAGGTCCATGATCAGGCGACGGCCGGGGCGGGCGAGGAGGTAGGGCGCCATCGCCCCCGAGTAGGCAATCACCGCGCCATACGGCCGCTGCTCCTGCCAGGCGCGGGTGCGCGCCGCAAAGCGCCGGCTGTGGAAAGTGGCCAGGGAGATCGCCGCGCCGGTCGCGATGGCACGGCCGGCGCGCACAAGCCGCTGCACGCGGCTGAGCGGCTCGGCGTAGACCTCGCGGCAGATCGTGGCGAGGTCGTCGAGGTGGCGCCTGCCCGCGGGGTCGTCGAGGAAGCAGGCGAGGTCAAGGGTGTGGTGGTGGGCCAAGTAGCCAAGCTCGTGCAGGGCGCGGATCCGCTCCCCCTTGGTGGGTGGGACCGGCAGGCGGTGGGCGAGGAAGAGGATCTCCATGGGATCGCCCGCGCGCCGGGGTGGCGCCGGCAAAGAGTCACCGATCGACTGGTAGGCGGAGCAGGAATCGAACGCTGCGGCCTCCCCGATGTGGTCGGGGTGCTCTGCCACTGAGCTATCCGCCTGAGTCGTGGGTGAGGGTGTCATGTCGCTTCGGAGGGTTCCACCGGCGGCGTGAGCGCGAGGCGCAACCGCGCCCCCCCGCCTACGGAATGGAGCGGATGATCCACGGACCGAGGCGATTGGCCACCGCCAGGGGCAGCCGCTTCCACATCTCCACCTTGCGGCGGAAGGCCGGAGCGGCGGGGTTCACCTGCGGCCGCGGGCCGCCGCCGGGGACGTGGTAGAGATACGGCAACGGCGCCGGCTCGAATCCCCAGTGGACCTTGAAGTCAAAGGCGCCGGTGCCGCGCTTAGAGCGGCCGAAGTCAAACAGGCGCACCCCGCGCTCGGCGCTGATTTGCATGAGCTGCCAGTACATGAAGTCGTTGGGGGCGAGGCTCCGGTAGGCGGCGAGCGAGCCGGCGTAGTACGGCAGGACCTGATCCTTGAAGAAAAAGGTGAGGACCCCCGCCACCGGCCGCTCTTCGTGCCACACGGTGAGGCAGTGGCAGCGGTGGCCGAAGACCTCTTGCAGGGTGCGGAACCAGCGGCGCGGATAGACCGGGGTGCCGAGGCGATGGACCGACTCGGCATACAGCTCCCACACCGTGTCGAGCTCCTGCGGGCCGGTGCGATGGCTGAGGCCGAGCTTCTCCCCCTGGCGCACCATCCGCCGCTGCTTGCGCGGAATCTGCTTGAGGTTGGCGTCGTGGTCGGCGCTGATCGCCTTGCGGAAGGTGACGTAGAGGTCACTCCCCTCGCCCACAAATCCCGACGGTTCGAGGTAGCGTAGCTCCAGGTAGTCGGCGCTCTGATTGCGGGCAAGGACCTTGGCGTGGGTGTAGAGGGCGGCGTGGACCTCGCTGTCCACCGCCAGCGCACCGCCGTACACGGCGAAGGGAAGGGAGACGAGGGAGTGGCCGAAGAGACGGCTGTTGAGCTCGAAGAGCGGCAGCAGCCCCGCCACCTCGCCGTCGCGCTCGGCGAGGAGGTAGTGGGGGCGGTGGCCAAAGCACGTCTCCACCGCCTGGCGATAGCCCCACTGGTGAAAGAAGGTGGCTGCCGGGTGGCGCGCGACGAACCCGTCCCACGCCAGCCGCTGCGCCTCGCCCGCCACCTTGACCGTGCAGAAGGTGCTCGTCGACTCAACCATGGTGCCCCTCCTCCAGCCCCAGGACCCGGGCGGCGGTGTCGAAACGAAAGCGCTCCAAAAGCCCCACGAGGCGTGGCTCCATGCGGCCGAGATTGTGGTAGTGGCGGATCTGGGTGAGCCAGCCGACCCGCTGGCGCGGCTGGCCCGGGTCGATCTCCCACGGGTGGAGGTAGAGGATCGCCGGCTGCCCTTCGCGCCGGTTCACCCGCCCCACCCCCCAGTAGGTGAGGGCCGCGGGCAGGAGGCGGAGGTAGCCGCCACCGGCGACCGGCAGGTTGCGACCGAGGAGGCGGGCGGTGGTGAGGGGGAACTCCACCAGGCCATCGCCGGCGCTGCCGCGCACCCGATGGGGGAAACGGGGGAAGTCGGGAATGCCGTACCGATCGTGGTGGATGGGGAAGATGGAGGAGTCGTAGGCGAAGCCCGCCTCGTGCAGCACATCAAGGGCCCACAGGGAGCGGCGGGTGATGGAGTAGCTCGCCGCCCGGTAGCCGAGAACCGGCGCGCCGATGATCTCCTCCAAACACCCCTTGGCGCGCACCACCTCGCCCCGGAAGGTTGCCGGCGTCTGCCGGTAGACGAGCTCGTGGGCGTAGCCATGGCACGCCACCTCGTGGCCGCGGTCGTGGATCTCGCGGATCAACGCCGGCTGCTCCTCCGCCACCACCCCGAGGCAAAAGAAGGTGGCGCGCACGCCGTGGGTATCGAGAAGGTCGAGGAGGTGGCGGGTGTTCGTGACCACCCGCCGCTCCATCTCCGGCCAGCGTGCCCGCGGGATCGCGGCGGCGAGGGCAGAGACGTGGTAGTAATCCTCCACGTCGATGGTGAGGGCATTCACCATCCCACGCGCCTCCATCTCGGCCTCCCCTACCGGCGCCGGAAGAAACCACCGCGCCGCTTTGGCGGTGCGCTGACGAGCGGGGCGAGCGGGTCCTCCTCCTGCAACGCCGATGGTTGCCCCTCCTTCGGCGAGGCGGCCGCCGGCCTCTCGGCCGCAGCCTCGTCTTCCCCGAGGCGATCGAGGCAACGCGCCACCGCCTCCAGGCGCACCAGCATCTGGTCCTCCTTCAAATCGAGGCTGGAGAGGCGGCGGAGCATGGCGCCGTGGCGATCAAGGACCTGGTGGATCTGCTCCAAGAGCGGCACCAGCTTGTCGTTGGTGCGCGACCACTGGGTCCCCGTCGCCTCCAGCGCCTCCGCCATCCCGAGGAGGCGCTCCTCGAGGGCCACCAGCCGCCGTTCCATCGCGTCGGACTTGTCCCAAATCGAGGAGACGGTCTTCGCGGTTCCCTGGGTCGCCTTGCGTACAACCTCCTCCAGGCGGAAGGGGAGCCCCTCCACATCGCGGCGGATCTGCTGCTGGGAGCCGGCCACCTCCTCGATCCGCTCCTCGATCTGCTGCAGGCGGTTCCACAGGAGGGTGGCGGTTCGGGTGTCCATGGAGCTGCCCGGCCGCGCCCCTTCGCTCAGCCTCCGGGCGATCTCCTCCTCCTCACCGTCCGCCGCCGTGGCCGACCCCTCCTCCTTGCGGATATCGTTGAGGACCGCCTCCACCAGGGCCCCGTCGATCGTGTTGCGCTCCTCCACGAAGCCGTAGAGGAGGGCGCGGTCCGCCACCTTGTTGATCAGGCGGGGGATCCCGTGGGCGTAGGCGTGGATCGGCCCGACGGCGTCCGCCTGGAAGAGGTCGGACGCGCCACCCGCGACCTCGAGACGGTGGGCAAGGTAGGCGGCACTCTCCTCCTCCGCGAGACGCTCGAGGTGGTAGGAGACATTGATCCGCTGTTTGAACTGGCGCAGGGCGGGCTGGCCGAGGGTCTGCTTCAGCTCCGGCTGGCCGCACAGGATGATTTGCAACAGCTTGTCCGCGCCGCTCTCCAGGTTGGAGAGGAGGCGAAGCTCCTCGAGCATGGGGATCTCGAGGTTCTGCGCCTCGTCCACCACCACCACGCATTTGTTCCCTTGCGCGTACTGCTCGATGAGGAAGGTGTTGAGGTCGTGCAGCAGCGCGGTCCGCTCCTTGCCGATGGGGTCGAGACCGAAGTCGAGGCAGATGAGCTCGAGGAGCTGCTCGCCACTCACCCGCGTGTTCATCACCTTGGCGACCACCACCTGCTCCTCCAACTCGCCGAGGAGCGCCTTCAGCAGGGTCGTCTTGCCCGAGCCCACCTCGCCCGTGAGGAGCACCAGATTGCCCGCGTCCGCCACCCCGTAGCGCAGGTACGAAAGGGCCTTCTTGTGGGTCGCCGAGAGGTAAAGGAAGTCCGGATCGGCGGTGAGCTGGAACGGCTTACGGTGAAGCCCGTAGAAGGCGCGGTACATGCGGCTCGCTCACAGGAGGGTGGCGCCGTAGCGCAAGCCGATGAAGATGCGGTTGTTGGTCACCCGGTCGTCGGCCGTCTCGTCGCTTTGGCGCTGGTTCGAGTAGAGGTAGCCGCCGGTGAGGGTGAGGAGGCGCCCCAGGGGATAGCCGGTGTCGTAGCGCACCGTGAAGCGGTCCGTATCCTG
>MNYW01000087.1 GCA_001873295.1 Nitrospirae bacterium CG2_30_70_394 | reverse complement strand
CCTACACCGCCCGTGAAGAGGCCCTGCAACAGGACGCACGCAGGGTGCAGTAACGCCGTGCTCAGGGTGATGTGGTGGCATACCCGCGCACCGCCTCGCTCCCAACCCATGTCGCTGATGGTCCCCCCTCCGCCTCTCCCCGCCCGTACGGAATCCGCCACGGCAGGGAGAGGAGGTCGCGCAGCAGGCCATCAAAGGCCGCAGTGAGGCGCGGTCCCTGCCCCTCGTAGGGGGCGATCAACCAGCGCGCATGGCGCGGCGCCAACGCCCACTCCAGCCCCTCCAACTGGAAGTGGCGCACTGCATCCTGCTTGTGGAAGAGACCCACCCAGACCGGATCCACGATCGGGTAGAGGGTGCTCGCCACCTCCTCCGCCAGGCCGAGGGGACGGTAGGGCTCGACGAGCCCCATACGCTGATCTGATGCGCGCGGCGGTCCACGCCAGGCCGCACCAGTTGAGGAGCAGGCTCAAGAGGGTGTGGCGGACCACGCGCCCCGCCTCCCGTGACGTCCCCTCGCGCGTCGCGGCCAACAACCACTGCGGGTAGCCCTGGTCGCGAAGCCCACGTTCGCGCGCCCATTCGCCCATCGGGGATTGGATCGCCGCCAACGCCCCGAGCTGCAAGCGGCGCCGGTGCGCCGCGTAGAGCCGGCGCACCTGGTTTCGCGACACCTCGTCGGCGCGCAGAAAGCGGAACCAGCCGCTACCGCGCGGATCCTCTGGGGGATTCGGATGGCGCAAGATCCCCGCGTCCGGCCAGCGCGATCGAGAAAGGTGACCGGCACGCCGCGCTCGGAAAACAGGGTCAGGGCTAAGACCGGCACGGTCAGCTCGCCGAGGATCACCACCCGCCCGACCCGTCGCGCCAAACCCCGTTGGCACGCACTACCGGGAACGGTAACCGCCACCGCCGCCCCCTCGCGGGTGGTGAGGAGGTGGAGCTCGGTGGGTAGCCACGGCGGATTGGCCACCACGGCCAGGGCGTACACGGTCTCGGTGACCACCTGCGGGGTGAGGCCGGTGACGACGAGCAGGATGCGGCGGGGGAAGGGATCGGGGGTCATGGGCGTGGGGTCGGGGGGCGGGGTGATGTAAGTCGCGAGGGTGGGCAGAGGAGGTCCACGAAGGCCCGCTTGAGGCTGCCACCTCGCCCGGCCGCCGGCCATGGGCCGCAAGGTTGCCAGGCGGGCCGCGAATCCGTCCTTTGCCAGCACGTGCGGGAGCCGGTGTTGCCCACCGTGGCGCGAGGTTGTTGGTGGGGGGAGAGCTGCAGATCGTTGTTGCCGCATCGCGAGCCCTGCGTCGCTGTCGCCCGGCGCAGCGCGGAGCACGCCACTTACCGTGGGTCTGCCGGTCCGCGGTCAGCGCGCGGCGGCGGGCCGAGGCGGGCCGCGGGGCGCGCCGCCGGTATCGCACCTACCCCAGCGCCCCGCGGCCGGCAACAATGGCCGCCGCCTTGTCGCCGCTCCTCTCGATCCGCTCCGACCCGGCGGGTGCGGCGCAACCCCACGGTCACCGCCCCTCTCCCCGATCCGTGCCGCCCCCTCCCCATTCCGCCGTGGCCACCGCCCTTGTTGCGCGCCGTGCGCCGAAGTTGCCGTGGTATCGCACCGAGCGTGGCCGGCGGTGGGCGGTGGCGAGCTGCCTGCTCGGTCTCTACTTCGTTACCCCGTTCGTCACCGTCGGCGGCCGGCCGCTGTTGGGCTTCGACCGCACCACCCTGCGCCTCTACGTCGGCGGCGTGGGGCTGTGGATGGACGACCTTTTTCTTGTGCTGCTTGCGGTCCTGCTCGGCGTTGCCCTGATCCTCTTGTTCACTGTCTGGCTCGGGCGGGTGTGGTGCGGCTGGGCGTGTCCGCAGACGGTGATCCTCGACCTCCGCGACCAGCTCCGCGCCCTGTTGCGGGTGCGCTCCCGCAATGGGCAGGCGGTGCGCCTGGCGAAGCGCTCCACGGCAGAGCTCCTCTTCCTCCTTTTCAACGTGGCCGGCGCCGCCACCCTGGTCGCCTATGTGATCCCGCCGGGCGAGATCGTCGCGCGGATCCGAGACAACACCCTGCCCTTCTGGGCGTGGGCCACCTGGGGCGTGACCTTCACCCTCTTGTACGGCGAGCTCCTCGGCCTCGGCCGCCGCTTCTGCACCCGCGTCTGCCCGTACGCCAAGCTCCAAGGGGTGTTGTTCGACCGCGCCACGTTGGTGGTGGAGTACGACCGGACGCGCATGGCCGACTGCATCGACTGCAAGCGGTGCGTGAAGGTCTGCCCGACGGAGATCGACATCCGCGACGGCCTGCAGGTGGAGTGCATCGCCTGTGGCGAGTGCATCGACGCCTGCGACGCGATCATGGCCAAGGTGGGGAGGGAGCCGCGGTTGATCCAGTTTCACTTCGGCTCGACCTCGGCGGAGCCGGCCCGGGTGGTGCGGCCCGCGGTGGTGGTCTTGGCGGTGGCGTGTGTCGCCCTCACCATTGGCTTGGTCCACGCGGCGGTCGGCCGCGCCCCGGTGGAGGTGTCGGTCCTGCGCGACCGCTTCCACCTCTTCCACGTCGCGCAGGACGGCCGGCTGATGAACAGCTACACCCTGGTGGCGGAGAATCGCACCGGCGCGCCCGTCGCCCTCACCGGCTGGGTGGAGGGAATCGACGGCCTGGAGTTGGTCCTCCCGCACAACCCGGTGAGCGTGGCGCCGGGGGCGGTCTACCGGACCCGCTTCGTCCTCGTCCTTGTTGCCGGCCACCGCTTGGCGCCGGGCAACCATCCGGTCACCGTGCGCTTGATGACCGCCGAGAGCGAACCGATCCGCGTTGCCGCGGCCACCGCCTTCACCGTGCCGGAGGCGACGGAGAGGAAGCCACCGCGCGCGCGCGGGAAGACAGAGTGATGCGCCGTTCGTGGGTCTGGCCGGCGGGGATCGTCCTCCTCTTCGCGGTCCTGGTGGCCGGGAGTGTGTGGATGGCGCGGGTGGCCAAGCAGGTGGGCGAGGTTCCTATGGACACCCACACCCAACCCGCCGCCCGCGGTGGCGTGCGCCGGTAACGGCCCCACCACGATCGGGCCGTCTTCCGCGGTGGTTCTTGGGAGTTTGCAGGGATAGCCAAGAGCCACGTGGCGCGATGCGCCACGGGTTACCCTGCACGCCACTATGGCCTCGCCCGCGACCCGCACCTGCGCCCACTGCGGCCTGCCGACCGGCGCCACGGGCGACCCACCGTTTTGTTGCACCGGCTGCGCGGCGGTCTACGAGCTGCTCCACGCCGAGGGGCTCGACGCCTTCTATCGCCGGCTGGAGGAGGGCTCTGGGCGACTGACCCCGGTCTCGGCGGTGGCCGCGGTGGCCCCCCTCGGACGCGAGGAGGTCGCGGTGGTGGAGGAGGGGGGGCTGGCCACGGCGACGGTGGCGGTGGAGGGGATCACCTGCGCCGCCTGTGTCTGGCTGCTGGAACGGGGCGTCGGGCGGCTCCCCGGGGTGACGCGCTTCGCGGTGAACTTCGCCACCCATCGGGCGCGGGTCGAGTGGGACCCGGCCACCTGCGACCTCGCCACCCTCGACCGGCGAGTGCGCACGCTGGGCTACGCCCTGCGCCCGGCGCGCGCCGTGACTGGCGGCCGCGCCGCGATCGGCGATCTCGCCCGCCTCGGCGTCGCCTGCTTCTGCGCAATGAACGTGATGCTGCTGTCGGTGGGGCTGTACGCCGGCTACTTCCAGGGGATGGCGCCCCTGGTAAAGCGCTCGCTCCACCTCCTCAACTGGGGGCTCGCCACCCCGGTCCTCTTTTACAGCGCCCTCCCGTTCTGGCGCGGCGCCTGGCGCGGCCTGCGCTCTCGCGCCCTGACCATGGACCTGCTGGTCTGCCTCGGCGCCGGCCTGGCCTATGGCCACTCGGCGGCGGTCACCCTCGCCGGCCGTGGCGAGACCTACTTCGACTCGGTGGTGATGATCATCACCCTGCTGCTCACCGGCCGTTTTCTGGAGCACCGCGCGCGGGCGCGGGCCACCTCCGCCGTCGACCGTCTCGCCTCCCTGTTGCCCGCCCAAGCGCGGGTGTGGCGCGCCTCCGGCTGGCAGGAGGTGGCGGTGGCAGCGGTGGCGGTGGGCGATCGGATGCAGGTCCAGGCGGGCGAGCGGATCGGCGCGGACGGCCGCGTGGTAGCGGGCACGACGGAGGTGGACGAGTCGATGCTCACCGGCGAGTCCCGGCCGGTGGCGCGCCAGATCGGCGCGCGGGTGACCGCCGGGACCCTCAACCTTGGCGCGCCGATCGAGATCGCGGTGGAGGCGGCCGGCGGGACCACCCGCCTGGCGGCGATCGGCCGTCTGTTGGAACGGGCCCAGGCAGACCGGCCGCCGGCGGCGCGCCTCGCCGACCGGGTGGCGTCGTGGTTCGTGGTGGGGGTGGTGGGGATCGCCTTGGCCAGCTACCTCTACTGGCGCGCCCACGGCAGGGCCGACCCGCTCCTGCCTTCAATCACCTGTCTGATCGTCGCCTGCCCGTGCGCCCTCGGCCTCGCCACCCCGGTGGCGGTGGTGGCGGCCACCACCGCGGCCACGCGCCACGGGATCCTGTTCAAGGGCGCCACCGCCCTGGAGCTCCTCGGCCGAGTCCGCCGGATGCTCCTCGACAAGACCGGCACCCTGACCCGCGGCGACCTGACGCTCACCGAGGTGGTCACCACCGCCGGCCTCGCCTCCCCGGCGGCGGCGATCGCCGCCGCCGCGCCCCTGGCCACCGCCTCGCGCCACCCGGCGGCACGGGCGATCGCCGCCACCGGCCGCGGCCCCGTGGCGGGCGAGGCGGCGAAGCGCGCGGCGCCGGGGCGCAAGCCATCGCCGAAGGCCACGGTGCAGGACCGCCCGGCCCGCGGCGTGGGGAGGGCGACGACCATGCGCGAGGTACCGGGCTGCGGCGTGGAAGCGACCGGCGGTGGCCGCCGTGGCCGCCTCGGCCGCCCCGCCTGGGCCCTCGACCCGGAGCCCACCGTTGCGGAGCGGGGGGTGATCGACCGGTGGCAGGGCGACGGTGCCACGGTGGTCGCCCTCGCCGCCGGTGGCGATCGTGCGCTCTTCCGTCTGGAGGACACGGTGCGCGACGGCGCGGCCGCGGCGATGGCGCGGCTGGCGGCGATGGGGATCGAGACCTGCATGATCACCGGTGACGCCCCCGCCACCGCCGCAACCCTTGCCGAGCGGCTGCACCTGCGCGCCTGGGAGGCGGGCCTCTCTCCGGAGGCAAAGCTCGCCCGAGTCATCGCGGCGCGCGCCGCCGGACCGGTGGCGATGGTGGGTGACGGGATCAACGACGCGCCGGCCCTGGCCGCCGCCGGAGTGGGCATCGCGCTGGCCCGCGGCCTCGACGTGGCGGTGGCGGCGGCGGATGTGCTGCTCCTTGGCGACGACCTCGAAGCGCTGGCCACGGCGGTGGCCCTGGCGCAGGCCACACGCCGGACGATCCGCGCGAACTACGCCCTCGCCATCGCCTACAACGCGATCACCCTGCCCCTGGCCGCGAGCGGTTTCATGCTGCCGGTGTTCGCCGCCGCCGCCATGGCCGCCTCGTCACTCACCGTCACCCTCAACGCCCTGCGCCTCCTGCGCCCCCCGTCCGCAACGGGATCCGACCCCGGCTGAAGCGGGAGCGCGGAACGCGGTAGGCTTGCCGCGTGACCTCCCTGATCCCCCTGATCGGCCTCTCCCTCTGCCTCGGCCTCGGCTTCCTCATGGTCTTTTTTTGGGCCCTGCGCAGCGGCCAGTTCGACGACCCCGAGGGGCCGAAGTACCGGATGCTCTTCGACGAAGACGAGTCCGAAGAGATCGACGAGGGGGCGCGGTCGAGGGCCTGCAACGACAACGGGGAGGCGCACCATGCCGATCACCAGCCCTAGCGCGGAGGAACAGCCGAAGGAGAGCCGGATCACCCGCGCCCTCGAGGTCGCGGACCACGGCGTCCACGTGCTGGCCGCGGTGGTCCTGTTCGCCGCCGCGTTGCTGATGATCGGCCATAGCGTCGCCGGCTTCCGCGACACCTCCGCCCATGGCCTGCTCACCGCGATCAACGACATCCTCTTCGTCCTCATCATCATGGAGGTGGTAGCCACCATCGTCCGCCACCTCCAGCGGCGCCGCTTCTCCCTCTACCCCTTCCTCTACATCGTCATCATCTCCTCCATCCGGCGGATCCTTGTGGTGGAGGCGCAGCTTTCCATGGAAGCGGGGCTGCAAGAGAGCCAGGCGTTCACCCACGCCCTGTGGGAGATGGCGGCGGCCGGCGGCCTGATCGTGGCGATGGTGGTCGCCTACTGGCTCCTGCGCCACGCCGACCACCCGGGAGACTGACCCCGCTGGGCCACCCGGGCGGCGCCCCAGACCCAACGGCGCGCCCGCCGCGGTCCGTCTCCTCATCCCCGGTAGGAGCCGGTTGCCCCGCCGAGCCGCGCGCGCGGCCGGTCCTACGGGCCACCCTCGCCGAGGGGAGTCGGCTCCGCCGGGAGAGTGACGACGCCGCGATCCCCCACCCTACCCACCCGATGGGTCGGCGCCGGTTGCCCCGCCGAGCCGCGCGCCGCGACTGGAGCAGGACGCGCACTCTGCCGATCCTTCCGCAGGGTTCCACCCCGGGAGACAGAGATGGTGCAAGAAAGAGTCAAGCCCTTCCTGATCCACCTAGCCGCCAGCGCCCTGGTCGCGGCCGGTCTTACCGCCCTCCTCGCCGCCTACTGGTACCCCCTGCCGTACTTCTACGCCGACGGCGGCTGGCAGGGGTTGCGCCTGGTCCTGGCGGTGGACTGCGTCCTCGGGCCACTCATCACCCTGGTGATCTACAACTCGAAAAAGTCTAGCCGCCAGCTCTTCGCCGACTACGCGGTGGTGATCACCCTCCAGGTGGTCGCCTTCTCCCTCGGCACCTGGACCGTCTTTCACCACCACACGGCGATGGTGATCTTTGCCGACTCGGCCTTCTACACGGTGGACATGGAGACCGCGCGCCATCTGCCCCCCCCGGCCGCCGAGCTGATTGCCCACGCCGAGCGCTTCCCGATCTACGCGGTGGTGGAGATGCCCGAGGAGGTGGAGGCGGTGCAGGCCCTGCGGCGCGAGGCGTTGAGCCGCCAGCGCCCCCTCTACGTGGTCGCCGCCGATCGCCTGCGGCCGCTGGATTTCACCACCGTCCACCAGCTTGCCCGCGGCGCCCTGACCCCGGCGGAGGTGGCCCACCGCCTCCCCGCCGACTCGGTCCACCACTTCCTCGCCGACCACGACGGCCTGCCGTCAAACTACTGGTTCATCCCCCTGCGATCGCGCTACGAGAACCTCCTTCTCGCCTTTCACCGCGGCCAGCCGCATCTCACCGGCTGGCTCCCCGACCTACCCGCGCAGCCCGCCACCGAGGTGGCCCAGGCGCAATAACGGCTAGGAGTCTGTCGGACTTTGGCGCGCGGGCGGCCGCCCGCGGGCTCGAGTCCGGATCGACCCATTCGTCGAGCTACGCGGTGCTCGTGCGACGAAGAAGGGCCCACAAGTCCTGGCCCCCGAGCCGGCATCGGTCCGCGCGCCGCAGTCGATCGACCAAGTGCGACAGGCGCCTAGGGCAACAGCGGCGCCAGGGGGCAGGCCGCGCACCGCGGTTGCGGTTTGCAGTGGTGGTAGCCGGTGCGCACGATGAGGGCGTGGTACTCGTTGTACAGGGCGACGTCCGCGGGCAGGTGATCCATGAACAATGCGCGCATCGCCTCGTAACTCGCCCCCTCGCCGATCAGGCCGTGGCGGGTGAGGAGCCGCCGGGTGTAGGCGTCGCAGACAAAGGTGGGACGGTTGCCGGCGTAGAGCAGGATCGAGTCAACCGTCTCCGGGCCCAGGCCGTTCACCGCCAGGAGCTCCTCCCGCCGGCGGCCGAGGTCGCCGGCGAGGTAGGTGGTGAGCTCGCCGCCGTGGTCGCGCAGGTGCACGAGAAGATTGCGCAGGCGCCGCGCCTTGACGTTGAAGTAGCCCGCCGGCCGGAGGAGCTCGGCGAGGCGCGCCTCGGGCAGGGCGAGGAGGGGCGCGAGCTCCAGACAGCCCGCACCTTTGAGGTTGGCAATCGCCCGTTCGACGTTGCGCCAGGCGGTGTTCTGGGTAAGGACCGCCCCCACCGCCACCTCGAAGGGGGTCTCGCCCGGCCACCAGTGCTGCGCCCCGAAGGCGGCGTACAGGCGGTGGTAGATGGCGAGGAGGCGACCACGCATGGGACGGCGGAGAAACGTAGCTAGTAGAAAGGGGAGAGGCGGCCGGCGCCCTGGGCCTGGAGGGCCGGCGGCCGCGGCCATCCCCCCTTCTACCCTCTGCTTCCTAGCGACTGCTTACGGCTACTTGCCGTAGTTGTTCATGTGGACCGCGCGCCGCGCCGCCTCCAAATCGGAGGCGACCATCCGCGCCACCAGCCCCTCAAAGGTGGTCCGCGGTTGCCAGCCGAGGAGCTCCCTGGCCTTGCACGCGTCGCCGATAAGCAGCTCCACGTCGGTGGGACGGAAGTAGCGCGGGTCGATCTTCACCACCACCCGGTCGCTGCCCTGCACCACCCCCACCTCGTCCACCCCCGCGCCACGCCACTGAATGGGCAGCTCCACCGCGGCGAAGGCGTGTTCCACAAACTCGCGCACCGCGTGGGTCTCGCCGGTGGCGAGGACGAAGTCGTCCGGGGAGTCGTGCTGGAGGATCCGCCACATCCCCTCCACGTACTCGGGCGCGTAGCCCCAGTCACGCTTCGCATCGAGGTTGCCAAGGTATAGGGCCTCCTCCAAACCGAGGGCGATGCGCGCCGCGGCGCGGGTGATCTTGCGGGTCACGAAGGTCTCGCCACGCTGCTCCGACTCGTGGTTGAAGAGGATCCCGTTGCTCGCGAAGATCCCGTACGCCTCGCGGTAGTTCACCGTAATCCAGTAGCTGTAGAGCTTCGCCGCGGCATAGGGCGAGCGCGGGTAAAACGGCGTCCGCTCGCTCTGCGGCACCTCCTGCACCAGCCCGTACAGCTCGCTGGTGGAGGCCTGGTAGAAACGGGTCTTCCTCTCCAGGCCGAGAATGCGGATCGCGTCCAGCAGCCGCAGGGTGCCCAGCCCCACCGAGTCGGCGGTGTACTCGGGGGTCTCGAAGGAGACCGCCACGTGCGACTGGGCCGCCAGGTTGTAGACCTCGTCCGGACGCACCTCCTGCATGATGCGGATCAGGTTCGTCGAATCGGTGAGATCGCCGTAGTGGAGGAAGAAGTGGGCGTTGCGATCGTGCGGATCGACGTACAGGTGGTCGATCCGCATGGTGTTGAACGACGACGAGCGCCGCTTGATCCCGTGGACCTCGTACCCCTTCTCCAGCAGCAGCTCCGCCAGATACGCCCCGTCTTGGCCGGTGACCCCGGTGATCAGCGCCTTCTTCATCCAACAACCCTCCGCGAAAGTGTGGTGAACCGGATCGCCCCCCTGGCGCGATGGAGTCGCGAACCATAACGCAGGGGGCGCGACCCGCGCACCCAGCGTGCAAGGGTGGCGCGACGCACTCGCCGGCGGGAAGGCGCCGTGGGGTGCCATCCGCCCCAAGGGAGCGGGGTGGCCATCTCCCGGTCACGGACCGCCTCGTTGCGCCGCGCCGCCGAGCCACTCTCCCTACGGCTCCGCCGGGAAGCGCACCACCGTACCGTCCGCGGCAACGAAGATCGCGGCGGCCGCGCCCGCCTGCTGGAGCAGCGCCAGGCCGCGTTCGGGGCCGAGGACGAAGGCGGCGGTGGCGAGGGCGTCGCCGGTCATCGCGCTCTTCGTCACCACGGTGACCGACTGGCAGGCGCGCGCCGGCTCGCCGGTGGCTGGGTCGAGGATGTGGTGGTAGCGGACGCCGTCTTCAATGAAGTACCGCTCGTAGTCGCCCGAGGTAACCACCGCGGTATCGGTGACCTCCAGGGTGGTGAACAGCTTCTCGGGGTCGCGCGGGTGCTGGATGCCGATGTGCCACGGGTGGCCGTCGGGGCGATGGCCCAAGACCCGGATGTCGCCGCCGGCGTTGACGATCGCCCCGCCCACCCCCGCTCTGGCCAGCAACTCGGCGGCGCGGTCCACCGCATACCCCTTGGCGATCCCGCCGAGGTCGAGGCCACTCTTCGGGTAGACGAGCCGCGCGCGCCCCTGCTCCAAAGCGAGATGCGGGTAACCAACGGTGGCCAGCGCCGCCTGCAAGGCCTGCGTCTCCGGGCGATGGCCCCCCTCCTCGCCGAACCCCCACAGGCGAGTCACCGCGCCGATTGTGGGATCGAAGCCACCACCCGAGAGGGCGGCGACGCGGAGCGCCTCGCGCAGGACCGCAGCGAGGTCTGGGGAGATGGCGACCCAGGCCGGCGCGGCGTGGCCGATGGCGCTGACCGTGGAGTCGTCGCGGAAGCTGCTCATCTCGCGCTCCACCTGGTCAAAGAGGGCGAAGACCTCTTGCGCGAGCCCCCGCGCCCGCCGCTCCGCTACCCCGGTGATGGTGACCTCCACCACCGTGTCCATGTGGATGGAGGTGTAGTGGTCCAGCGCCGGCAGCCGATGGCAAGCGGCGCCCAGGGCCACGGCAGCGACGGCGAGGAGCAGGCGACAGAGGGGGCGGAACGCGGCCATGGAAGGCGCAGGGTACCACCGGCCGCGACTGCGTCACTGCAGCCGGTGATTCCGCCGTGTGGCGCGTGGATGCGGTGAGCAGGGTACCACCGGCCACGACCGCGTCACCGCGGCCGGCGGCCGGTGGCCGCTTCACCTCACGGCAGCCACCAGCGAATCAACCCGCCGGCGATGTCTTCGCCGAGCTCCAGGTGGAAGGGGACGACGCGCACCGCGTAGCCGAGCTTGCCGCTGGTGCGGCACGGAATGGCGCCGCGGAAGGTGATCTGGCCGGTGGACTCCGGGTCACTGGGGTCGAGACGGTGCAGCGCCCCTTCGACAATCTCGCCCACCGGATCGACGCGGCCATAGTCGAGCTGGACCGCCACCTCGCGCGCCGACAGGCCGGCGAGATCGACCACCACCCGGACCGCGATGTGGTCACCCACCTGTTGCTCGAGCGTACCGTCACTGTCCACCGAGACGATGCGCAGCCTTGGCCACGCCCGCACCACCCGCGCCCGCCAGGCGGCGATGTCGCGCGCCTGGCCCGCCTCGACCCCCTGCTCCAGGACACAGCGCGCGGCGATCGGGGCGTAGTGCTCGTCGGCGTACTGGGAAACCATCCGGTGCGACGAGAAGGTAGGGCCGAGGGTGGCGAGGGACTGCTGCATCATCTCGATCCAGCCACCCGGCAGGCCATCCTGGCGCCGGTCGTAGAAGCAGGGGACGACCTCTTTCTCCAACAGGTCGTAGAGGGCGGAGGCCTCGACTCGGTCTTGCTCCTCGCGGTCCTCGTACTCCTCGTGGCGGCCGATCGCCCACCCCACCCCGGGCTCAAACGCCTCGTCCCACCAGCCATCGAGGATGGAGAGGTTGAGGACACCGTTCGCCGCCGCCTTCATCCCCGAGGTCCCCGACGCCTCCTGGGGACGGAGCGGGTTGTTGAGCCACACGTCCGCCCCCTGCACCAGGTAGCGGGCGACGGACATGTCGTAGTCCTCCAGGAAGACCACGTGGTTGCGCACCCGCTCATCGCGGGCGAAGTGAAGCCACTGGCGGATCAGCTCCTTGCCCGCTTGGTCGCGCGGGTGGGCCTTGCCGGCGATGACGACCTGCACCGGCCGCTTGGGATCGGTGAGCAGGCGCACCAGCCGCTCCGGGTCGTGGAGCAAAAGGGTCGCCCGCTTGTAGGTGGCGAAGCGGCGGGCGAAGCCGATCGTGAGGGTGTCGAAGGAGAGGGTCTGGCGCACCTGGCGGACCTGAGACGGCGGCGCCGACCGCTGTTCGAGTTGCGCGGCGAGGTGGCGGCGGGCAAAGGCGACGAGCCGCTCGCGCCGCCGGCAGTGGGTGCGCCACAACTCCTCGTCGGGCACCTCGCGGATCCGCGCCCACACCACATCGTCCGCCGGCGCGTACTGCCACTTGGGGCCGAGGTAGCGGTCATAGAGCTCGGCGAGTTCCTTCGAAATCCAACTCGGGTAGTGAACGCCGTTGGTGACGTGGCCAATCGGGACCTCGCTCTCCAACGCCCCGGAGTAGAGGGAGTGGAACATCTTGCGTGACACCTCGCCGTGCAGGCGGCTCACGCCGTTGGCGTGGCGCGACAGGCGCAGGCAAAGGACCGCCATGGAAAAGGGCGAGGTGGCGTTCATCGGGTTCTCGCGGCCAAGGGCGAGGAAGCGCTCGCGGTCGATGCCGAGCTGGCCATAGATGTTGTGAAAGTAGAGGTCAATGAGGGTCGGGTCGAAGAGGTCGATCCCCGCCGGCACCGGCGTGTGGGTGGTGAAGATCTGCGAGCCGCGGACCAGCTCCACCGCCTCGTCGAAGGAGAGGCCGAGGGTGGTGCAGGCCTGGCGGATTCGCTCGATGGCGAGGAAGCCGGCGTGGCCCTCGTTCATGTGAAAGACCTTGCAGTGCACCCCCAGGGTCTGGAGCGCGCGGATCCCGCCGATGCCGAGGACGCGCTCCTGGCGGATCCGCATCTCCTGGTCGCCGCCATACAGCTCGCCGGTGATGCCGCGATCCTCGGGCCGGTTGGTCGCAACATTCGAGTCCAGTAGATAAAGCGCGATGCGCCCCACCTGCGCCAGCCAGACGTGCAGGTGCACCTCCCCCTTGGGATCCTCGATGGTGACGGTGATCGGTTTGCCCTCACCGTCCCGGATCAGTTTCATGGGCATCTGATCCACCTGATTGAGGGGGTAGCGCTCCTGCTGCCAGCCATCGGCGTTGAGGTACTGGTGGAAGTAGCCGCCCTGGTAGAAGAGGCCCACCCCGACCAGCGGCACGCCGAGGTCGGAGGCGGACTTCAGGTGGTCACCGGCGAGGATGCCCAGGCCACCCGAGTAGATGGCGAGGCAGTCGGTGATCCCGAACTCGGCGCAGAAGTAGGCGACGCAGGGCCCCTGCTCACCGGCGGCGTGGCAGCGGTCGTACCACACCTGCTCGGCGCGCATGTAGTCATCGAACGCCTCACCCACCCGCCGCAGGTGGTTGAGGAAGCGATCGTCCGCCGCCAGCTCCTCCAGCCGCTCCTGGCTCGCCGCGCCGAGCAGCGCCACCGGGTTGCGGCCGGTGGCCTCCCACAGATCGCGGTCGATGCGGAAGAAGAGGCCGATCGTGTCCGCATCCCACGCCCAGCGGAGGTTGTAGGCGAGCTCGCGCAGCCGCTCCAACGGCGCCGGCAGGGTCGGTAAAACGTGAAACTGCTGAATCGCCTTCATGGCGCTCCTCCCGATAGGGGTCTACCCGCTGCGACTGCAACCGGCCGACGATGCCATCCGAAAACGGAATGGGTCAAAGTAAAGTCCCCCGAGTGACGATGAGGGAATAACTACTTTCTTCGTCGTTGTCCCTACTCTTCATGAGAGGCCCCATGCCTGACGCCAGCGATTTCACCATCGACACCCTCGGCCCGTGCACCATCCCGTCACCGGTGGGCACCGACGAGTTCGTCCCCGACGACGAACGGATCCTCCACGACGTCTGCCTCGACCGGGTGAGCGACCAGCTCGCCCGCGGCGCCGAGCCGCCCTCTTTCGAACGCGGCGGGCCGCGCAAGACGATCTACTTCGACCCGACCAAGACCAAGGCGGCGATCGTCTCCTGCGGCGGCCTCTGCCCGGGGATCAACGACGTGATCCGGTCGCTGGTCATGTGCCTCCACTACCGGTACGGGGTGCGCAACATCCTCGGCATCCGCTACGGCTACCAGGGGCTCATCCCGCGCTACGGCCACGCGGTGATGGAGCTCACCCCGGCGAAGGTGGAGCGGATCCACGAAGAGGGCGGCTCCTTCCTCTCGTCGTCGCGCGGCCAGCAGGACATTGGCGAGATGGTGGACGCCCTGGAGCGCATGAACTGCTCGATCTTCTTCTGCATCGGCGGCGACGGCACCCTGCGCGGCGCCCACGCGATCGCCGAAGAGATCCGCGCCCGTCACCTGAAGATCGCCGTGGTCGGCCTGCCGAAGACCATCGACAACGACATGTGCTACATCGAAAAGACCTTCGGCTTCGAGACCGCCTTCACGGTCGCGGTGAGCGCCATCCGCTCCGCCCACCTGGAGGCGAAGGGGGCGCCGAACGGCATCGGCCTGGTGAAGCTCATGGGGCGCGACTCGGGCTACCTCACCGCCAACGCCGCCATCGCGCTCAACGACGCCAACTTCGTCCTCGTCCCCGAGGTCCGCTTCGACCTCGACGGCGAGAAGGGGTTCTTGGAGGCATTGCGCCGCCGCATGGAACAGCGCCACCACGCGGTAATCCTCGCCGCTGAGGGGGCGGGGCAAGAGTTCTTCCAGGGTGACGACGCCCGCGACGCCTCGGGCAACAAGCGGCTCAACGACATCGGCATCTACCTGAAGGAGCGGATCAACCGCTACTTCCGCGACCGCGGTGACGAGGTGAACCTCAAGTACATCGACCCGAGCTACATCGTCCGCGCCACCCAGGCGAATGCCTCCGACTCCATCTACTGCACCCTCCTCGGGGTCAACGCAGTCCACGCCGCCATGGCGGGCAAGACCGACATGGTGGTGGGCAAGTGGAACAACGTCTTCACCCACGTGCCGATCGCCGCGGTCACCTCGCGCCGCAACCAGATCAACCCCGACTCCACCCTCTGGCAGTCGGTCATCGAGGTCACTGGCCAGCCCCGCCACATGGTCAATGGCTAGGAGGCTGGCGGACGTTGGCGAACGTGGCGGAAAGCAGCGGGCGCGAGCCCGGATCGACCCGTTCGTAAAGCTACGCGGGGCTCGTGCGACGAAGAACGGGGCGGATCCGGCTCGTCTCCCCGGTGGGAATCGGGGTGACGGGTGCGACGAAGAACGGGCCACGAATCCGGGCCCACGAGTCCTAGCGGGGCTCCGCTCGGCTCAGTCGATCGGGACAAAGTCCGCCAGGCGTCTAGGGCGCGGGGCGGCAGTCCGAGGCGCGGGGATCAGGAGGCGCGGGGGTCAGCCATGCCAACTTGCACCTTGGCGCCCCCCTACCCCGCGCCGCACGCCGGGCAGCGCGGGTCGCGGGAGAGGGCGAGGGTGTGGGTGCGCTGGCGGCGGCCGTCGTAGGTGGTGAGGCCCGGCGCGGGGGGCTTACCGAGGAGGATGCGGATTGCGGCGAGGGCCTGCTGGTACCCCACCAGCCCGACCACCGGCGCCAACACCCCGAGGTCGGCGCAGGTCCCGCGCCCCTCCATCCCGTCGATCGCGCCGAAGGCGCAGCGCAGACACGGGGTCTCCCCCGGGATGACCACCATCCACTGGCCCTGCCAGCCCACCGCGCCGCCGAAGCAGTAGGCGACCCCGGCGGTGAGGCAGGCGTCGTGGAGGGCGAGCTTGGTGGCGGTGCGGTCGGTGGCGTCGATGACCACGTGGTAGCGGGCGAGCAGCTCCGCCGGGGTGCGCTCGGGCCAGCGGTCCGGGTAGAGGGCGACCTCCAGGCGCGGGTGGTCGCGAGTCAACGCCGCGGCGGCCACCGCCACCTTGCGCTGACCCAGATCGGCGTCGGTGTAGAGGAGCTGGCGCACCAGGTTGGAGCGCTCCACCCGGTCAGGGTCCACCAGGCCGAGGTGGCCGACCCCCGCCGCCGCCACCGCCGCCGCCGCCGGACAGCCAAGACCACCGACGCCGACGACCAGCACCCGGCCCGCGGCGAGCGACGCCACCGGTCGGGTCAAACGCCCCCCTCCTCCGCCTCCCACCCCTCGCCCACCGCCGGGGAAGGCGTCGCCATGGCGCTGGGCGGCGGGTCGATGGCGGATCCGTGCTCCCACTCCTCGGCCACCGCCTCTGCCGCCTCTGCCGCGTCCTCGCCATCCCCCCGCCCCGCGGGGAGGTCGAGGTCGAGCTCCTCCTGGGTGGTGCGCGCGTCGGCAAACTCCGCCACCGTCGGCAAGTCGGCGAGCCGCTTGAGGCCAAAAACTTTGAGGAAGTTCTTCGTGGTCGAGTACAGGAGCGGCTTGCCGGGGATGTCACGACGGCCGGCAACGTGGATGAGGTCGTGCTCCATAAGGGTCTTCAGGGTCCCCATGGGGTTGACCCCGCGCACCTGCTCGATCTCGGCGCGGATGATCGGCTGCTTGTAGGCGATCAGCGCCAGGGTCTCCATCGCCTGCTGGGAGAGGCGAATCTTGCGCGGCGGGTTGAGGTCCGCGAGCCACACCGCCTGCGCCGGCTGGGTGGCGAACTGGAGACCGCCCGCCACCTCCACCACCTGGATGCCGTGGCCCTCTTGGCTGTACTCGGCGACCACCGCGGCGAGGGCCGCGGCGGCGAGGTCGCGGTCGTAGCCGTGGGTGGCGGCGATCTCCACCAGACGCGCCCTGGGCAGGGGCTCACGGGTGGCGAGAAGCAGGGCCTCGAAGGCGGCGAAGAGGTCGCGGTGGCAGCCCCCCCCCTCTGCCTCGACGGTGGCCGGTGGCCGTGGCTCGGCCTCGGGGAGAGCGGCCCCAGCGGCCCCACCCACGTTACCACCGCCCCCGGCGAGACCCTCGGCGTCGCCACCGACAAGCCCCTCCGCGCTACCCCCGCCAACAAGGCCCCCAACGCTACCGGTGGGGGTGGCGGCGGCGCGGGGAACGGCTAGATCGGAGGTCGCAAAGGGGTCGTTCACGGCACGGGCTCGGGGAGGGGATCGGGGGCGGAGTCGAGGCCACCGCCGGCGGCGGCGCGACGGTAGATCCACAGGGGACCGAAGGCGACCTCCTGGCGGAAACCCACCGCCTGGAGGCGGATCAACTCCAACAGGGCAAGGAAGGTGACGACCCACTCGGTGCGCGTTGCCTGACCGCGGAAGAGGTCGTGGAAGAGAAGGGTCTCGTGGTCCGCCAGGCGGGCGAGGACCACCTGGATCTGCTCCTCGATGGTGACCGGCTCCACCTGAATCTGCCGCACCGCCCTCCCCTTCAGCTCTTTGAGGACCACCTGAAAGGCATCGAGCAGATCGACGAGGGTGACCTCCCGTAGCTCATGGTTGCGCGCCTCCACCTGCGCGACCGCCATCCCCGGGTAGAAGATTCGCGCCTGGGCCTCGGCCCGCTGGCGCAGAAACTCCGCCGCGTCCTTGCAGGTCTGGTACTCGAGGAGCTGCTCCACCAAGGCGGCGCGCGGGTCGCCCTCCTCCTCGCCCTCTTCCACCGGCGGGGCGGGGAGGAGCATGCGCGACTTGATCCACGCCAGGGTCGCCGCCATCTCCAAGAAGCTCCCCGCCACCTCCAGGTTGAGGGTGTGGAGGAGCTCTAGGTAGGAGAGGTACTCGCGGGTGATGGTGGCGATCGGAATGTCGTAGATGTCCACCTCGTGCTTGCGGATGAGGTGGAGCAAGAGGTCGAGGGGCCCCTCAAAAAAATGCAGGTCGACGCGGTAGTCGTCCCCCTCCGCCTCGCTGACGAGCCCCACCGCCGGCGGTGCGGCGGCGGCCACCGGCGGCGTCTCGGTCCTCTCCCCACGCGGATCGGTCGGCATGGCGAAATCCCTCTAGCGATCCATCAGCAAGGGGCGACAGCGCGCCTCTAGCGCCGCAGACCCATCGCCGCGCGCACCCGCGCCATGGTCTGCTCGGCCGCGCGCCGCGCCACCACCGCGCCGGCGGCGAGGAGCTCCTCGATCCGACCCGGCGCCGCGGCCAGCTCCACCCGCCGCTGGTGGATTGGGCCGAGCTCCTCCCACAGGTGGTTACAGAGGAGCTTCTTGCAGTCGAAGCAGCCAATCGCCGCGCTCCGGCAGCCGCGCGCAACCTCGTCGCGCTCCCCCTCCGGCGTGTACAGGCGGTGAAAGTCAAAGACCGGGCAGTGGTCCGGCTCGCCCGGGTCGGTGCGCCGCACCCGGGCGGTGTCGGTGACCGCCCGCGCCATCTTCGCCCGCACCGTGGCCTCGTCGTCGGCGAGGTAGATCGCGTTGCCGTACGACTTGCTCATCTTGCGGCCGTCGAGGCCGGCCATCTTCGGCGCCTCGGTCATCAGGGCCGCCGGCTCGGGGAAGGTCTCGCCGTACAGGTGGTTGAACCGCCGGGCGATCTCCCGCGCCAGCTCCAGGTGCGGCAACTGGTCCACCCCCACCGGTACTTGGTCCGCCCGGTAGATCAGGATGTCCGCCGCCTGTAACACCGGATAGCCCAAGAACCCGTAGGTGGTTAGGTCCCGGTCTTTGAGGTTCTCCTGCACGTCCTTGAAGGTCGGGTTGCGCTCCAGCCACGGGGTCGGAGTGATCATCCCGAGGAGGAGAAAGAGCTCCGCGTGGGCGGCCACGTCCGATTGCACGAACAGGGTCGAGCGCGCCGGGTCGATCCCCGCGGCGAGCCAGTCGAGGACCACCTCGCGGATGTTGGCGGTGATCTGCGAGGGGTCGCCGTAGTCGGTGGTTAGGGCGTGCCAATCGGCCACGCAGAAGAGGCAGTCGCACGACGCCTGCAAGGCCACCCAGTTCTTCAGGGCCCCGAGATAGTTCCCCAAATGGAGCCGCCCGGTAGGGCGCATACCGGAGAGGACGCGGGGGGTGGCCATGGGGGTGGGACGCGCCGCCTGGCGACCTCAGCCCAGGAGGTGGAGGAGGAGCGCGATGGGCGGGGATATTAGTTTCGGGACGATTCCGCTCACAAGGAGCACCAAGAGAATGATGAAGCCGTACGGCTCCACCCGCGCCACCCACCGCGCCGCGGCCATCGGCAACAGGCCGACGAGGATCCGGCCGCCGTCCAAGGGCGGCAGGGGCAAACAGTTGAAAACCGCCAGAGCGACGTTGATTTGCAGCGACAACGAGAAGGTCCAGTAGAGGAAGCGGACCAGCCCGCTGCCGCCGAGGTGGGCAACGGAGGAGACCACCCCCTGGAGGGTGTGGAGGAGCACCGCGCTCGCCACCGCCAAGAGCAGGTTCATCGCCGGCCCGGCCAAGGCCACCCACACCATGTCCTCCTTCGGATGGCGCAGCCGCAGCGGGTTGATCGGCACCGGCTTTGCCCAGCCGATCATCTGGGTGAGGAGGAGGGCGAGAAGGCCGAGGGGATCGATGTGGCGAAGCGGATTGAGGGTCAGCCGCCCCGCCTCCGCGGCAGTCGGGTCGCCGAGCAGATTCGCCACCCACCCATGCGCCACCTCATGAAAGGTGACCGCCATGAGAAAGGGCAGCGCCAGGACCGCCACGGTCTGGAGGAACGAGAGATCACCCATCTGGCCAGGATCCCCTCCCCCGCGGGTTCAGTCCAGGCGCGGCCAGGGACGAACCGGGGACGGAACAGAGACCCCTTGCGCCTTGGCGTCCTGGTGCCTTGGCGTCTTGCAGGACGAGTGAAGGACCGCGCCACGGAGTCGTCCACGGGCCAGGACAACGACTCAACACAAAGACGCAAAGCGGGCGGTCGGTCGTGACCTCCGTGGCGCCGGGGTGCACTCCGGGCAGCCAACCGCCTCCTCCAGCGTGAGGCGTTGCCTCCCCCTCCCCGCTTCGCGCCCCTTCGCGGCCCGCTCTACAAACCATCTTCCGCAGGATCGGATTGGGGTCAGGTCTTTACTTTATACTCCAACGTGGCGCATCAGAGCCCGGTGTTGGGCCGGGAGTATAAAGTAAAGACCTGACCCCAAACTACTTTCTCCTCTATGGCCGCCAGTCGAGGGCGAGGATGACGTTCGTCCCCGGCTCGTTGTCGCCCGAGCCATGGATGCGGTAGTCCTCGTCCAGCAGGTTCTCCACCACCGCGGTGAGGGTGAGGTCGGGGCGGAGCGATAGGCCGCCGCGCACAGTCACCACCGTGTAGCCGGGGGTGCCACCGGGGGGGATGCGCTGGCGGTCGGCGCGGTCGCGGGAGGAGAGCCGGTCGGCCTTGGCCGCGACGGTGACCAGCCCCTCCAGCCAGCCGCGGCTTGGCTCGGGCTCCCAACGCAGGCCGAGGTGGCCAGTCGCCGGCGCCAGGCGATCGAGGGGCTCGCGGCTCTTCGGCACGCCGGTGTGGGCGTAGGTGTCGACCTCGCCCTCCACCCAGCTCACGTCCGCCAAGGCGGTGAACGCCGGGGTGAGGCGGTAGCGCGTCGCCACCTCGACCCCGTGGACGAAGCCGTCGCCCGAGTTGAGCTTGGTCACCTCGGTGGCGCCATCGAGGCTGAGCCGGCCGGTGGGGGCGCGGAGGATCATCCCGTCGATGCGCGTGGTGTAGACACTCGCCTCCGCGGCCAGGCGGGTCCGGTGCACCTTCACCCCCGCCTCCGCGGTGAGGTACTGCTCCGGATCGAGGTCGGTGGCGGCGATCTCCTGCTCGCCGCTGCGGGCATCGATCGAGCTGGTGAGGTCCGACAGGTTGGGGGCGCGGAAGGCCTGGGAGAGGGAGGTGTAGAGGTGGACCGTGTCGCTGGCAACGAACAAGAGGCGGGCGGAACCCGAGAGGTTGTCCCACTGATCAGTGAACGAGGTGGCGGCGCCGGTGAGCGGGTCGGCGAAGCGCCCCCCATCGGCGCGGGCGAGGTCGTAACGACCGCCGAGGATGAGGTCGAACCGCTCGCCGAGGGCGAGGTCGTCTTGCACGAACAGGCCGGCGAGGTCGTAGGTGGAGTCGTCGGCCACGTTCCCCTGCACCCGCACCGACTTCAGCGAGCCGTCCGGGTTGAACCGCTGCTCGAAGGAATCGACGGCATCGCGGTACCACGAGGCGCCGTAACTCCAGTAGCCCCACTCGGTGTCGCTCTCGCCTTGGAACCAGAGGCCGAGCGAGCCCACGTCGAAGCCGCTGCGCCGCCGCTCGTCGCTCGCGGTCACCCGCGTCTCCAGCTCCTGTTGCGCCTGCCAAGAGAGCGACACGGTGAGGCGGTCCACCCCCGGCGCGAGGTCGCGGCCGTGGTACTGGAGGTAGGTGAGGCGACGGTCCTGGTCGAGGGAGCGCACCGCGTTGGTCCCCACCTCGGTGCCATGCCAGCTCCGCCCGAAGACCGTGCTGTGGGTGCGCCAGGCGTCCTCCACCGCCACCTGCTGGTGGGCGAGGGTGAGGGTGGCTTCGCCCGCCTTGGCGAGGTCGAGGTCAAGCCTCACGTCGCCGTCGTGCTCGTCGTAGCCGGTGTGCTCCAGCACACCGAGGTCGCGGCCGCCGCGCACATCGCCGAACTCCTTCCACGACACCCCAGCCAGGCCGCGCAGGGGGAGGCGGCTGGAGCCCACCTCCGCGCGTCCCACCCACGCGTCCTCACCCGCCGCGTAGCGGCCATAGAGGCGCGGCGCCACGGCGCGTCCCGCCTCCGGGGTGTAGGCGCGGGTCAGCAGGTTCACGGTGCCGCCCACCGCATCCGAGCCGTAGAGGACGGAGCCCCCCCCGCGCACCACCTCCAACCGGTCGACGATGAGGGGATCCACGATGCTCAGGTACTGGTTCGGGCCGTCGCGGAAGACCGCGTTGTTCAGACGGATGCCGTCAATCAGCACGAGGGTGCGAAAGCCGGTGAAGCCGCGCAGATAGGGTGAGCCCTGGCCACGCGACGTCTTCTGAACCATCACCCCGGGGAGCTCCGCCAGGGCGTCCGGCACGGTGCGCGGCAGGCGGCGGGCGGCGATCTCCTCCTCGCCCACCACCGACACCGCGGCCGGGGCGTCAAAACTCTCCTTCGCCGTACGCGTCGCGGTGATCACCACCTCCTCGAGGGCGACGCCGCCGGCCACCGGCGCGGGCGCCTCCGCCGCCACCGCCGTCGCCGGACGCACCACCGCCACCAGCGCGACCACCACCGAAACCCTCAGCCCCCACCTCATCACCGCTTTCTCCAAGGCAAACCGTTCGACCATTTTCGGCATGACCTCTTCGAGGTGACGCAAGGCGCGTGCCACGCGGCTGCCTGTAGTCTGGCCGGTCGTAACCCGCCGGACGACTCTCCCCATGGCCATCCGCGGGCCATCGGGAGGTTGGACCGTGGCCAGAGCCAGCCCTGTGTGGGGTCAGCGTTTGGGGTCCATCCCGCAAACTTGCAGTCCTCCGAACTGCCCCTTCCGGTGCGATGCACCCGGGCCGGCGTAGGGCCCGCAGGGGAACGACCGGTGGTGACCTTGGCGTGGCTCTTGGGGTGGTACTCCGGTGGAGTGCAAGCGCTGCCTTCCAAGTTGGCGATGGGAGTAGCGCCCTCCTTTGCGACAACTTGCAAAGGTACAAAGCTGACACACAGGTCACTCACCGGGGATTGGGGTTACAGGATTTGGGGTCAGATTGGGGTCAGGCCTCGTTAGATTGGGGTCAGGCTTCGTTTCTTTCATTGTTTACCGTAGGGGGTGAAGGCTGCCGCGAGGAGAATGAAATAATGAAAGCCTGACCCCCAACTTTGTGACCCCAACTTTTGTCCCACCCACCTCCGCCCTCTATCCACGTTGCCCCATTGCGCTGGGCTTGCCCTGCCGCCCCAACCTTTCAGAAGCGGCGCTCCCACGCCACCCCGACCGTGTCGCCGGCGAGCCACGGCATGAGGCGCGCGGCGTGCTCGGCCGGTAGCGGGTGGCGACAAGCGACGAAGCGGCCGGCGGTGTAGCCGATCAGACCGCCGCCGACCACGTCGGAGAGCCAGTGGCGTTCGTCGTGCATGCGCGCCCAGGCGGTGAGGGTGGCAAGTCCGTAGGCGCCCACCTTCGCCGTTGCCGGCAGCTCGCTGTCTTGCAAGGTGGCGGCGGTGGCGAAGGCCAGCGCCGTGTGGCCTGACGGGAAGCTGGTGCGCGGTTCGCTGAAGTTGCCCGGGTGGAAGCGGCGGTGGTTGTCCAACTCGCCCGCCGGCCGCTCGCGCCCCACCGCCACCTTCACCCCCTCGGTGGCGGCCAGGGCGAAGAGCGCCGCCTCGGCGACGTTCGCACCCGTTTGCACCGCCCGCGCATCATTCGCGAACCCGCCGTAGCCGCCGTACCAGCCAATCGCCGCCACCGGCGCGACCAAGGCGTAGGCGGTCGCGAACTCCGCCAGGCCGTCCTTGCCCGGCCACTGCCCGGCAAGGCGGTGATCGAAGGTGGCGGCGAGGGCCACCGCCCCCACGGCCGCGCCCACCATCGACCACTCGCCACCGCCCCAGCGCACCGGCGCCGTGGCCAGGGCCGCCGCGTCGCCCACGGCTCCACGCAGCGGCCCCTCCTCCGCCGCTCCCCCCGCCAGACATGGCAGGCAGAGAAGGAGCAGGAGCAGCCCACACCACCGTCGCGATCGTCGCATGATCCCTCCCAAGGGCCACCCGGCCCGCGCCGCGACGGTAGGCGATCCCGCGCCGCTGATGCCATCGCTTGCCGGTGACCGCTGGCGCTGGAACCGCAGGCGAGGAGCCGCTGGCCAGCCCGCGCCGCTGGTGCCATCGCCGCCCAACGGTCGCGGGCGGTGGTACGTAAGCAACCCTGCAATGCGGCACCGCCCGCCGCGCCTACCTCCCCTCCCGCGCCTCTCCCCTCCCCCTCGATCGCCTTCCCATGGCCCGCCGCTTCGTCCTCCTCATCTTGGCTGGGGCCACCCTCCCCGCCGGCACGGCGGCCTCCCCGTTCGTTCCCCCCGCCCCTCCGCAGGATCGCAGGGATCGGATTGGGGTCATCGGAGTGGGGTCACTTTCTGTTCTGCTGCTGCCTCACCTGCCACGACCCCCACGACGGCGCCACCGCCGCGCTCCTGCGCCCGCCGGCGGCGACCCCCTGGTAGAGATCTCCCCCGGCGAGACCGATCCGCCGGGCCGGCGGCAGACAGGGCGAGTCGCGCATCGCCCCGAAGGGGCAAGCGAGTTCCACGCCTCAGGCGGCGCGAGGGGCAACGCGCCAGCCTTGAAGGCCGGCTCGCGCGGAGACGTGGGGACGCGGAGGGGGGCGGGACCGGCAAGACGGCATCGCCGGCAACTCGGCCGACCACCGTGCACGCCGGAAAGGCGGGGCACACACGAAGAGACGAAGAGACGGAGGGGGGGAGGCGCTGGGGTGCACTCCGTGTGAAGCCGCCCATCCACCGCCGGCGCGGGCGCACACGAAGGCACGAAGGCACGAAGAGACAGAGGGGGGAGACTCCCCCCGGCGTTGTTGTCTCCACGAGAGCCCGCCCATCCACCGCCGGCGCGGGCGCACACGAAGGCACGAAGGCACGAAGAGATGAAGGGGGGGAGGCGCTGGGGTGCACTCCGTGTGAAGCTACCCACCCACCGCCGGCGCGGGGCGCACACGAAGGCACGAAGAGACGGAGGCACGAAGAGACGAAGGGGGGAGGCGCTGGGGTGCACTCCGTGTGAAGCCGCCCACCCCTTTCTACCCTCTACTGCCTACTTGCCTGGCCGTCCCCCCTATTTGACCCCCCTCAAAGGGGAGGCGCCGCGCACCCCGGTGCCAGGGGTTCGAAGTTGCGACCCTGCGGGCTCACGGGGGGCGTGTGCCCAGAGAGGCGTGGCGCGCCTCTATTCTAGGGGTTCGAAGAGGACGTCGAGGTCGGCGCGGGTGAGCTGGTGGCCGCCCTCGGGGGTGGCGGTGAGGACGTCGGTGGCGAG
>MNYW01000007.1 GCA_001873295.1 Nitrospirae bacterium CG2_30_70_394 | reverse complement strand
GAAGCCCTGGACGCAGGTCTCGCTTGCCTCGCGGCCCGCCTCGCTGCCGCTCACCCCATCGGCGATCACCGCCGCGATCCCCTTGGTCTCGAGCAGGGGTTCGCCCGGAATGCAGACCCCGCACGAGTCCTCGTTCACCGGCTTGGCGCCGGCCAAGGACCATTGCCCGGCCGCGACCGCCAGGGCGGGTGCCATCTCAGCTACGGAGTGGGTGACAACGCGCATACCCCGTGGGGTTCCTTTCCGGCGTGGGGCAAGGCGAGGTACGCGGGCGGCGTCACCTTCCGGGACACCGCCCGCGCGGCGGGAGACACCCGCCTCCTGCTCAGGTCACCTCAATCATCTGCACCGTGCCGTCTGGCATCACCTCTACCATGTGGCCCGCCGGTTCCTCCAGGAGGGCCACCACCGCGACCAGGGCGAAGATGGAGGAGATGGCGATCACCAGGAAGAAGGTCTGCGGCGCGACGAAGGAGAGCACGGTAAGAAAGGCCACCGCGCCGACGTTGCCATACGCCCCGGCCATGCCGGCGACCTGACCGGTGAGGCGCCGCTTCACCAGCGGCACGATGGCAAACACCGCCCCCTCGCCGGATTGCACGAAGAACGAACAGCCCATGGTGACCACCACCGCCAGCCATACCGGCCAGGTGGAGTCGATGCGGCTCATCAGGAAGTAGCCGGCGGCGAGGCCGATCAGGAGCACGATCATGGTCCGCCGGCGCCCGAACCAGTCGCTGATCAGGCCGCCGCCCGGCCGCGCCGCGAGGTTCATGAAGGCGAAGCCCGAGGCGAGGATGCCCGCGGCGATTTGCGAGAGTCCGAAGGTGTCCTGGAAGAAGAGGGGCAACATGGAGACCACGGCGAGCTCCGAGCCGAAGGTCACCAGATAGGCGAGGTCGAGGACCGCCACCTGCTTGAACGCATAGCGGTCGATCTGCGGCACCTCCTCGGTGAACACGTGTTGGTTGATCTGGTAGACGCGCACGCTCTGAAAGCCGTACAGCGCCACCAGAACCCCATAGATGATGTCGGCCACGCCGGTGCTCAGGAGCTTGAGGTTGGCCGGCCCCAGCTTCCACGTGAGCAGCGCCAGGGTCGCGTAGAGCGGGATGTTCATCGCCAGGTAGAGGAAGAAGTCCCCGCGGCTGGTGACCTCCATGGCGCCGCTCCGCTTGGGCTTGAAGTAAGTCGAGCCCTTGGGCGTGTCGGTGACCGTCAGGGCGAAGATGGCGGCGTAGACCAGAGAGATCACGCCGGTCAGGGCGATGGCGTAGCGCCAGCCGTCCGCGACGCCAAACAGTAGGGCGAGGGTTGGCAGGGTCATCGCCGCGGCGGCCGAGCCGAAGTTTCCCCAGCCGCCGTAGATGCCCTCGGCGAGGCCGACCTGCCGGGCCGGGAACCACTCGCCGATCATCCGGATCCCGACCACGAAGCCAGCGCCGACGAAGCCCAGCAGGAAGCGCATCAAGGCCATCTGCTCGAAGCTGTTGGCCATGGCGAAGCCGAAGCACGGGAAGGCCGAGAGGAACAGCAGGAGGGAGTAGATGCGCCGCGGGCCGAAGGCGTCGACCAGCATGCCGATGACGATCCGCGCCGGGATGGTGAGGGCGACGTTGAGGATCAGCAGCGCCTTCACCTGCTGCTCGCTCAGCCCCAGGGTGCCGCGGATGGAGGCCAAGAGCGGCGCATGGTTGAACCACACATAGAAGCTGATGAAAAACGCGATCCAGGTCAGGTGCAAAATCCGCATGTTGTCCGTAAACGAAAACCACTTCAGTTTCGCGCGAGCCATGGCCGGACCTCCTCCGTGCGGGTTGACGACTGCGTTCACGGCAGCAAATGGAGTGCCAGGTTGCGTCTCCTTTCCGCATCCTTAATGGCGCTCGGAAAACCCATCGCTCGACCGCCATGGCCGTGGCCATCTCCTGGGCATCGTCTGCCCCTTTTACTTGCAGCGACCCTCACGCGCCGGACCGAGCGCTGCGCCCCGTGCCCGCCAAACGGCGGCCGATCAACCGATTGCACGCCCGCCGACCCCTGGCATTCGCCTTGCTTTATCGCATCGCAGTGGCCCGCGTGCCGTCTGCGGGCCGGACAATCGATCTGTGTCACTCGCGTACCCCGGAGGGTCCCCCATGCGCAAGAAACTGGTCCTGGTCGGCAACGGCATGGCCGGCGTCCGTACCCTTGAGGAGTTGCTGAAGCTGGCACCCGAGGCGTACGACATCACCGTGTTCGGCGCCGAGCCGCACGGCAACTACAACCGCATCCTCCTGTCTCCCGTCCTCGCCGGCGAGAAGCGGCTCGACGAGATCATGCTCAACGACGAGGCGTGGTACACGGCCAATGGCATCACCCTCTACAAGGGCAAGACGGTGACCGAGATCGACCGCGCCCGCCGCCGGGTGATCGCGGACGACGGGACCACCGCCAGCTACGACCGCCTGCTCCTCGCCACCGGCTCCCTGCCCATCGTCCTGCCGATCCCCGGCCACGACCTCCCCGGCGTCGTCACGTTCCGGGAGATCCGCGACGTGGACCGGATGCTGGAGGTGGCGCTGACCCACCGCCATGCGGTGGTGATCGGCGGCGGGCTCCTCGGCCTGGAGGCGGCCAATGGCCTGATGAAGCAGGGCATGGAGGTCACCGTCGTGCACTTGATGGAGACCTTGATGGAGCGCCAGCTCGATGTCCCGGCCGCCAACATGTTGCGCCGCTCCCTGGAGGAGAAAGGGCTGCGCTTCGTCATGCCCGCGCAGACCGAGGCGATCCTCGGCAATGGCCGGGTGAGCGCGGTCCGGCTGGCGGACGGCACGGAGATCGACGCCGACCTCGTGGTGATGGCGGTGGGCATCCGACCCAACATCCATCTCGCCCGGAGCACCGGCATCTATTGCGAGCGCGGCATCGTGGTCAACGACACCCTGCAGACCTACGACCCGCGGATCTACGCCCTCGGCGAGTGCGTGCAACACCGCAACACCACCTACGGCCTGGTGGCGCCGCTATTCGAGCAGGGCAAGGTGTGCGCCAACCACCTGGCCGGTCTCGGTTACTGGCGTTACGAGGGGTCGAAGACCTCCACCAAGCTCAAGGTCACCGGCATCGACCTGTTCTCCGCCGGGGACTTCATCGGCGATGACTCCACCGAGGAGATCTACTTCAAGGACATCGCCGGCGGCGTCTACAAGAAGCTGGCGTTGCGCGACGACCGCATCACCGGCGCGGTGCTCTACGGCGACACCGCGGACGGCTCATGGTATTTCCAGCTCATGCGCGAGGGGGCGGACATCTCCGACCTGCGCGAGCACCTCCTCTTCGGCCAGCGCCACCTGGGCGACGCGGGCCACGGCGACATCAACCACGCCGTTGTGATGACCGACGACCAGGAGGTGTGCGGCTGCAACGGCGTGTGCAAGGGCGACATCATCAAGGCCATCACCAGCAAGGGGCTCTTCACCCTGGAGGAGGTCCGCGCCCACACCAAGGCCTCCTCGTCGTGCGGCTCGTGCACCGGCCTGGTGGAGCAGATCCTCGCCCACACCCTCGGCGGTGAGTATTCGGCCCCGGGGGTGAAGCCGCTGTGCAAGTGCACCGATTTCACCCACGATCAGGTGCGCAAGGCGATCCGCGAGCACCAGCTCCAGAGCCTCGCCGCAGTCATGCACTTCCTCGAGTGGAAGAGCCCCGACGGCTGCCCGGCGTGCCGGCCGGCGCTCAACTTCTACCTCCTGGTCGCGTGGCCCGGCGAGTACCACGACGAGGGCCAGTCGCGCTACATCAACGAGCGGGTGCACGCCAACATCCAGAAGGACGGCAGCTACTCGGTGGTGCCGCGGGTGTTCGGCGGCATCACCAACCCGGCGCAGCTCCGCGCCCTGGCGGACGTGGCGGAGCGGTTCCAGGTGCCCGAGGTGAAGTTCACCGGCGGCTCGCGCATCGACCTGCTCGGGGTGAAGAAGGAGCAGCTCCCGGCGATCTGGGCCGACCTCGCCGCCGCCGGCTTCGTCTCCGGCCACGCCTACGGCAAGGCGGTGCGTACGGTGAAGTGCTGTGTGGGCTCCGACTGGTGCCGCTTCGGCACCCAGGACTCGACCACCATGGCCATCGCGATCGAGAAGATGACCTGGGGCTCGTGGACCCCGCACAAGTTCAAGATGGGGGTGTCGGGCTGCCCGCGGAACTGCGCTGAGGCGACCATCAAGGACCTCGGAGTGGTGGCGGTGGAGTCGGGCTGGGAGATCCACGTCGGCGGCAACGGCGGGGTGAAGGTGCGCGCCACCGATCTCCTTTGCCACGTGACGACGATGGACGAGGTGCTCGAATACACCGGTGCCTTCCTGCAGCTCTACCGCGAGGAGGCGCGCTACCTGGAACGGACCGCGCCGTGGCTCGAGCGTGTCGGCATCTCCTATTTGAAGGAGCGCCTGGTGGCCGATGCCGCCGGACGCCGTGCCTATTACGAGCGATTCCGCGCCAGCCAGGTCTTCGCCCAGCAAGACCCGTGGGGCGAGCGCGGCTGCCAGGGCGTGGATCGCCACGAGTTCATCCCCCTCAAGGTGCTGGCGTGACTTTGGAACAACCAATCCTCCCCGAAGGGGAGTCCCATGAGGCCCTCTCCCCCCGGGAGAGGGCCAGGGTGAGGGCGCATGGGACAGCCACTCCGCCCCGCACACGGCCCAACAGGTCGCTGATCCCCACCGCCCCCACCCCAACCCTCCCCCGAAGGGGGAGGGGGCTTGACCCCAACGCCCGCAGCAAATCCCCCCTCCCCTCGTGGAAGGGGACCGGGAGCGGACGCTGCCCACACCCGCGCAAGGAGTACCTGACCCATGGCTGACCTAACCGCTACCGACACCCAGTGGATCGGCGTCGGCACCCTCGACGACATCCCACCGCTCGGCGCCCGGGTGGTGCGTACGCCGGACGGCGACATCGCCCTGTTCCGCACCGCCGGCGACCAGGTCTTCGCCCTGCGCGACCGCTGCCCGCACAAGGGCGGGCCCCTCTCCCAGGGGATCGTCTACGACCACAAGGTCGCCTGCCCCCTGCACAACTGGGCCATCGACCTGGAGAGCGGCGTGGCCGTCGCCCCCGACGAGGGGTGTGCGGGCCGCCACCCGGTGCGGGTGGAGGGGCGTGAGATCTACCTGTCGCTGGCGGTCCTAGCCGCTGCCGCTGACTAGCCATGCCGGTGCGTCCCCTCCATGTGGGCCGGCGGCCGGTCGCCACCACCTGCCCCTATTGCGGGGTCGGTTGCGGGGTGATCGCCACCGCCGGCGGCGATGGCGAAGTCATTGTCGCCGGTGACCCAACCCACCCGGCGAACCATGGCCGCCTCTGCTCCAAGGGGGCGGCCCTCGCCGAGACCCTGGAGCTGGACGACCGCCTCCTCTATCCCGAGATCGCCGGCCAGCGAGTCGCCTGGGAGGAGGCCCTCGACACCGTCGCCTCCGGCCTCGCGCGCATCCTCCGGGAGCATGGCCCGGAGGCCGTGGCCTTCTACTGCTCGGGCCAGCTCCTCACCGAGGACTACTACGTGGCCAACAAGCTGATGAAGGGGTTCATCGGCGCGGCCAACATCGACACCAACTCCCGCCTGTGCATGGCGAGCACCGTCGTGGGCCACAAGCGCGCCTTCGGTTCCGACACCGTGCCCGGCTGTTACGAGGATCTCGACACCGCGGAGCTGGTGGTCCTGGTCGGCTCCAACGCCGCCTGGTGCCATCCGATCCTCTACCAGCGCCT
>MNYW01000132.1 GCA_001873295.1 Nitrospirae bacterium CG2_30_70_394 | reverse complement strand
CATCTCCTGCGCGTCCTTCTTGCCCATGGCGCGGCGCAACAGGTCGGCCTCGCCCAGGGAGTAGCCGGCGAGGGCGGCGGCGATCTGCATCACCTGCTCTTGGTAGAGGATCAGGCCGTAGGTGTCCTTGAGGATCGGCTCCAGATCGGCGAGCAGGTAGTGGATCGCCTTGCGGCCGTGCTTGCAGTCGATGAAGTCCTCCACCATCCCCGAGCCGAGGGGCCCGGGGCGGTAGAGGGCGACCAGGGCGATGATGTCCTCGAAGCGGCGCGGCTGGAGCTTGAGCAGGTACTCGCGGATGCCGCTCGACTCGAGCTGGAAGATGCCGGTGTTGTCGCCGCGGCAGAGCAGCTCATAGGTCGCCGGGTCGTCGAGGGTGAGATCGGCGAGGACCAGCGGCGGTACCCCGGTCGCGTGCCGCTCCTCGTTGGCGAGCTTCACCGCCTGGTCGATCACGGTCAGGGTCTTCAGGCCGAGGAAGTCGAACTTCACCAGCCCTACCTTCTCCACGAACCGCTTGTCGTACTGGGTGACCACGTCCCCCTCGGGGGTGACGAACAGCGGCGTGTACTCCCGAAGCGGCCGGTCGCCGATCACCACTCCGGCGGCGTGGGTGGAGGCGTGGCGGTTGAGCCCTTCGAGGTCGAGGGCGTAGCGCACCACCTCGGCGATCCGCTCGTCCTCCTTGGCCAGCTCACGCAGCCGGGGCTCGCGCTCCAACGCCTCCTTGAGCGTGATGCCGAGCTCGTTCGGGACTAGCTTCGCCAGCCGGTCGCACTCGGCGTACGGGACCTCCAGGACGCGCCCCACGTCGCGCAGGATGGCGCGCGCCTGCATCGTCCCGAAGGTGATGATCTGCGCCACCGCCTCTTTCCCGTACCCCTTCTCTACCGAGTACTTGGTGCGCACGTAGTCGAACACCTCGCCGCGCCGGTCCATGCAGAAGTCCATGTCGATGTCTGGCATGGAGACCCGCTCCGGGTTGAGAAAGCGCTCGAACAGGAGGTCGTAGGGCAGCGGGTCGAGGTCGGTGATCCCGAGGCAGTACGCCACCAGCGAGCCGGCCGCTGAGCCGCGCCCCGGCCCCACCGGGATGGCGTGCGCCTTGGCGTAGCGGACGAAGTCCCAGACGATGAGGAAGTAGCCGGGGAAGCCCGTCTGCTCGATGATGGCGAGCTCGTGGTCGAGCTGCCGCTCGTAGTCGGCGCGCGGGTGGCGGATGGGCGGGCGGCTGGCGAGGCGCTGAACCAGCCCCGCCTCGGCGAGGTGGCGGAGGTAGTCGATGGGGCGGGCGAACCCCGCCGGGATGGCGAAGGAGGGGAGGTAGGTGTGGTGGGTGTCGAGCTCGAAGGTGCACCGCTTGGCGATCGCCACCGTGTTGGCGAGCGCCTCGGGCACGTCGGCGAACAGCTCGGCCATCTCCGCGCGCGAGCGGAAGTAGAGGGCATCGGTCGCGTAGCGCCAGCGATTCGGGTCGGAGCGGGTGGTGGACTGCTGGAGGCACATGAGGATCTCGTGTGCTGGAGCGGTCTCGCGCGCCAGATAGTGGCAGTCGTTGGTCGCCACCAGGGGGATGCCTAGCTCCGCCCCCAGGGCGATGAGCCCCTGGTTCACCTGCTCCTGCTCCGCCAGGCCGTGGCGCTGGAGCTCCAGGTAGAAGTTGCCCTCCCCGAGGATCTGCCGGTACTCGGCCGCCGCCCGCCGTGCACCGTCCAGATCGCCGGCGCGCAGCAGGCGTGGGATCTCGCCGCCGAGGCAGGAAGAGAGGCCGATCAGCCCCTCGGCCCGCTCCGCCAGGACCCGCTTGTCGATCCGCGGCTTGTAGTAGAAGCCTTCGAGGTAGCCGGTGGAGACGAGAGAGAGGAGGTTCTTGTATCCGATCTCGTTGGTCGCCAGGAGGACCAGGTGGTAGGTCTGCGGCAGGCCGATCTGGTGGCGCTTGTCGGTGAGGGTCGTGGGGGCGAGGTAGACCTCGCAGCCGATGATCGGCTTCAGCCCGTGCTTCTTCGCCGCGAGAAAAAAATCCACCGCGCCAAAGAGGTTGCCGTGGTCGGTGATCGCCGCCGCCGTCTGGCCGTCGGCAGCGGCGGCTGCGCACATCTCCCCCACCTTCATCGCCCCGTCGAGGAGCGAGTACTGGGTGTGGACGTGGAGGTGGACGAACGGGGGAGTGTCGCTCATGGGTCGCCACCGGATCGTACCCCCCCGCCGGGGGGGAACCGAAGGGCGCCGTGACGGTGCCGATCCCAGCCCACTTGCGCCATCGGCTGCTGCCCCTGCCGGGGGAGAACCGAAGGGCGCCGTGGCGACCCTTCGGAGCGGCCGGTGTTCCCCTCCACCGCAGACCTCCTCTGTCCTCCTCTCTGAGGGTGGCCGCCTGCCGCGCGGTCTTGGCCTCTTTGCCAGCGGGGAGTAGGAAGGGCAGCCATGGCTGAGCGATTGGAGAACGCGGCGGGGGAGCGGCTCTGCTTCCTCTGCCTCCAGGGGCTTGGCAACCTCCTCTTGGCGGAGCCGGCGATCGCGGCGGCGAAGGCCGAGGTGGGGGCGGCGACGGTGACCGTGGTCGTCCGCCAGCGGGGCTACGCCGCCCTGCTGTCCAACCACCCGGCGGTGGACGAGGTGGTCTGTCTGGCGCCCACAACCCTCCTCGCCCTGCGCCGCCGCCGCTTCCAGCGGGTCTACACCTGCTTCCCGGCGAACGACTGGCGGTTCGAGCTCATCACCTGGCTGGTGGGGGGAGATGAGCGGGTTGGCCACCGCTACTTGCTGCGCAAGCGGCTGCACCTGCCCGGTGCCTACACCCGCGAGGTGTGGGTGGAGGGGGTGGACGACGTGCAGCAGAACCTCAACCTCGTCGGCGCCCACCTCGTGGCCCGGCCGCCGCACCTGGCGGTGGAGCCGGTGGCGGCGCCGCGACCCCTCCTGGCGCTGCACCCCGGCTCCTCCACCGCCCACCGGATGGCGCTGAAGCGGTGGCCGCCAGGCCATTTCCGCAACCTCATCGAGCGCGCCCTGGCGGCAACCCCCGACCTCACGGTCTGGCTCTTCGCCGGCCCCGGGGAGGTGGAGCTCGCCGAGGCCATTGGTGGGGGCCTCGGGCCGCGGGTCGAGGTGGTCGCCGGCCTGCCCCTGGTGGAGGTGGCGCGCCGGCTCGCGGCATGCACCTGCATGGTGGCCAACGACTCGGGCCTCATGCACCTCGCGGCCGCGGTGGGGGTCCCGACCATCGGCCTGTTCGGCCCCACCGACCCGCTGCGCACGGCGCCGCGCCCCGGTCTCGCCCTGCAGGCGGTCGGGGTGGCGTGCGCGCCATGCTGGCCCCTGCACGGGGTCGGCCGCCGCCCACTTTGTCCGCACGCCGAGCGGCTGTGCATGGTCCAGCTCACCCCGGAGCGGGTGTGGGCGGCGGTGGCACCGCGGCTCGCAACTTCTAGGAGCGCCCCCGCGCCTGTGCTACAAACCACCCGCGGTTCGTCACCCCCGCCACCCAAGGAGCGTCGATGAAGATCGTGGACATTCTGAAGAAGAAGAGGTCTCAGACGGTCGCCTCGATTGACCAAGGGAAGACCGTCGCGGACGCGGTGGTGCAGCTCAACGCGCGCGGTCTAGGCGCTTTGTTGGTGGTGGATGGCGAGGAGAGGGTGGCGGGCATCTTTACCGAGCGCGACGTGATCCGCGCCCTCAACCACGCCCCGTGGGAGGAGGTCGCCGGGACCGTGGTGAGCGCCTTCATGACCCGCAACGTCGAGTGCGTCGCCCCGCATACCGAGGCCCTGGAGGCCCTCGCCAAGATGGAGAATCGGGGATGCCGCCACATGCCGGTCCTCGACCAGGATGCTGGCAAGGTGGTCGGGGTGGTCTCCATCCGCGACCTGCGCAGCGCCGCCCTCGATCACCTCAAGTACGAGCGCGACGCGATGCAAGAGGTCCTCACCGCCACCGGGGTCTCGGTCTACGTCCCGCCGCGCGACTGAGCCCCGCCGCTGGACCGGGCGCCGCACCTTGGGAGGCTGCTGGCCGCCACCTCCGCTCTCCCGCCCGAGCCCCGCACCCCCGCCTTACCCAGGCGCCTGAGCCGCGGCGCGCCAGTGTGGGCAGCCAACCCAGGCGGTTGATCCCGCTCCCGGTCGGGCGACCGCTTACGGCGGAAGCTGGCCTCCGGCGCGGGGCGGGGTCCCTCGGGCGCCCGGCCTCGGGCGCGCCACCCGGGGCGGTCGCTTACCGCAGAAGCTGGGCGTCTGGCCCGGCGCGGTAGCGGAACACGGTGGTGCCGGTGCCGCGGAAGGTGGCGCCGTTCACCCGCAGGGTGAACTGGTGGTCACCCGATTGCTGGGGGATGGCGGCGCCCTGGGTCTGGAGGGTGGTCACCTCCTTGGTGACCTGGCTGAAGAGGCGGTCCACCTCGCTCGCCTTCGGGTTCACCAGGAGCTGGCCGTTGCCCTCGGTGGCCAGGGTCTGGAGGTTCACCAGGTCGGCCTCTTTCAACACCGATCCCATGGCGAGGACGTGGACCGTGAGGTTGGGGTGGCTCGTGATCGCCGTCACGGCGTCGTTCAAGAAGGTAGGGGGCCAGCCGAACTTTTCAAAGCTGGCGCCTTTGGAGGTGGTCCCGAGGGTGGGCTGCTGGCTGCTGTTGTCGAAGTCGCTCAGGTTGTCCGCGCCGTCCGAGAGGACCACCATCACATGGCGATCGCGCGGCCCGGCGGCCTTGCCCTCAGCGTAGGCGGTGGCCATCGCCTCGGCGGCGAACTCGACGGCCGCGTACAGCTTGGTGGCCGCGGTCGGCGCGGGGTCCGCGATCGACGGGATATCCTCTGGATCCCATGACCCCTGGCGGTGGTACAGGAGGTCGTTGAACCAGGTGAGGTCCCAGGTGAAGGTACCGGCGCGGGACTGCCACTGATCGATCCCCGCCTGGACGCTCTTCTGCGCCGCCTCCTTCATCGGCGCGAAGGCGGGCGGGTCGTGCTGGAGCATGGAGCCGGAGGCGTCGAGGACCAGGTGGTAGTAGAGGCTGGAGGCAAGCTCCTGGGCGCTCGCCTGGAGGATCGACTCGTTGTCCACGGCCCCCCCGTCCACCTCCATGGAGACCGCCACCTCCTCCGGGGAGAGGGGGATGTGGTCGCTGCGCCGGGCGGTGAACTGGGTGACCACCACGGTACGACCATTGACGGCATCGTAGGAGATGGTGGGATCGCCGGTGAGCTCCACGTCGATCCCCACCGAGCTGCCGCCCCCGCCGCCGCCGCCACAGGCGGTGAGGCAGGCGAGGCCAAGCCACACGACGAGGGCAGGGAGGGTGAGGTGCGAAGAGGAGGGGCGAACCATGGTGGGCTCCGGGAGGAGGGGAACGGGAGCGGTGGGTCGCGCCAGGGTGCGCGACCGGCGGGAAGGTGACCAAGAGTCTGCCGGAGTTTGTCGATCCAGGCGAGCTCGGAAGATGGTTTGTGGAGGGGGGCGCGAATGGAGGCGAATTGTGGAAGGGGAGGAGACGACGAACGCGCAGTAGAAGGTAGGAAGGGGTAGGTGTCGCGGGCGAACGGCCGACCCCCGTGCCAGCCTGGAAGGCGGGCTCGTCAAGGTGGCTGGGGTCAGGTCCCGCGGAGGGGCGGGAAAGGGAGGTGGCGCCGGCGGAATGGGATCTGCACGGCAGTCTCAATCTGAGATGGGCTGAGATAGGCTGAGACGGGCTGAGACGGGCTGAGACGGGGGGGTGGCCTTACCCCCTTCCCGGAAGCCCCTGCCGACACGTTTTGGGAATGGATTGGGGTCAGGCTTCGTTTCTTTCATTGTTTACCGTAGGGGGTAAAGGCTGCCGCGAGGAGAATGAAATAATGAAAGCCTGACCCCAATCCTATC
>MNYW01000133.1 GCA_001873295.1 Nitrospirae bacterium CG2_30_70_394 | reverse complement strand
GCCCCATCTCCTGGTGGTGGTGATGACCGCCTACGGCTCGAGCGAGATCGAGGGCGAGGCGCGTCGCCTGGGCGCGGTCGACTTCCTGCGCAAGCCCTTCGATCCGGGCGCGCTCTCCCTGCGCCTGCGCACCCTCCTTGGCCAGGGCGTCCGCGACGGCTGCCGGGTGGAGTAGGGGGAGGTCGGCCGGAGGTCCGCTCGACCGGCGGGGCGGGGCGCACGGACCGGATCGGGCGCCGGTTCGTGACCCTCGGAGTCGGTCGGAGTGGAGTCTACGGGATCAGGGCCAGGCGGTTGGCTTGCGGGCGGGCCGTCTGCGTAACCCCATGGGAACGGTCTTTTCGAGCGCGCCGCAAAGGAGGCGAAGCGCGGCGCATCATGGCCGGGGAGGGCGCGACCCACGCGGCTTGGGTTGGCGCTCCGCGGCGCCGTGCAGCGGTTGCCCCAAGGCGCAGACCGGAGGTCTCTTTCAAAGGCGGTCCGCGGTGATCCCCGTGATCCCCGTGATCCCCGTGATCCCCGTGATCCCGCTGACCTCCGTGATCCCGCTGACCTCCGTGACCTCCGTGATCCCGGTGACCCCCGTGGTGGAGAACCATTTGCCTTCATTCCCCGCGAGCGGTGTTCCGCCGCCCGAGCCGACCGTGCCGTGGCTGGCGCCGGCCTTCATTCCCCGCGAGCGGTGTTCCGCCACCGTACCTTCATCCGGCTACGCGACTGGCTGCGGCGTCCGATCGCGAAAAGTCCGCCAGCCTCCCAGGCCCGCCAGACGCCGCTGACCCGCGGGGCGCGCGCCCATCGCCGCCCTTTGCCGGGCGCGCCCCGGCGACCGGTCGGGTGGGATCCGCTACCGTATCCGCCATGGCCCTCTACCCCTGGCCCCAGCTCCTCATCTTCGACCTCGATGGCACCCTCATCGACTCGAAGGAGGACATTGCCGCCGCCCTCAACCAGACCCTCACCGAGCGGGGGCTCTCGCCCCTGGCGCGCGCGGAGATCTACGCCCACGTGGGCAACGGCGTCTACCACCTGATCGAGAAGGCGGTGGCGGCCGCCGGCGGCGGCGAGGTAGAGGCGGCCCTGGCCCACTTCATGGGGATCTACGAGGCGCGCCTGCTGGAGCACACCCGCCTCTACCCGGGGGTGGCCGAGGTGGTCGGCCACTTTGCCGGCGTCCCCATGGCCCTGATCACCAACAAGTCGATGCGCTTCACCCGGCCGATCCTCGACGGCCTCGGGGTCAGCCGCTGGTTCGACCCGATCCTCGCCCGCGACACCCTTTCCGAGTGCAAGCCCCACCCGGCGCCGCTGCTCCACGCCCTCGCCGCCCACCGCGCCGATCCGCAACGCACCTGGATGGTGGGCGATGGTGCCACCGACATCGACGCGGGCCACGCCGCCGGCGTGCGCACCGTCGGCTGTTTGTACGGCTTCCGTAGCGAGGCGGAGGTGGTAGCGGCGCGCCCCGACTGCCTCCTCCGCGACCTGCGCGACCTGCCGGGACTGTTCGCCGAGCGGCCGGTCAAGAGGTAGGGGCGGGCTTCACCCACGACCCGCGCACCCCTGCCCTCCACCCTGCCGGCTCCCACCGCAAGGGGTAGGAGCGGCTTTCCGCCGCGACCTGCGCCGCCTGCGCGGCAGCCCCGAAGGGCTCCCCCTCGCCGGGGACCGCTCCCTCCACGCGGGAGCGAGGCCCTGGCGCCGGGCGTGCGGGAAGACGCGGGTGAAACCCGTCGTGGGGCTGCGTGGGCCCCGCGCCGCGGTCGCGGATCAACCTGGGCTGGGCTGGGCTGGGCTGGGCGTTGTTGGGGGATCGTCCACGCCCACGCCCCGGGTCGTGCGCCGCGCACGAAGGGGAGCGGCGCACCGTGGTGGAACACAAGGCGGACCATAACCGACGCCCGCCACGGGCAGAGGTCGGAGCTGCTGGTAGAAGCGAGCTTCCCCTCGCGCAAGATGCGGGGCGGCTGGTGGTGGGTCTCTGGCAGACCGGCAACGGCTCCGGCAGCCCTCCTCCCTCGGCGCGCCGAGGGAGGTTGGGTCGGTTACCGGTGGCAGGTACGGCAGACCGGCTGCCGGTTCGGGTTGAAGTTCGAGCGGAAGCCGGGCGGGTGGGGGTTGATCCCGGCGCCGCCGACCGAGGCGTGGCAGGTGGTGCACACCGGAGTGTTGCCGTCGTGGCAGGAGGCGCAGGCGACGATGTTGTGGCGGATGATTGACCGGTTCTCCGGGTGGCTAGCGATGCCGTGGCCGGAGGTGGCGATCTCCGCGCCGTAGGGGTGGCTGGTGCCAAACGGGCTACGGCCGCCGACCACGTAGCGCACCCCAGATCGTTCGTGGCAATCGGTGCAGCTGTTGATCCGGTGGCAGCTCAGGCACGGCTGCGGGTCACGCTCGGCATCCACCGGGTGGCGGCTCACCCAGTCGCCGCGGTGGATGAACTCGCGCCCCACCTCGGCTGGATACTTCACCGACACCTTCACCTGGTTGTCCACGCCGCTGTGGCAGTCGGCGCAGAACCGCTCCATGTGGCATTGGGCGCAGGCGCTACCGTTCGCCTGCTGGGCCTGGAGCTTGTGGGTGTGGAGCCAGTCGCCCTGGTGGCGGAAGCGGCCGAGCTGCGGCTGGAAGCGCTCTGCGGAGAGGTCGGCGTGACACTGGCGGCACTGGAGCTGGTCGTACTGCTCCTGGTGGCACTGCATGCAGGCGGCCATCGTGGGCGTCTTGCCATCGTTGGGCTGGGTGGAGGTGAGGATCTCTTGGTGGCAGGCGAGGCAGTCGCCCTGCACCCGGGGAAGGTGGTCCTTGTGCGAGTAGTTCAGGTGCGTCTCGCGCGGGGTGAGGCGCGGGATCGCCTGGGTCGCCGCGGCCTGCTGCAGGGCCTCGGGGGAGGCGTGGCAGGTGGTGCAGTCCACCTCACCGACGTGGCCGTCCTCGTGGCACTGGCGACAGGCGTCGAAGGCGGGGAGGTGGCGCTCGGCCACCTCGGTGGTCGCCGCGATGTCGGCATGGCACTTGGCGCACGCCACCTCCATCTCCTTCGCGTGGAGCTGGTGGCTGAAGGTGAAGTGGGCGGCGGGGCGGGTGAAGAGGTGGGCGCACGCCGCCGCGGCCACGAGGGCAACGGCGGCGAGGGCGAGACGGACGGGGGTGCGAAGAGAGGTCATAGCCACACTCGAAGGGGATGGGGAAGCGCGATCGGGAGTACCGGCTCAGGGGTGGAGATTTGCTTTCCTGACAAGGCGTGCGGAGGCAGCAGATGGGGGAAGAGGGGGGATTCGAGGCTCACGTCACGCCGCCATGGAACCCACCCTGGGGGTTGAGGCGCTGCTCCTTAGAGGAACTTGTAGACCAGCCGGAAGGTCGCGTTGGTCGCGTCGCGGGAGGAGAGCCCTTCGCTCTCCACCGTGGCGGGGACGCGCACGGTCTCCCCGCCGCTGGTGGTGGTGGTGAAGTCGCGGTAGTCGGCGCGCGCGCCGTAGTCGAGCGACAGGCTGGCCTCCCATGCCTCGCCGAGCTCGGCGCCGACGGTGGCCACGGTGTCGTGGCTGAAGTGGCGGCGGTTGGCGGGGAAGGGCGGCTCGTCGAAGTCGTAGAGGGTGAAGTCGAGGGCGTAGTAGAGGCGGGCGAGAGCGAACCGGTGGGTGGTGCGAGCGAGCTCTTGGTTGTAGCGGCCAAAGAGGTGGGTCGACTGGGCCAGCTCCTCGTGCTCGTAGCGGAGCCCGACCTCGCGGTCCATTCGCGCCCCCCAGCGGAGCCGTGCCTCGCCGCCCGCCACCCACTCGTCATCGCCCTCGCTGAAGTCGTACTGGCGCGTATCCGCGGCGAGCTGGAGGTGGTCGGTGAGGCGGTAATCGGCGCGCAGCCCGATCTCGCGCTGCTCGCCGGTAGTGAAGATCTCATTGCCGAAGATCGAGGTGTGCGACAAGAGCAGGCTCGGCAGGATGCGGTCCACGTCGGCGGTGAAAAGAAGCTTCTGGGTCGCGTCCCAGGTGAGGAGGAGCTCGCTGTCGTAGACCTCCTCGGAGAGCCGGTCCCAGAAGGCGTGGCCGCTCGCGCTCACCGGACCCAGGGCGCCCCAGCCGTCGAGGCCGTAGCGGGCGAAGCCGGGCTGGTCATTGTCGCGCGCCTCCATCCCCGAGAGCCCCACCTCGTAGTGGCCCCGGCGCAGGTAGAGCCGGCCGCCGCCCTCCACATCGCCGGTGTTGCCGCCGAAATCGCCATCCACCTGCTGGCCGGCGAACAGCTCCACGCCGACCCCCTGGCCGGAGAGCCAGTCCACCGAGGCGCCGTCGAGGTACTCGCTGGCGACCCCCTGGCGGACGAAGTGGCGGCCGGCGCGCAGATCCACGCCGGTGGTCCGGTCGTGCCACTGGAGGTAGGCGTAGGTGAGTTCGCCTTGCAGGTCGTGGCCGCGGGTTTGCTCGCGCAGGTCGAGCTTGGCAAAACCATCGAGGTGCAGCGACAGGGGGGCGGGACCGAGGTCGCGCACGTCCAGGGCGAGGAATTCGAAGAGGGGGAGCTGGTCGGCATCGCCCTCCACGTCGAACCGCTGCTGGCTGTAGGCGAGGGTGGTGAGGCTGCCCGAGACCTCCACCGCTTGCGCCGGTACGGTGGCGATCACAAGGGGGACGGCCAGAGCGAGAAGACGCGGGAACATGATCCTCCTCCTGGTGGTGCGGCCGCCCGAAGACCAGGCGGCGCGATTGCCCTCCAACACCTATGGCGGCCCACCGACCACCGGCGCGGAGTGAAGCCTACCCGCCCCTGCCGGGTCAACCGCGTCTGTGCTGCACAAAAAAAGGGGCGGGCCCGAAGGCCCGCCCCGAAGCCCCGCCAAGGCGGGGGAAAGGGTTAGTTCAACGCGCTCGTGTGGCACGTGCCGCAGGCGTTGGTCATCCCCGCCGGGGTGGTGGAGCTTGCCCCCTTGTCCGCCTTCATCGCGTTGACTGCCTCGGTGGTCATCACGTCGAAGGTGTGCGAGTGGATGTCGCCCTGCAGGTATTGATCGGTGCCATCTAGCAGGGCGTTGCTGTTCGACGCCGACTTCGAGGTCTTCGGCATGTGGCAGATGGAGCAGCGGCCCATCTTCGTGCTGCCGGTCGGGCCGTACGCCATGGCGGCCATGGCGGTGTTCGCCCACTTGCCCACGTGGCGCATCACCTCGAGGCCGATCGCCGTGTCGTCGGCGGCGGTCTGGGTACCGGCGTTGAGGCGCGCGGCGATTGCCTCGGTGACGAACTGGAAGTTCGCCGGGTGCTTGCCCTCCAAGGCGGCGGCCGTGTCCGCGCTGGCGCCGGTGGTCGCGGTCGGCGCGACCTCACCCTCCCCCGGGGCGCGCAACGAGTCGTTGTGGCAGTTGAGGCAGAGGGCGTTGTTGTCGTTGTTGGCGGTGAGCTGGTGCTCGTCGCTCCCGCCATGCGCGTTGTGGCAGTCGATGCAGGTCACCATCCAGTTGTCGTTCTTGTACATCTTCGTGCGTACTACGTCCTGGAACTGCTGGTGGTGGCCCTTCGAGTGGTTGAAGGAGCCGGTCACCTGGGTGCGGTCGCCCGCCGCGGAGGGGGTCACAAACGGGTGGTCGGACTGGTAGGTGATGTCCTTCCACGAGTTCGAGTTCGTCGCGTAGTTGATTGGCAGGCTGTAGCCGGTGGTCAGGGTATCGGTCTCAAACGGCGCGATGCCGGAGCCATCCGTGGTGCCGAAGAACTCCGCCGGGCTGATCCCCGGGGCGGGGATGGTGAAGGTCGTCTGGGATTCAGCCGCCTCGGCGGAGATCAGCGACGGCTCGCCGCCGAGGTCGGTGTTGTTCTCGCCGCGGATGTGGCAAGAGCCGCAGATCATGGTCAGGCGGCCGGCGGTGAGGAGGTCGGGCTGGACGATCTTGTGGCCGTTGCCGCCCGCCGCCTCGTGCTCGGAGCCGGGGCCGTGGCACTTCTCGCAGCCGATGTTGATCTGGTACTTCTCGTCGCTGCCGGGGACCAACTCATAGCCATTCGCGTCGGGGGCGAAGTCCACCACCCGGTCGCCGGCCGCGTTGGTGGTGATCCCGACCCCGCCGTGGCAGGTGGCGCAGTTGGTGTCCCACGAGTGGGCGGCGACGGTCGAGGTGTAGGTGCCCGTGCCGGCGAAGTCCCACTCGGTGTCGTGGTATTTGACGTACTCGGTGGTGACGCCATTGGAGCCGTCGGTGTACGCCTCCTGGAACTGCATGGGCGCCATCACG
>MNYW01000081.1 GCA_001873295.1 Nitrospirae bacterium CG2_30_70_394 | reverse complement strand
GACGGTCCGCAACGTCGCGCCGGTGGTGAACGCCGGCCCCGACCGTGGCGTGATCACCGGCGAGATGGTCGATCTACCGCCCGCCTCCTTCACCGACCCGGGCACCCTCGACACCCACACCGCCACCGTCAACTGGGGGGATGGCTCCGCCCCCGAGGCAGCCGCGGTCAGCGAGGCAGGCGGCAACGGCTCCGTCGCCGGGACACATACCTACGCCCAAGACGGCGCCTACACGGTGACCGTGACGGTCACCGACGACGACGGCGGGGTGGGGAGCGACACCCTCACGGTGACGGTGCAGGCGCCGAGTCTGGCGCCGATCACCGACCTCCGGGCCCGGCCGAAGCGGGACAAGGCGCAGCTCGTTTGGACGTGCGCCCCAAACGCGACGGGCTACAACATCTACCGCAGCACCACCGCGGGCGGGCCGTACCAGCTCGTCGCCACGGGCTACCAGACCACCTACTGCACCTACCTCGACCACCGGCTCATCACCGGCACCACCTATCACTACGTGGTCACCTGGCTCGACGGCGCGGGCCACGAGTCACCCCAGTCGAACGAGGCCGCCGCGACCCCGTCCGGCCGGGTGCGGTAAGAAAACGAGATCGCCACGGAGCTGGGGCGGGCCACCCGTCCCACCCCGTGGCGATCTTGACTTCGCTTGCCGGCTTCTTGAGCCTCCGGCTAACCCCGTTTTTGGAGGAGTCGCCATGTCCCGTGTTGCCCTATTCGTTGTTGCCCTGCTTGTGGGCCTACCCGTTGCCTTGCCCGCCGCCGCGGAGGACCCGGCGGGGAGCCTCCCCAGCGTCCAGCCGCCGGCATCCCCCGCCCAGGACGCGGAGCGCAACCCGAAGGTTCAAGACCTCGGCAACGGCCGGTTCCGCGTCGGGCTGATCGAGGTTGATCGCAACCAGCGCCGGTTCACCGTCCCGGCCGAGGTTCACCAGGAGGAGGGAACGCAGGAGTTCGTCCTGTGCACCAAGGGCGGCTACAAGGGGTACGAGTCGGTCCTCGAGGCGGGGGCCACGGCGTACGAGTTCAACGTCGCCTGCCTCCTCATTGGCCTTGATGCGAAACACGCGCGCACCCCGCAGTACCACTTCGATCCCACCGGGGTAACCGGCGACAAGGTCGAGGTGAGCCTGGCGTGGGGCAAGGACAAGGAGCACCGCCAGGTGACCGCCGCCGAGGCGGTGAAGGATCTGCGTTCGGGCAAGGCGCTGAACGCCACGAGTTGGGTCTACACCGGCTCCACCTTCACCCCGGACGGCACCTACATGGCGCAGACCGACGGCGTGCTCATTGGCTTCGTCCACGACCCGGCGGAGATCATCACCCTCGCCGCCGGCACCCAGCAGGGTGACTACGGCTCCCTCGTCCCCAACACCGGCGTGCTGCCGAAAAAGGGGACGCGGGTGACGGTCGAGGTGAAGGCGGTCGCGGCCGCTCCTGTCGCGCCGGCGGCGAAGGCGGAGTGAGCCGTGCACTTCATGGTCATTAACCGCACCCGGCCCGACCTCACCGCCGCCCAGTACCAGGAGCTCGGCAAACTCGCCGAGGCCTTCTACACCGCGCCGCCGGCCGGGATCCGCCTGCATAGCGACTGGGCCGCCGCCGACGGCTCGGGTACCTACGCCATCCTCGAAGCGGAGAGCCTGGACCTTCTCGAACAGGTCCAGACTCCGTTCCGCCCCTTCGTGGCGATGGAAAACATCCAGGTGCGGCCCCTCTCCGGCTGGCGCAAGTAGGGGCCGCACCCGCGATGGATCGCCTCGCCCACCTCGCCGAGCAGTACCCGGAGCTGCCCGCCCGGGCCTTGCTCAAGGCCCACCTCCTGTTTGAGGGGATCCGCTTCAACGGCGCCGTGGGCGAGGCCGGCAGGTGGGCGCTGCCGTCGTTCAAGCCGTACACCCCAAGCGTGGCGGAGCGCGCGGCCCGGCTGCCCGCCACGGTCCCGATCCCGTACCTCATGCACCTTGCCGAGGGCGAACTGGTGCGGGTGAAGTGCGACCCCGAGAGCCCGTACGAGGTGGTCGCCGAGGGTGACCGCACCCACCTGCTCCTCGACGGCGAGGTGCTGGAGCCGATCACCTTCCAGCGGCGGCCACAGTGGATGGCGAAGACCACCGCGGACGGCCACCCCACGGCGTCGGCCGGCCTCTCTCAGCACGGCGACATGCTGGTGATCAACCCGGCGCCCGGCTGTGACTTCTTCACCGAGCGCGATGCGGCCGGCCACTCCCTCCATTGCAGCTTCTGCGCCTACGGGAGGCCGGACGAACGCAGCCGCGCCCTCGGCCAAGTGGCCGGCCAGGGCCCGATCGCCGCGGACGGTCTCGCGCGGGTGGTGGAGGCGACGTTGGCGGCCATCCCCGAGGTGCGCCACATCTACCTGGTGGCCGGGTCACTCACCGACTCGCACGCCGAGGCGGAGCGCTACCTCCAGCTCACCGAGGCGCTAATCGGAGCGGGCGTCACCCTGCCGATCACCGCCGGCCCCTCCGCTTTGGCGCGTGCGGACACCGCGGCGCTCAAGCAGGCGGGGGCGGCGGCGGTCTCCTACAACCTGGAGGTGTGGGGGGAGCCGCTGTTTGCCGCCATCTGTCCGGGCAAGCACCGCTTCGTGGGATACGAGACGTGGCTTGCGCGGCTCACCGACGCGGTGGCGGTGATGGGCGCGGGTAACGTCCTCACCGCCATGGTGGCCGGGATCGAGGTCGACCACCCCGCCGGTTTCGCCTCGGTGGAGGCGGCCCTCGACCACGCGGAAGCGGGCGCCGACTGGCTCCTCGGCCATCGGATCGCGCCGGTCTACTCCCTCCACTGGTCGACCCGCCACGCCACCTATGGCCACGTCTCGACCCCCGCCTTCGACTACTACCTCCGCCTCGCCGGCCGGGTCGCCGCCCTGCGCCGGCGCCACGGCGCGACGGTCCCCGCCCACATCGTCTGCCGCGGCTGCGCCTACATGCAGCTCGATCCAGACTGTTGCTCCATTCGCGAGGGGCGGTGAGCGAGACCGACGCGGGGGGAGAGGGCGCGACGCGGCGGCCTGGGCGGCTACTCGGGGTGGTGGTGGTCGCCCTGCTGATTCCGATCCTCCCCTTTCTGGTGGTCGGTGAGCTGCCCGGTGAGCGGTGGCTCTCGGCCATGGACCGCAACGCCTGGCTGTTCGGCGCCACCGGTGGCGGCCTGCTCGCCGCCGACGTGCTGCTGCCGATTCCGTCGAGCATCGTCGGCACCCTCCTCGGTGCCCGCCTCGGTTTCCTCTCCGGCCTCGTCTGGTGCTGGGGCGGTCTGCTCCTTGGCAACCTGGTGGGCTACGGAGCCGGCCGCCTCCTCCTCGGCCGCTTCACCTCGACCCTGCCCACCGCGCCCACCGCCCTCGTCCTCTTTGCCAGCCGCCCGGTACCGGTCCTCGCCGAGGCGATCACCTTCACCGCCGGCGCCGGCCACATGGCCCCCCTGCCCTTCCTCGTCACCGCCGCCACCGGCAACCTTCTCTACGCCCTGGCCCTGACCGCCAACGGCGCCGCCCTCCTGCCCAACGGACTCCTCGGCCCGGGGCTCGTCATCCCCATGGGGCTGCCGGTGGTGGCATGGCTCGGCTGGCGGTGGCGGGCGCGACGCGGACGGCGTGGCCACGCCGCGCGATGATCGGACTGCCGAGCGAGTCGGTCGGACTCACAACGGGGATCGTGGCCAGGCGGTTGGCTCGGGCGGGCCGTCTGCGTAACCGCATTGGAACTGTTCTTTCGAACGAGCCGCGAATCACTGCGAACGGGCGCGAATCCTGGATGGGGAGGGTGCGGCCCCCACCCTCCGGTCGTGACCCCTCCCCCTGGCAGGCGGCGTGGACTCGCGAGGCGGCGGCGGAAGTTGAGGTTTGGTTTCCGAGGCGGTTCCCGGTGACCTTCGTGACCTCCGTGGCCCCGGTAGTGAACCCCTCTGCGCCCCCATGCGCGTCGATGCGCTTTCATTTGCGGCCTGCTTGTTCCGGGAGCGTCGCCCCTATCCGAGCGCCCGTGGCCGGGCCTCCCCCGCCGGTCGACCCAGGCCGACAGCCCCCTTCCGCTACTGCTGGTCGTGGCCGCCGCCCCTGCCACCGCGCCGTGCGCGCCCTCCTCCTGGCCCTCCTCGCCCTCGGCTGTGCCACCGCGGTCCGCGCCTCCGCCACCGGCGTGGACGGGGGGGATCAGGCGCTCCAACGCGGCGTCGATCGCGCCATTACCTGGCTCACTCCGGCCGTGGACTCCCAGTGGCGGCCGGACATGGCCGCCATGGCGCAGTACCTGGCGCGCAAGTTTCCCGACCCGCGGCTCGCGCAACTGGCCGGCGCAGCGCGCGCCCGATTCCAGACCACGACGGTCGACACGCAAGAGTTTCCGCCGCCCTTCTTCCGCCTCGTCGATCCGACCGCGGTCACCAACGCCAACGCCATCGCCGCCATCCCTGGCCGGATCGGCCGGATCACCGCCGCCGCCCTCCACTGCGACCACCTCGCCCTGCCTCCCACCTACCTCGCAGAGCTTGATGGCCTCGCCCAGCGCGGCGGGTATTCGCTCACCCACGCCCTCATCGCTGCCCAGTGGTTAGAGGAGAACCACTGCCCCGCGGGGGACGAGGTAGAACGGTTCCGCACCACCTGGATCCCGCGCCTCGCCGCCCTCGTCGACGCCCCAAAGATCCCGGACGACCTGCGCATCGAGGCGATCGCCACCCTCGCCTACGTGGGCGCGCGCCCCCGGCTGCGACCGGTGTGGATCGACTGGGTCCTGAAGAGCCAACGCGGCGATGGCGGATGGGGTCTCACCCAAGATCGCGCCGACTCCCATCCCCACCCAACCTTCCTCGCCCTCTGGGTGCTCCTCGAGGCGTTGGACCCCGCTCAACCCGCCGTCCCGATGATCCCCAAGACGCCGGCCGACGACCCGCGACGCAGCTGACCGGCGCGCCCTTCCATCGCGCGCCTGGGCCACCCGCACCGATCGCTGGGTCCGCGACGCGGCTGACTGGCCCCCTCTCCCCATCCATCCTGGGAAGAGGGGGCCGCCCTTGGCGTGGCGCCGGCTGCGCTACCGGCGCCGGGTTGGCACCACCGTGATGACCGCCGAGCCAGCGCTCTGCCCGAACGGACTTCCCGCCACCACGAAGTACTCGGCGCTGCCCGTGCCCGCGGGGAGATCCTCGACGAAGGACCACCGCGAGGTCTGCCCCACCTCGATAAAGGTGGCCTCCCCGCTCAACCGCCTAAAGACGATGAAGTGGGTCGCGCCGGCCGACCCCTCCCAGCGGAGGTTCACGTGCAGCCTCTTGGCCCTGGCCACGAGGTTCTCCGGCGGCGTGGGTGGCGCGATCACCCCATCGCAGTCCTCGTCGATCGCGTTCCCCGGGACCTCGATGGCGGCCGGGTGGATCGCCGGATCACCATCGTTGCAGTCACCGGCGCAGACGCGGAAGGAATCGCCATCCGCGTCCACCTCGTCTACCGGAACCCACCCATCACAGTCGTTGTCCAGGCCGTCGCACAGCTCGGCGGTTGGATTCCCGGGGAGGCAGGAATCGACCATCTGGCCACCCACACACGCCAGCTCCCCAACCGCACCACACGCCCCCACACCGCAGGCGGTCGCCACCGGCGCGATACCGTCATCCACGACACCATCACAGTCGTTGTCCAGACCGTCGCAGAGCTCGGCGGTTGGATTCCCGGGGAGGCAGGAATCGACCATCTGGCCGCCCACACACGCCAGCTCCCCAACCGCACCACACGCCCCCACACCGCAGGCGGTCGCCACCGGCGCGATACCGTCATCCACGGCGCCGTCACAGTCGTTGTCCAGACCGTCGCAGAGCTCGGCGCCCGGGCTACCGGCGACGCAGGTGTCGCCGAGAACTGGCTGGCCACCGACGTCCGTGCAGGTGGTCGTGCCGCTGGCGGCGCAGGCGCCAACCCCACACTGGGTGGGTTGCGGCACGAAGCCGTCACACGCCCCGACCGGGGGGCAGTCCACCGTGTCCGCTCCGTCGCTCAGACCGTCACAGTCGTTGTCCAGGCCGTCGGTGCACACCTCCGCGCTCGGCGTGGCCGGGACACAGTCGTCCACCAGCACACCCGCGACACAGCTCTGGCTGCCCGTGGCCGCGCACGCCCCGACACCACAGGTGGTCGCCACCGGCGCGATACCGTCATCCACGGCGCCGTCACAGTCGTTGTCGACACCGTCGCAAAGCTCCGCGCTCGGCGAACCCGGCACACAGTCGTCCACCAGCACACCCGCGACACAGCTCTGGCTGCCCGTGGCCGCGCACGCCCCGACACCACAGGCGGTCGCCACCGGCGCAATACCGTCATCCACCGCGCCGTCACAGTCGTTGTCGACACCGTCGCAAAGCTCCGCGCTCGGCGAACCCGGGGTGCAGTCGTCCACCAGCGCACCCGCCACACAGCTCTGGCTGCCCGTGGCCGCGCACGCCCCGACACCACAGGCGGTCGCCACCGGCGCGATACCGTCATCCACCGCGCCGTCACAGTCGTTGTCGACACCGTCGCAAAGCTCCGGGTTGCCCGGGAAGCGGTTGGCATTGGAGTCGTCGCAATCGCCCTGGTTTTCGGTGAAGCCGTCGCCGTCGTCATCGACATCGTTGGGGTCCGGCGCGGCCACGGTGAGGG
>MNYW01000128.1 GCA_001873295.1 Nitrospirae bacterium CG2_30_70_394 | reverse complement strand
ACCCTGGTCCTGATGGCGGTGAGCCACTTTCTGGAGCACCGCTGGTGGGTGATCTTCCTGCTGATCGGGCTGGTCGTGGTGGGGTTGCGCCTGTGGGGACGGACCGCCGTCGGGCGCCACGCCCTCGACCGCTTCAAGCTGCGCATCCCGCTCTTCGGCGTCCTCATCCGCAAGGTGGTGGTGGCGCGCTTCGCCTCCACCCTCTCCACCCTCATGGCGAGCGGCGTGCCGCTCCTCGCTGGCCTGGACATCGTGAAGAGCATCGTCCTCAACCGGATCTTCGAGGAGGCGGTCGCTGCCGTCCGCGCCCACGTGCAGGAGGGCGGCGGGATCGCCTCCGGCCTGCGGGCCACCGGCGAGTTTCCCGCCATCGTCTTGCATATGGTCGACGTGGGGGAGCGGTCCGGCTCCCTGGAGGAGATGCTCGATCGGGTCGCCGCCGCCTATGAGGAGGACGTGACAGTCACCGTCTCCGCCCTCACCTCTCTGGTGGAGCCGGTGATGATCGTCATCCTCGGTCTCTTGGTCCTGTTCATCGTTCTCGCTATCCTCCTGCCGATCTTCGAGATCAACGAGCTGATCAAGTAAGGAGCGCGATGGAGACGACGATGGCGCACGGGGTGACCCCATGGGGCAGGGGGGTGGCGGAGGCGGGCTTCACCCTGATCGAGGTGATCGTGGTGGTCCTCATCCTCGGCCTGCTGGCGAGCATCGTGGTGCCGCGGATCGTGGGGCGTACCGATGTCGCCAAGCGCACCGCCGCCACGGTCACCATCCGCGAGCTCGAGAACGCCCTGAAGCTGTATCGCGCGGACAATGGCTTTTACCCCACCACCGATCAGGGGCTGGAGGCGCTGGTTACGGCGCCTACCACCTCGCCCCTGCCCCTGCGCTACAACCCGGATGGCTACCTCGACAAGGTGCCGAAGGATCCGTGGGGCAACGGCTACATCTACCTTTCGCCGGGGATCCATAGCCGCGACTACGACATCGAGAGCTACGGTGCCGATGGCGAGGACGGTGGCGAGGACGCCTTTGCCGATATCGAGAGCTGGAACCTCGAGTAGTCGCCCTCCCGCCCCCGCCGTCCGCCCGGCCGGCCGCGCGTGCGGCTTCACCCTGGTGGAGGTGATGGTGGTGGTCCTGATCCTCGGGCTGATGGCCGGGGTGATGTTGCCGCGCCTGATGCGCCCGCTGTTTGCCTCGGACATTCGCCTCGCCACCCGCCGGCTCGCCGCCCTTACCGCCTTGGTGCGCGACCGCGCGGTGCGCACCCACCAGACCTACCGCCTCCACTACGACCGGCAGAAGGAGACCCTGTGGGTGACCTTCCTCGCCGCGAGTGGCGAGGAGCAGGAGGACCAGGGGTCGCTCACCGCGACGCAGCGGTGGCCCGGGGCGGTGGACTTGGTTGCGGTGCGCACCCAGTTCCAGGGGAGGCAGCCCGAGGGGAGCGAGGAGAACCTCTTCACCACCTTCCTCCCCAACGGCTACGTGGAGCGCACCCTCCTCCATGTGCAGGCGGAGGAGGCGCAATACACCCTGGTGATCGAGCCCCTCACCGGCCAGGTGCGGCGCCTCGACGGTTTCCTCGAAGAGATCCCGCTCGGGGGGAACCCGTAGAAAGTAGGAAGTAGAAAGGGGACGGTAAGAGGGTGGTGGTTAGCAAAGGCGACACGTTCAGACCCAGGCGACCGCGGGCCGCGGGCGGTGCAGCGCCGTGGGGCCGCGTGGCCCGCCCCCCCCGGCCCATGCGCCCCCCGTTCTCCGTTCTCCTTTCTCCCTTCTCCTCGCGCCACCCCCGCGCAGCCGCAGGCGCGGCGGGATTTACGCTGCTGGAGGTCCTTATCGCGGTGGCCATCCTTGGGACCACCCTGGTGGCGGTCTTGCAGCTCCACGCCTCCACGGTCTCGATGGCGGCGCGCGCCGAGGAGCTCGCCACCGGCGCCCGCTTGGCGAAGAGCCGGATGGTCGACCTCCTCAAAGACTCCACCCCCGCGAGCGGCGAGGAGGAGGGCGATTTCGTGGCGCCCGACCCGCCCTACCACTGGACCACCCGGGTGGAGGAGACCCCCTACTCCACCCAGCAGGTGCGGGTGGTCGAGGTGAGCGTCGAGGTCTCCTGGGGGCCAGCACCGAACGAGCGCGTCCGGGTGCGGACGTATCGGGTGAAGTGAGCCGGGGCAGTGGCCGGCGGGTAGGGTGGACCGTGACGATGGGCGACAGACATCCCTCCTGCCTTGGGGCGTGCCCGGCCGCCGGCGGCGAGCGCGGCTTTACCCTCGTCGAGGTGATGATCACCCTCGGCCTGTTGGGGCTGGTCTTCACCCTGGTCTACGGCGCCCTCTGGTCGACGGTGGGCGGCCTCCAGCGCATGGAGCGGCGGGGCTCCCGGGAGCAGGCGGTGCGCATTCTCTTGGAGATGATCGACCGGGAGCTGCGCTCCACCCTGTGGTTGGCCAACGACCCGCGCCTCGTCTTCGTGGGCGAGGATGCGGTCACCGATGATGGCCGGCCCGCCGACCGCCTCACCTGGGTCCACGCCTCGCACCTGAAGCTCCACCCCGACCTTCCCGAGTCGGATGTGGCCGAGGTGACCTACGGTTTCCACGCGACCGGCGAGTCGCGCTACGTCCTGGTCAAGCGGGAGGACGCGACCCCGGAGGGCGACCCCATGACGGGCGGCGCCGAATACCTCCTGAGCGAGGAGCTCGTCGGCCTCGACTTCCACTACTACGGCCCCACCGGCTGGGTGGAGGAGTGGGACTCGCGCCAGAGCAACAGCCTGCCGCGCCTGGTTCAGGTCTCCCTCTTTCTGGCGCCGGAGGATGAGGTGGAGGGGGCGGAGCCAGTGGAGATCCGCTCGATCGTCGAGATTCCCATGGGAGAGCAGCGATGAGTTGGGGACGCGGTCGGACTGGGTCCCGATCCACCGCAAAGACGCGGAACGCAGTGACAGCGCGGATCAGGGCCCGGGTTGTGTGCTGTTCTTCGTTAGCGAGTGCCACGCTGCGCCGCGCCCGGGTCGCACTCCGGGCTCGCGACCGCTTCCTCTTCCTTTCGTCACGATCGACCAAGTCGGATGGGCTTCCTGGCGCGGCGCGGATCGCCTCTTCCGGCCGGCGCCGCGGCCGCGGGTCGCGGGCGGGCGGGGAGTGGCGCGCCCGGGTCGCGGCGGGTGGCGCCGAGCGCGGCATGGCCCTCGTCCTCACCCTGGTGGTGGTGGGGTTGCTGGCCGCCCTGGTGATCCAGTTCACCTACTCGGGGCAGGTCGAACTGGAGCTGGCGCGCTCGTACGTGGAGTCGGTGCAGGCGGCGTATCTGGCGGAGGCGGGGGTGGAGGTGGCGAAGGCCCTCATCCGTACCGACGAGCAGGAGGTGGACAGCGCTGCCGACCCATGGGCGATGGCGATCCCGGTGATTCCGGTGGAGGAGGGGTTCGTCACCCTCACCATCGAGGACGCGGACCGGAGGCTCGACCTCAATGGGCTGCTCAACGCCACCGGCAACACCGTGAACGAGCCGCTGGCGGGGGTGGTCACCCAGCTCTTGAACCAGCTCGGCCGCGACGACTCCCCCGCCTTGGTGGACGCGCTGATCGACTGGCTCGACCCGGACGACCAGGTGCACGGCAATGGCGCGGAGGAGAACTACTACCGCGGTCTCGACCCGCCGCGGGTCATCGCCAACCGGCCGCTGTTGAGCCCGGGCGAGCTCGGCCTGGTGAAGGGGTTCGACCGCGACCTTCTCTACGGGCGCGACGAGCTCCCCGGCCTGTTGTCCCTGGTCACGGTCTGGGGCGACGGGCGGGTGAACATCAACACCGCCGACCCGCAGGCCGATCAGAGGCCGTGGATTCTGGAAAGCCTTGCCGGCGCCGATGGTCAGGGGCAGGTGGTGATCGACGAGGAGCGGGCAAACGAGATCCGCGACGCGCGTCTGCTCGAACCGTTTTCCTCTCCAATCCAGGTCAAGACCCGGGGTATCCTGGCGGAGGCCGAGTACAACGCGATCCAGACCCAGGCGGCGGGGGTCCTTGCGACGGCGTCCAAACACTTCATCATCCAGGCGACCGGCGCGGTGGGGAGCACGGATGCGGGCGGGGGGGGGAGCCTCACCCAGCGGACGATTACGACGGTGGTGACGCGCACCACGGGCGGCAAACTGGCCACCCTGTACTGGCGGGAGGAGTGAGGCGGGATGGCTAGGGAGATCACAGCGGTGGAGTTCGAGGCGCACACCGTGCGCCTGCTGCGCGGCACCCCGGGTGGCGGTGCGGTAGGGGTGACCCTCTACCGCGCCGAACCGATTCCGGAGACGGGTGTCGATAGCTCCTTCCTCCGCGACCTCTTCACTCGCCACGGCTGCGCCGGTGAGAAGGTGGCGAGCTCTTTGCCCGCCGGGGCGGTGGTGGCGCGCGACCTCGTCTTTCCGTTCAAGGAGGCGGGCAAGGTGCGCGACGCCGTGCCCTTCGCCATCGAGCCGCTCCTGCCCTACGCGATGGAGGAGGCCCTGTTCGACAGCTACCCCCTCGCCGGCAGCGGTCCGTGGCCGGTGCGCGTCCTGGCGGTGCGGCGTGCCGCGGTCGCCGCCCACCTCCGCCTCTTGGAGGAGGCCGGGGTGGTGCCGACCGTGGTCGCCGATCCGATCACCTGCCTGATCAACGGCCTCGACGGCCAGGGCGCCCTGCCCGGCGACGGTCCGTGCGGGGTGGTGAGCGTGGCGTCCGGGCAGGCGGTGGTGGTCGTGGTGGAGGGGGGCGACGAGCGGTTGCGGCGCATCTTGCGCTGGCAGCCCGCGGCGGGTGACGGCGTGGAGGCGTATGCGCCACTGGTGGAGCAGGTGGGAGCGGCGTGGCGCGGGGCCACCGCGGCGCTTTCGACGCCGGTGACCCAAATCATCCTCACCGGTGAGCTGGCGGCGGAGGAGGGGCTGGCGGCCACCCTCGGCGAGCGTCTCGGGGTCGCGGTGCAGGTGGCGCGCCTCGGCCTGTCGGAGAGTGCCAGCGCCGACGGTCGCCAGTGGACCACCGCCCCCTTCGTCTCCTACGGCCTGCTGTTGCAGGTGTCGCGGCGGGCAGCGCGGGCGATCAACTTCCACCGGACCCACTCGCCGTGGATGCGCGAGCTCCACAACCTGCGCCGCCACGCGGTCGCCTACGGGGTGGCGGTGGCGGCGGTGTTGGCGTGCGCGGCGGGTGATCTCTACGCCACCTACACCGCCCGTAACCGCGTCTACACCGCCCTGAGCGATGGCCTGCTGGCGCGCTTCGAGCAGGTGATGCCGCCGGGGACGCGGGTGGTGAACGTGGGTGCGCAGGTGGGCGCGCGCCTGGCCAAGCTGCAAGAGGAGGTCGACTTCTTCGAGTCGACCACCCGCCCCGACGGCCAGCCGCTGCGCTGGCTCAATCTCCTCTCCACCCTCCTGCCGGAGGAGCTCGACATCGAGGTGATCTCCGTCGCCCTCGACACCAAGGACCTGCGCATCCAGGGGACGGTGAAGGACTTCGAGGCGGTTGAGCGGCTCAAGGGGATCGTCACCGCCGCCCCGGACTTCGAGGCGGTGGACGTGCGCGACGCCAAGCTGTCGGTGGATCGCCAGCGGGTCCGCTTCCTCCTCGTCCTCACCCCGAAGGGACAGGATGCGGCCTCGGCCACCTTTCCGGCCCCGGCCACCTCCCCGGCCCCGGCCGCGACGGAGACGACCCTATGAAGATGAGCCCGCGGGAACAGCTCCTGGTGAGCGGCGCGATCGCCCTGGTGGTCCTTATGGGGGTGGGCAACTTCGTGGTGGCGCCGGTGGTCGGGCAGCTCTCCCTCCTCGATCGCAAGGTGGCGCAAAAACGCGAAGAGCTCACCACCTTCGCCGTTCTCGAGCAGCGCTACGCCGCCCTCAACGCCCGCGCCACCGCCTTTGAGGAGCGGGTGACCCACCACGCCGCCGGCTTCTCGTTGTTCGTGGAGTTGGAAGCGATCGCCAAGCGGGTCGAGGTGCGCGAGAAGATCGGCTCCTTCAAGCCGCAGGAGCACACCGCCGGCGACTACCACGAGCAGA
>MNYW01000179.1 GCA_001873295.1 Nitrospirae bacterium CG2_30_70_394 | reverse complement strand
CTGGCCCCTCGCCCTCCCCCTCGCCCGCCGCCATCGGGGACTCGCCCGCGGCCACCGGCGGTCGACCCACGGGCAAAGGAAGCCGGGGGCCATGGGCGACCCGAGCGGGGCGGGGGCTCCGCCTCGGTGGGGTGGAGGGCGGCCATAGCAGGGCCACCACCACCGCCAGCCCCGCGATGAGGACGAGCAGCGCGAGGGCGAGGCGCGGCGACAGGCGCAGGGGAGGACGGCGGGCCATTAGCGATTCGCCAGACGGCGGCGGTTACCGCTCGCCGTACAGCACCTGCGCGGCGAGTTGGCCCAGCAGCATGTCGTGGTCGTGATCCAGCGCGAACAGGCGGCAGTGGAGGATCTTCGCCGGGATGTAGTCGAACTGGTCGCGCAGGGCGGCGGTGGAGGTGCGGCCGGTGGTGGGTTCGAAGACGTAGATCTGCCGATCGCCCATTTGCAGCGGGTTCAGGGGCCGGGTGTCTTTGCTGGCAAGGTCGATCCGGAACGGCAGGCCGTGGAGGGCGGCAGGGAGGAGGTCGCGGATCTGCGCCTCCATCTCCAGAGGATCGAGGGGCGGCGCGGCTTGGGTAAGGTCGTGACTGGCGACGATGGTGTCGTACGCCATCTTCCACTTCACGTCGCGGCCGAGGATCCGCGCCCACTCGCGGCCGAGGTCGCGCCGCACCCCCACCCCGTCGCGGATCCACCGCCGCACCTCCTCGATGAGCGACCACTCGGTGATCCGCAGGTAGCCGTCGAGGTCATCGGCCGGGCTTTCGAGCCAGATCTCCCCCATGGTGGCGGGAAAGATCTCGCGCAGATGGAGGTCGATGGCGCGGGTGGTGCGGTGGAAGTAGACGTTGGAGTAGAGGTAGAGGCGGGCGTTGAGGAACATGTTCAGCGCCGCCAGCCCAGCCCGGTGGAGGGTGAGCCCAGGCGCGGAGAAGAAGAGGTAGTGGATCAGCCGGTCCACGTCCACCGGCCCAATGGCGACGCCGCACATGTACGAGTCGCGCAAGACGTAGTCCATGTTGTCCGCGGTGAAGACGCCGGCGAGCAGCGGCTTCAGGGCGACCACCCACGGCGGAATCTGCGCGCCGCCGCCCTCCTCCTTGGCAATCAGGAAGGCGACCCACGCCGGGTCGATCTCCTCGCCGGAGGCGAACTCGCCGCTCGGGCTGCGCCGCACCTCGCGGATCACCGGCGCCAGCGGCCCGGTGATGATCAGCCCACCCACCTGCTCGTGGGTGAGGCCGAAGCGGGCAAGGTGGTTCTCCTCGAAGAAGTGGGCGAAGGGGCCGTGGCCGATGTCGTGGACCATCCCCGCCACCCGCAATAGCTCCTCCACCAAGGCGGCCGAGGGACAGTCTTGCTGGTGCTGCGCGAGGGTGGGGTAGAGGTGGACCGCGAGGCGGCCGGCGAGGTGCATCGTCCCGAGGCAGTGCTGGAAGCGCGAGTGCTCGGCACCGGGAAAGACCCAGCGCGCCGACTGGAGTTGGTAGATGTAGCGCAGGCGCTGCATCCACGGCGTATCGAGCACCGTCTGCTCGCACGCCTCGCCGCGCCGCTCGGGCACGGTGAGCTGGATGTAGCGGTGGACCGGATCGGCGATCAGGGAGACGCCGTGGTACGGGTGGGCCATGGGGGGAATCGGCGGGAGGCAAAGCGCGGCGGGTCGTGGCCGGGGGCGGCGATGAGACCACGCCGCCTTCGGCCACGCCAGGACCGCGGCGGCGGGAGGAGTGGGCTGGACCCGCGCCCCGGGTGGCCGCCGACCCGGGGCGCCGGGAGCGCGGGAGCGGGGGGGGGACCCTGGGGAGACCTCGGTGCCGCGACCTGCGTCAACCCGCAGCCAAGGCGGCGGGAGAAGCGAGTCTTACCCGCGCCCCGGGTGGCCGCCGACCCGGGGCGCCGGCTCCGCCCCCTCGCCGGTGGACCCCCCTCCTAGCCGCGGTTCGGGTTACCCCTCCAGCTTGCGCCGCAGCCGTTGGCGGCTGACGTCAAGCAGGCGCGCCGCCGCCGACTTGTTGTACTTCACGTGGCGCATGACCGCCTGGGCGTAAGCGCGGTCTAGCTCCTTCATGTTGACGAAGCGGTGAACGGTGAGGATCTGGCTGGAGTTGTTCTCGGGCGGATTGTGCAGCTCGGGCGGCAGGTCCTGGAGCGCCACCTCGCCGTCGCCGTGGAGGATCACCGTACGCTCCACCAGGTTCTTCAGCTCGCGCACGTTGCCCATCCAGCGGTACTCGAAAATGTGCGTCATCGCGCGCTTGTTGAACGGCCCGACCTTGCGGCTGTCGCGCCGGTTGAACTCGGCAAGGAAGGCGTCGATCAACAGCGGGATATCGCCCTGCCGATCGCGCAGCGGCGGGAGGAGCAGGTGGCCCCCCGCGAGGCGGTAGGAAAGCTCCTCGGAGAGCTTGCCCTCGGCCACCGCAGACTGCAGGCGGGTGCGCGAGCTCGCGATCACGCGCACCCCATCGGGGACCACGTTGACCTCACCGAGGGCGGCCAGCAGGCGATCCTGGAGGGCGAGGGGCAGATCGGTGATGCCGTCGATGAAGAGGGTGCCACCGTTGGCGTCGGAAACCATGCCGGCGTTGCCGTGGCCATCACCAAAGAGGGTGGTAACGAGACGGTCGGGGTCGTAGGCGGCGACGCGCAGGGAGACGAAGGGGAGGTCGCCATCGGTGGTGGCGAGGTGGATGGCGTGCGCCAGGTGGCACTTGCCGGTGCCACTCTCCCCCTCGATGAAGGTCGGCATGGCGGGATCGGCCGCCAACCGCTGCGCCGCATCGATCACCTGGCGAAACACCCGGTCCTCGCCCACCAGCGAGTCGAAGCCGTAGCGCGCCACGTCCTCGCGATAGCGCTGCATGATGCGCTGGCGCAGGTGGTGCGCCTCCACCGCGGTGAGGAGCGCCGCCTGCACCTTGTCGATGTCCACCGGCTTGTTGAGGTAGTCGAAGGCACCATTCTTCAGCGCTCGCACCGCGGTGGCCGAGTCGCCGGCGCCGGTGAGGATGATCACCGGGATCTGCCGGTGATCACTCTGCAGTCGCGCGAGGACCTCCTCCCCAGACATTCCGGGCATGCGCCAGTCGAGGAGGATCACGTCGGGCGGCGATTCCGCCACCGCGGCGAGGGCCGCCTGGCCCGACTCTTCGGTGCGGACGCGAAAGCCGAGGTCCTCGAGGAGGTAGGAGAGGCTGGAGAGGATGAGCGGTTGGTGGTCGACGAGCAGTACCTCAGACTTCATGGTGTCACCTCAGGTAGTGAGAGGGGGGTTGGGGAGGTGGATGGAGAAGGTCGTACCGCGACCTGGCGCACTCTCCACCACCACCTTGCCCTGGTGGTCTTGGACGATCCGCTGCACCAAGGCGAGGCCGAGCCCGCTGCCCTCGCCACGGTGTTTGGTGGTGAAAAAGGGTTGGAAGAGATGCGGCAGGTCCGCCTCGGGAATCCCCATGCCCGTGTCGCGCACCTCAATCTGCACCCCATCGGGGCGGTGCGCGGCGCCCAGGTACAGCGCCCCGCCCGCCGCCATCGCCTGCACGGCGTTGAGACACAGGTTGAGGAGGACCTGCTCGAACTGGTGCGGGTCGATCACCGCGGTGAGCCACTCGGGCTCGACTTCGATCGACAGGCTGACCTCCGCCGCCGCGACCTGCGCCGCGAGCAGCGACGCGACCTGCGCGAACAGGTCGCGAATCAACACCTCCTGGTGGTGCGGCGGCCGCGGCCGGGCGTAGTTGAGGAGGTCGGTGAGGAGCACCTCCACGCGCGTCGTCTCGTGCAGCATCCGCCCCACCGCCTCTTGCCACGCGGGCGACAAGTCGCCCTGGTGCTGCCAGTGGCTGAGGGTGGCGACGATGCCGGTCAGCGGGTTGCGAATCTCGTGGACCAGGCCGGCGGCGAGCTCGCCGATCGCCTGCAGTCGGTCGGCGCGGCGCAGCCCCTCTTCGAGGGCGAGGCGCTCGCGGATGTCGCGCGCCAAGACCAGGAGCTCGCCACCGAGGACCGAGGCGCTCACCTCCACCGAGATCGGCGCACCGCCGCTGCCGTTGATCTGGCAGCAAAACTCCACCGTGCCGCGCCGCCGCAGCTCAGTGAGCACGTGGCCGCGCAGGCGCACGTACTCCGCCGGCGGCAGGAAATCGACGAGCCTCCGGGCGAGCAGCGCCGCCCGGTCGCAGCCGAGCAGGCGGCAGGTCTGGCGGTTCGCCTCGGTAAACCGGCCACGGCGATCAATCAGGCAGATGGCGTCGGCGGCGTGCTCCACCACCTCGCGAAAACGGCGCTCGGACTCCACCAGGGCGTGGTCCTTCGCCTCCACCACCTCGGTCAGGCCAACGGTCCGCTGGCGCAAGGCGGTGCGCTCGGAGCCCTGGGCGGCCACCGACGCTACCCGCGCCACCAACTCGGCGGCGTTGAACGGCTTCGCCAGGTAATCATTCGCCCCGAGGGCGAGCCCTTGGGCCATGGAGACGTCGTCGTGGTACTTGGCGGTGACAAAGAGGATGGGGACATCCACCCAAGGCGGCTGGCTACGGATGCGCCGACACACCTCAAAGCCATCCATTCCCGGCATGTGGACGTCGAGGATGATCAGATCGGGGATCGCCTCCGCCAGGCGCTGCAACGCCGCCTCCCCCGACGGGGCCACCGTCACCCGGTGGCCGGCAGACTCGAGGTTGCGGCGATAGATCTCGCGGTTGAGCTCGTCATCGTCGACCACCAAAACGGCGCTCAACCCGGCCCTCCCCGATAGACGCAGCGGGTGGTGCAGGTCTCGGCGATCTCCACCGCCGCCAGCCCCGGCAGGCGCGGCGCGAGGCGCTCCCAGATCCACAGGGCCAAGAGCTCCGAGGTGGGATTCTCCAGGCCGGGGACCTCGTTGAGATAGCGGTGGTCGAGGGCGTCGAAGAGGGGGGCGAAGGCCTGCTTGATCGCCGCGTAGTCCACCACCCACCCGAACGCCGGCTCCACCTCACCCACCACCCGCACGGTCACCCGGAAGCTATGGCCATGGAGGCGCGAGCACTTGTGGTCCGCGGGCAGAAGCGGCAGGCGGTGCGCGGCCTCAATCTGGAACCGCTTCTCGATCTCCATCTTGGCCATGGTTCATATTGTACCTGGAGGCGGGGCTGAAACAGAAGGTGCCAGGGGGCTTCCCTCAACCGGCCGCCGGGAGAGGGTTCGCAGCCGCTTGCTGGAGACCATTCCCCCTCCGGCGACCCACCGCCCCGCACCGTTTCTCCGCCCCGCGCCCCGCGGGACGAGGCCACCACGCGGGACGCGGCGGCCGCCCTGGCCAGCCACCCGCCCGCCACCGCTGGCGCCACGACCACGCGTTTGACTAGAACCACCACCCTCCTTACGTTCTACTGATCTGCATGTGGGATGCAGAACAACGCCCCGGCCGGGGCGAAACATCGACCCCCAGGGAGCCCAAGGAGAACCACCCATGGTCACCATCACCGAGGCCGCAGCCACCAAGATTCGCGATTATCTCAAGACCGAGGAGAAGCCCAACGCCGCATTCCGCCTCTACGTCGAGGGCGGCGGCTGCTCGGGCTACCAGTACGGCATGGGACTCGACGAGAACGAGCGCGAGGGCGACAACGTGATCGCCGCCGACGGCTTCATCGTTCGCATCGACCCGATGAGCGCCCCCCTCCTGAAGGGTGCGGTCATCGACTACACCGAGGGGCTCGCCGGCGCCGGCTTCTCCATCCACAACCCGAACGCCAAGACCACCTGCGGTTGCGGCTCCTCGTTCTCCGCCTAACCCCACCCCCAGCGCGCCACCCAAGGCCTCGGGCGACAACGCCCGGGGCCTTTTTGCGCGCAGCCGCGCGCACCCAGGATGGGGGATAACGGTTAGGGGCGAGGCGGCCCCGGCGGGGCCGATGCGCCGCCACGCGAAACCACCCACAAAAAATCAATGCCGGCCAAAAGGCCCACACCACCCCCGATCCCCTAATCCCCGCACGGCGCCCGCCGCGCCGCGCCTACTCTCGATACGCCAGGGTAATCACCGACACCGCCACCGCCCCACCACCCAACAGGGCGCGGGCGAGGGCGGCCACGGTCGCGCCGGTGGTAAAGACGTCGTCCACCACCACCAGCCGGCACCCCTGAAACCGTGCCTCCTCCTCAATGTGAAAACGGCCGCGGGCGTTGACCCGGCGCTGGGCGCGGGTGAGCCCCACCTGCGGCGGACCCTCCAGGCGCGCAATCCCGCGCGCCTCCACCGCCACCCCCCACCGCCGCCCCGCCCAGCGCGCCAACAGCAGCGCCTGGTTGAAACCACGCTGGCGCAGGCGCGACGGCGCCAGGGGCACCGGCACCAGTAACTCCCCGTCGACCCCCGCCCACCCGTCCCACGCCCAAGCGGCGAGGTGGGGCGCCAGCTCCCGCCTCCGCCGGTACTTCAAGGCGGCGATCAGCTCGCGCACCGGCCCGCCGTGAATGAGGCCCGACCGGTGGGAGCAAAACGGCGGTGGCTCCCCGCGACAGCGGCCGCACACGAGGGATGCACCGAGGCCCGCGCGGCCCGCGACCGCCTCCCCCTCCCAGGGGCGACCGCACACGGTGCACCGCGCGCAAGCCACGTCGATCACCCACCGATCGCGGCCGCAGGCCGGACAGAGCACCCCGCCGGCGACCCTCTCGCCGCACCGTTCACAGGTCAACGGAAAGAGGAGATCGACCACCCCTCGCCCCACCCGCCCCCACCCTCGTCCCCTTCCAGTGGCCATGGTTGCGTATGGTAACCTTCCGCCCCGCCATTCGGCGCACCCCCTCGCGGAAAGGATCGACAATGGGTTTGCTCGACGGCCAGGTCGCCCTCATCTTCGGCATCGCCAATGAGCGCAGCATCTGTTGGGGAATCGCCCAGGCCCTCGCCGCGGCAGGCGCCCGCCTGGCGGTGACCTACCAGGGGCCGGCGCTGGAGAAGCGGGTCCGGCCCCTGGCCGAGCAGCTCCACGCCGAGATTTGCCTCGACTGCGACGCGGTGGACAACGCCCAAGTCGAGGCGGTCTTCCAGCAGGTGGGCGACCACTTCGGCCACCTCGACGCGATGGTCCATGGCATCGCCCACGCCCACCGCGACGACCTCAAGGGACGCTTCTCCAACACCAGCCGGGACGGCTTCGCCTACGCCCTCGACGTCTCCGCCTACACCCTCATCCACTTCTGCCGCCTCGCCCGGCCCCTCATGGAGGGACGCAACGGCCGGGTCATCACCCTCACCTACTACGGCTCGGAAAAGGTCATCCCCAACTACCACGTCATGGGGGCGGCCAAGGCGGCACTGGAGGCGAATGTGCGCTACCTCGCCGCCGACCTCGCCGCCGACGGGATGCGGATCAACGCGATCTCCGCCGGCCCGATCAAGACCCTCGCCTCGGTAGGAATCTCCGACTTCTACAACATCGGCAAGACCGCCCGCGACCGCGCCCCCATGCGCCGCCTGATCACCCAAGACGACGTCGCCAAGACCGCCCTCTACCTCCTCTCCGACCTCTCCAGCGCGGTCACCGGCGAGATCGTCCACGTCGACTGCGGCTACCACATCGTCGGCATGTAGGCCGCCCAACGCGCCCTCCGGCGCCCTCGCCCCAGGCCGCCGGAGGGGCGTCGCAGGCGGCTCCGCGCTTGACCTCACCAGGGGCCATCGCTATAAACCGCCGCACCGTTCGGGGGTCGTCCAACGGCAGGACTGCAGACTCTGAATCTGCCTATTGGGGTTCGAATCCCTGCCCCCGAACCAGCATCTCGTCACCCCCTGGATCGCCGTGTTGCCTGTTGACCCCAGCAGCCGGCCCCCCAGGCCGGGCTCTGGTCCCATCGTCTAGCGGTTAGGACGCCGCCCTCTCACGGCGGAAGCAGGGGTTCAATTCCCCTTGGGACTACCAGACCGGCCCGGAGGTAGCGCACCGGCGCCGCCCGCCGCCCGCGTGGATCGGCCCCGCGCACCGGCGACCGCCGCACCCGCCCGCGGCGCGCGCCGCCCCAACCTGCGCCCCACCCCAGGGCCACAAACCCGCGCCCCGCCTAACCCCGGGGGTGACCGCCGCCTAATCCTCCGGCCGCGGCAGGGGTCACTCCCCGCCGAGCTCGCGAAGTTGGGCGTGGAGGACCTCGTCGGTGGGGTCGACCTTGAGCCCCCGTTCGAGGTAACGGCGGGCGCGGTCGCGCGCCCCCTTGGCGGCGGCGATCTTCGCCCACTGGCCGTAGGTCTCCGCGATCGCCCGCAGCTCCGCCTGCGCATCGGGGTTCTGCGGGTCGCGGCGCAGCAGCTCGTGCAGGGTCTCCTCCGCGTTGTCGCCCGGGGGGGCGGTAAGACGGCCGTCGGCGTGCTGGCGGCGGGCGATCTCGAGGAGCTGGAGAGACTCGGGTGAGACGGCGGTGGCGCCGCGCGACTCGGGCCCCGCCACCGGCCGCACCCAGAGGTAGATGAGGAGGCAGAGGACCACCGCCATCAACGGATAGAACCAACCGGGGCCGCGACGGGGAACCGGCAGGCGCGGCGGCGCCCCCTCCCCCTTGCCGGTCACAAAGGCAGGCTCGGCCACAAACACCTCCCACCCCTTCTGGCGCCGCCGTTTGAACATGGAGGGGAGAGTAGCGGAATCGGGCCGCCCTTTCTCTGTCTCCGGGGCGCCGCCACAATGGCCGCTCCCCACGCCCCCGAAGGAGTGGTCCATGAGCACCTCATCCGAAGCCACCACCCTCACCGCCTTCACCGTGCAGGAGGATGGCCAGATCCGCATCGAGTGGGCCGACAACGCCACCTTCACCTATCCGGCGAGCTGGGTCCGCTTCCACTGCGCCTGTGCCCACTGCGTGGACGAGTGGGCGGGCAACCGCCTGGTCGACCCGCACACCATCCCGGCGGACATCCGCCCGAAGAAGGCGACGCCGGTGGGCAACTACGCGGTGCAGATCGTGTGGTCCGACGGCCACGACACCGGCTATTACGGCTACGACTCCCTGCGCGCGATCCCCCCGGCGCCGGCGGATTGGGGGGCCTACCTCGCCGGCGACAAGGCGTGGCCCAAGGGGGAGGAGAGCGGGGCGTGAGGCCAGCGAGGCGTCGAGTGGAGCGGGTCGAACGTGACCCGAAGACGCGCCCTCGATTCCAGATGGGGACCCCTTCGCGGAGCCCACGGGGCCCCGCGAACGAAGCACGAAAGAGGCCCCGGGCCGAGCGGCGGGGCGTCGCGGTCGATCGACCCACTCCGACCCACCCCAGCGAACTCGCCCTGGCCGCCGGCCACGCCCACCTCGGTCTAATCCTCTACCCCCGGCGGTACCCCAAAGGCGCGGTGTTCGACGGGCGCCGCGCCCCACACGGCGGCCTGGCCCACCCCGGAGCGAGTGACCCGCGGCCACGGCGCCACCCCCGTCGCCCCCACCCCGTGGCCCTGAGAGGTAGCACATGACCCACCCACCACGTACCCCTTCCAGCCTCGCCCAGAGCCACGGCGTGCAGGAGCTCTCCCCGGCCGAGGCGGCCAGCCGCCAGGCGGGGGGCGAGCTCCTCCTCCTCGACGTGCGCGAGCCCCACGAGTGGGAGCTCTGCCACATCGCGGGCGCCGCCCCCGCCCCTCTAAGCCGCTTTCTTGACCACCTCCCCCATCTCGATCCCGCGCGCCCCACGGTGGTCTACTGCCACACGGGCATACGCAGCGTCTACGCCGCCGCCTTCCTCCAGCAGCAGGGGTTCCAGGAGGTCTACTCCCTGGCCGGCGGGATCGACGCCTGGTCCACTCAGGTGGACCCGGCGGTGGGGCGGTACCGGTAGAGCCACCCGTATCTTCACCACCGGCCCGGCGCGGCCGCCCACCGGCGGCGCGATCCGTGCGCACCCCGATTTCGTGGGAAGCTCCCCCCGTGCGCACCGCCAGCCTCCTTTTCTGCCTCTGCCTCGTTGCCACCCCGTCCGTGGCCCGGGCGGCAGCGGCCATCCACAGTGTGGCCACGGACCGCTTCCTCTTTCTCTTCGCGGAACCGGATCGCCCCGTCGCCGCTCACCTGGCGGCGGTCGGGCCGGAGGTGCTGGCGAAGATCGAGGACGAGCTCCTGATCCATCTACCGCCGCCGGTGCGCGTCCACATTCAGGAGCGGCTCACCCTCCCCGGCGGGGTCGAGCTGGCCGGCTGGATCGAGGGGCTGGCGATCGCCGACCGCAACACCGTCTTGCTGCGCTCGCCGCGCGTCTCGCACACCCCCTTGGAGCTGGAGACGGTCTTCGCCCACGAGCTCACCCACCTGGCGCTGCACCGCCGCGTCCCGCGCGGCCTGCCGCGCTGGCTCGACGAGGGGCTCGCCATGCTCGTCGCGCACGAGCTCAGGCCGGGCGACATCCCCCTCCTCGCCAGCCTCGCCGCCACCCGGTCGCTGACCGACTTCACCGGCGACCGCCCAAGCTTTGCCGGTACGCACGCGCCGCGCGCCGCCTACGCCCAGGCCCTCTCCATGGTCCACCACCTCCAACAGAAGGGCGGCTGGGAGGGGTTGGCGCGACTCCTCGACCGCCTCGCCGCGGGCGACGGCCTCGCCAGCGCGGCGGCCACAGTCTACGGCGACGGCTGGCACGCCCTGGTCGACGGCTGGCAGTCGGCGGTGCGTCTCCGTTACACCTGGCTGCCGCTCATCCTCTCCGGCTCGCTGGTCTGGTTCCTCGCCTCGCCGGTGGTGGGACTCGGGCTGGTGCGCAAGTGGCGCATCGGCCAACGCCGGATCCGAGCGATGGCCGAGGAGGAGGCGATCGCCGAGGCGACCGCCGAGTTGGAGCTCCAGTGGGACAAGAGCCTGCGCGTGGCGGATCCACCCAGAGCGGGAGAGACCACCCCCCCGGAAGGCGCGCACGACCGGTGACCCCGGTCCCGATCCAGGCGACGCCCATCTCTGGCAGCTCCGGCGGACCCCCCCCTGCCGCCGGCCACCGGCGATTACCGGCGCCGCGAACCGCTGCGCGGCGGGCGCATCCCGGAGGCGCCGGGTGGCGTCCACCGGCGTGTGCTTGCCCACTACCGAACCGCACGCCTCACCCGCGCCCTCCACCGAGATCTCAACCCCTCCGCCTGCGCCAGCTCGCCCGCGCCTGAACCCGGCAGTTCGGCGCGCCGCGGACGGGGCGATTGTTGAGGACAGCGGGTGGCGCTGCTACGGTCGCCGGCCATGGAGACGGTGGATCCACGGCTGCGAGAGATCACCGCCAAGGTCGAAGCGGGGGAGCGGCTGTCGGAGGCAGACGGGATCACCCTCTTTAGCTCGCCGGACCTGAACACCCTCGGCGCCCTCGCCAACCGGGTGCGCCTCGCCCGCCACGGCCGCGCCTGCTACTTCAACGTCAACCGCCACCTCAACCCGACGAACGTCTGCGTCTACCGCTGCCGCTTCTGCGGCTTCCGCCGCGACCCCGGCGCAACCGGGGCGTATCGCATGTCCATCGACGACTGCCTCGCCGCGGTGGCCGGGGCGGAGGAGCTGGGGATCACCGAGCTGCACATCGTCGGCGGGATCACCCCGGAGGCGGACCTCGACTACTACGAGCCGCTCCTGCGCGCCCTACATGCGGCCCACCCGAGCTTGCACCTGAAGGCGTTCACCGCGGTGGAGATCGCCTTCTTCTGCCGCCGCCACCACCTCACCCACCGGGCGTGCCTCGAACGGCTGATCGCCGCGGGGCTGGGATCGATGCCGGGCGGCGGGGCGGAGATCTTCGCCGAGCGGGTGCGGGCGAGCGTGTGCAAGGAAAAAGCGGGGGCGGACGAGTGGCTTGCCATCCACCGTGTTGCCCACGCCCTCGGGCTAAGGACCAACGCCACCATGCTCTACGGCCACATCGAGACGCCCGCGGAACGGGTCAACCACATGGCGAGGCTCAGGGCCCTGCAAGACGAGACCGGCGGCTTCCAGGTCTTCATCCCCCTCGCCTACCACAACGAGAACAACCCCCTCGCCGGCGAGATGACCACCGCCTTCGACGACCTCAAGACCCTGGCGATCGCCCGCCTCTTCCTCGACAACTTCGACCACCTCAAGTCGTTCTGGGTGATGCACACGCCACAGCTCGCGCAGGTGGCGCTCCACTACGGCGTCGATGACCTCGACGGCACGGTCACCGAGGAGCGGGTCACCGCCGCCGCCGGCGGCCGCACCGCCGGCCACGAGTCGAAGCAGGAGCTGATCGACCTGATCCGCGCCGCCGGCTTCGAGCCGGTGCAGCGCTCCACCGTGTACGAGGAGCTGGCGCGGTATTGAGGGGAACCGCGAGCCTTCCCCCAACCATTCGCGTCCAGCCGCGGCGACACCAAAAAGATCATGCCCACCCCCACGATCGCCACCGCCGGCCCGCGGCTCGCCGCGATCGCCGAGACCGTCGCCGCCGGCGGGCGGATCAGCGACGCGGACGCCCTGGCGCTCCTCGCCTGCACCGACCTCACCCTCCTCGGCCGACTGGCGGAGCAATGCCGCTTTCAACGGGTCCCCGAGCGGCGGGTCACCTTCATCGTCGATCGCAACATCAACTACACCAACGTCTGCATCACCCGCTGTAAGTTCTGCGCCTTCTACCGGCTGCCCGGCGACCCCGCGGGGTACGTCCTCAGCCACGCCGAGATCTTCGCCAAGATCGACGAGCTCCGAGCCCAGGGCGGCCACCAGCTCCTCCTCCAAGGCGGCCACCATCCGGAGCTGAAGATCGACTGGTTCGAGGCCCTCTTCACCGCAATCAAGGCACGCTACCCCGACCTCCACCTCCACGCCCTCTCCTGCTCGGAGATCGCCCATCTCGCCCGCCGTTCGAAGCTCTCGCTCGCCGAGACGATCCGCCGCCTGCGGGTCGCCGGGCTGGATTCGATCCCCGGCGCCGGCGCCGAGATCCTCGACGACCGGGTGCGCGGCGTCATCGCCCCGTACAAAGAGTCGACCGCGAGCTGGCTGGCGGTGATGCGCGAGGCACACCACCAGGGGATCCGCACCTCGGCGACGATGATGTACGGCACGGTAGAGACGGACGCGGAGATCGTCGCCCACCTCCACCGCCTGCGTGATCTCCAAGACGAGACCGGCGGCTTCGTCGCCTTCATCCCGTGGGCCTTTCAGCCCGCGTCCACCGAGCTCGCCACCGCCACCCGGCGCGGCGCGGTGGAGTACCTGCGCATCCTCGCAACAAGCCGCATCTACCTCGACAACTTCGACCACCTCCAGGCCTCCTGGGTCACCCAGGGGGAGAAGATCGGCCAGCTCGCGCTGTTTTTTGGCGCCGACGACATGGGCTCCACCATGCTGGAGGAGAACGTGGTCTCCGCCGCCGGCTGCACCTTCCGCCTCGGCCGGCCGGAGCTGGCCCACCTCATTGCGGCCGCCGGCTTCACCGCCGCCCTGCGCGACCAGCGCTACCAAATCCTCGGGCCAGCGTGAGGGGGCGCGGCGCGGGCCCGCACGCCGGCCTGGCGCTACCGAAAGCCCTGCACCAGGGCCTTGGCGCGCTCCACCGTCTTCTCGGGCGCCACCGGCTCGAAGCCGGGGGTGGTGACGCCGTGGCCGCCGTAGACAAAGAAGAGCGCGTCGACGATGTTGCGCTGGATCTTGGCGCGCACGTCGGCGTACGGAATCTCGGCGGTGGCGTTGGCGAAGACCGCATCAAAGTGGATAAAGCCGGCGAGGACCGCCGCCTTGCGGCCGAGGGAGCAGGTCGCCACCTCCACCCCGCCACCGCTCTCCACCTCGCGCTTGAAGCGGCTTTGGAAATCCGCATCCGGGTCCACCAAGAGGAGCTGAAGATTGCGCATCGGGTCCTCCCAAAGAGGCACGCGAAAGCACCGCTGGCCCTTCCCCGCCGTCACCCGAACCGCGCGGCCCACGACCCCCCGCGGATCTGCCGATTAAGATAATCCCCCACCCCGGATTGACCAATGCTCCGCACCCTCACCATCCACGACCTGGCGGTGATCCGCCGCGCCGCGATCGACTTCGACACGGGCCTCACCGCGATCACCGGCGAGACCGGCGCGGGCAAGAGCCTGATCGGCCGCGCCCTCGCCCTCTGCCTCGGCGCCCGCGGCCGCGGCGAGTGGATCCGCGACGGCGCCGACAAGGTGGTAGTGGAGGCGACCTTCGCCCCTGAACCGGCCGCCGTTCCCCTCCTTGCGGAGCTCGGCGTGCCGGCGCAGGAGGAGGAGTGGGTCCTCCGCCGGGCGCTGGACCGCGACGGCCGCAACCGCATCTTTGCCAACGGCGTGCGCCTCACGGTGGAGCAACTTGGCCGCCTCGGCGGGCTACTGTTTCAGGCGCATGGCCAGTTTGAGCACCAAGACCTCCTGATCCCGGCGGCGCAGCGCGACCTCCTCGATCGCGCTGCCGCCGCCACCGAGCTCGCGCGCGCCTGCGCCGCGGCCCACGCCCGTGCCGGCGATCTGCGCCGCCGCCTCTGCTTCCTCCAAGCGGAGGCCCAGGAGCGCGCCGGCAGGCTCAGCTTTCTCGCCTTTCAGCGGGACGAGATCGAGACGGTCAACCCGCAACCCGGGGAGGACGAGGGGCTCGACGAGCGCCACCACCTCCTCGCCCACGCCACCGAGGTGCGCGCCACCCTCGCCACCCTCCTCGCCCGCCTGCGCGACGACGAGCCGTCGCTGGCCGGCGGCGTCGCGGAGGTGGAGGGGGCGCTCGCCGCCCTCGCCCACCCCCTACCCGAGGCCGAGGCGCTCGCCGCCCTCGCCGCAGAGGCTCGTATCAACCTCGACGAGCTCGCCCGGTCGCTCGATCGCCTCGGCCGCGCGGTGCGCGATGACCCGGCGGAGCTCGCCCGGGTGGAGGAGCGGCTCGCCGCCCTGCGCGGATTGCAGCGCAAGTACGGTGGCAGCCAGGCGGCGGTCCTCGCCCACCACCAGGCGGTGGTGGCGGAGATCCGTGCGCTCACCGCCCACGCCAGCGAGGAGGGCGACCTCGCCCCCCGCCTCGCGGCGGCCGAGGCCGAGCTCACGGCGGCGGCCACCGCCCTAAGCGCGGCGCGGCAGGCAGGCGCCCGGCAACTGGAAGAGGCCGTCACCCCGCTCTTGGCGGAGCTGGAGATGGCGGGCGCCCGCTTCGCGGTGGAGCTTAGCCAGCGCGACGCGCCCACCGCCCATGGCAACGAGGAGGTCACCTTCCTGCTCGCCGCCAACCCGGGCCAGGCGCCGCGACCCCTGGCGCGCGTCGCCTCGGGCGGCGAGCTCTCCCGCGTCGGCCTCGCCCTGCGCCGCATCCAGGCGGACGGCGCGCCACCGACCCTGCTCTTTGACGAGGTGGATGCGGGCGTCGGCGGCCATGCCGCCGAGCGCATCGGCGTGTTGCTTGCCGAGCTCGCCCGCCACCGCCAGGTCCTGTGCATCACCCACCTCCCCCAGGTCGCCTCGCTCGCCGACCACCACCTGCGGGTGGAAAAGGGGATCGACGGCGATACCGCCCTCGCCACCATCGCCCCCCTGGTGGGCGAGGCCAGGGTCGCCGAGCTCGCCCGCATGCTCGCCGGCGACGCGGCCGACGCCGCCGCCCTCCGCCACGCCGAGAGCCTCCTGCGCTAACGCGGGGTCATGTCTTTACTTCATACTGCACCCGGGAGAGCCCCAGGGAGGGTCGCTCTCTTGCGCTCCATCTGGAGTGGGTTCTGCAAGAGCGCGGGGCAGAGACGCCCCCATGGCCGCCCCCTCCCTCAGCCACAGATTGCAGACGCCCCGGAGGAGATCCACCGCGGCTCCGAGGGGAGGCGGGTGGCATCGGTCCAGAGCCGCGGCGGGCGCCGGGCCAACCGCCGTGGACACCGCGCGAGGGCAAGAATCGCCTCCAAGGTGGGCCGCGCCGGCGGGCGCTGAAGTCGCGGGACCTCCTCCGTGGCCAGCGCGGAGTATAAAGTAAAGACCTGACCCCAGGGGTCCGGACGAGCCGTGCGCTCAGCCTCCCCGCGCCCAGCCTGGCGCGCACCGGTCAGCCACCGATCACCGGTCCCACGGGCGGCGCCCCCTCGGGCCCCACCTGCTCGGGCAGGGGCGGCGGGGCGTCGCGGTCGCAGATGGCGCGGGCGGCGCGCCAGGCGATCGCACCGGCAGCGAGGTTGGCGATGGTGATCCCGGCGAAGAGGCCGTCGGGACCGGCGATACGCGCCCCCACGAAGGCGAGGGGGAGGTAGAGGCCGATCATCCTTCCTGCCTGCAAGGCGGTGGAGATCAGCGGCCGGGCGAGGGCGTTGAACAGGGACGACGCGAGCAGCGCCACCCCCTGCATGCCGTAGCCGAGGGGGACCAGGCGGAGGTAGTGGGTGAGGGTCGCCGCCACCTTCGGGTCGTGGCTGAACAGGCTCGCCACCCATGGCGCGCCCCCAAGCAGGAGCAGCCAGACGGCGCTGCCCCAGGCGAGGGAGAAGCGGTAGCTGTGGCGCACGGCGAGGCGGATGCGGCCCTGCTCGCCGGCGCCCCAGTTCTGCCCGACGAAGGGGACCAGCGACGCCCCCACCGCCATGATCGCGAGCAGCGCGAGCGCCTCCACCCGGGTCGCCGCGCCGACGCCGGCGACCACCTCCGGGCCGAAGCGGGCGGCGATGGCGATGATCACCGCCATCGACAGGGGGGCGAGGAGGTTGGTGGCCGACGCCGGCAGGCCGACGTGGAGGATCCGCCGCCAAGAGGGCAAGGCCGGGCTCCACGCCGGGCGGATGAGGAGGTGCTCGCGCAGGCCGAGGTCGGCGAGGGCCAGGAGCAGGGTGCAGGCGCGGGCGATCACCGTGGCGATCGCCGCCCCCTTGAGCTCCAGGCGCGGCAACCCCGCGAGGCCGAAGATCAAGAGGGGATCGAGGAGGCAGTTGACCATCGCCCCGAAGAGCATGATCGCCGACGGGCTGCGCGCGTCGCCGGTGGCGCGGATCGCGTTGTTGCCCACCATCGGCACGACGATGAACGGGGCGCCGAGGTACCAGATCTCCATGTACTCGTGGATCCGCGGCAACAGCGCGTCAGGGGCGCCGAGGAGGCGGAAGAGCGGGTCGATGGTCGCGATCCCCACGATGCAGAGGAGGAGGGCGACCAGCAGGGCGAGGGTGATGGCGTCGGTCGCAAGCCGCTGGACGCGCTGGCCGTTGCCCTCACCGATGGCGCGCGCCAAGGCCGAGGCGGTGCCGGTCCCGAGGCCAATCCCGATGCTCCCCACCAGCAGGGCGACCGGGAAGGTGAAGCCCACCGCCGCCAGCGGCGCCGTGCCAAGGCGGGCCACGAACAGCACGTCCGCCAGATTGAAGGCGATGACCGCGAACAGCCCCACCACCATCGGGATCGCCAGAGCCACCAGGTTCGCGCCCACCCCGCCGTGGATGAGGCGGGCGCGGTAGCCGGACGCCGAGGCGGTCATGGGGTGAGGACGACCCGGTAGCGGACACCACCCCCGCGCACCCGCGCCAGCGCCCCGTTCACCGCCGCCAGGCCGCACTCCTCGACCCGCGCGCCGATGTGGTGACGGGCGGCGAAGCGAAGCATGTCGCGCATCCGCCGCCGGCCGGCGATCACCGACCCGCCCACCGCGCGGCGGCCGACGATCAGGGGCAAGGCGGGAATCGACAGGGGTGAGGGCGGCACCCCGACGATGCACAGCACGCCGCGCGGCCGCAGGAGGTTGAGGTAGCTGGGCCAGTCGAGGTCGGCGCAGGCGGTGGAGAGGAGGAAGTCGAGCGAGGACGCGGCCGCCGCCAACGCGCCCGCCTCGCCGGTGGCGACGAAGCGGTGGGCGCCAAGCGCGAGCGCCTCGTCGCGCTTGTCCGCGGTGTGCGAGAAGGCGGTCACCTCACACCCCCAGGCGCGGGCGAACTGCAGCGCCAGGTGGCCGAGCCCCCCCACCCCCACGATCCCGACCCGGTGGTCGGCCCGCACCCCGTAGGCCACGAGCGGCGTGTAGACCGTGGCGCCGCCACACAACAGGGGCGCCGCCGGGGCCGACGGCAGCGCCGTAGGGAGGGCAAAGCAAAAGCGCGACGAGACGCGGATCCGGTCGGCGAAGCCACCGTAATGGCCGAGGCAGGTCGCCTCGTTCTCCGGGCAGAACGGCTCCTCGCCCGCGATGCAGTCGTCGCAGTGGCCGCAGCTCCCGCGCTGCCACCCCACCCCCACCCGGCTGCCGATGCGCGCGTCGCTCACCGCACTGCCCGCGGCGCTGATCTCGCCGACGATCTCGTGGCCGGGCACCAGCGGATAAACCGTGTTGTGCCAGTCGTTGTCGAGGAGGTGGAGGTCCGAGTGGCAGATCCCGCAGTGGCTGATGGCGATCTCCACCTCATGGGCGGCCAGGGGCTCCGGTTCGTAGTCGAAGGGGACGAGGGGCGCGCCCGCCGAAACGGCGGCGTAGGCATGGAGGGTCATCGTGGCTCCGGGTGGGGAGTGGAGAGGGCAAGTCTCCCCGGCCGAGGGCGACGACGCAAAGCAGCCGCTGGGGTCCATCCTGAGGGCGCCCACCTGGGTCGAGCGACCGTGGCGCAGCCGGCGGTGGCGCCCTCCCCGCGTCGCCCCCCCGCCGTGTCCCTGCGCCGCCGCGCGCGCCGCGCCCTCTCGGCCCGCACCCCGGTCGCCACGCGCGCCGCGCCCCCCTCCACACCCCAGAGCCCGGGAACTGCGCCACCGCGGCCTCCGCAACGCCAGCTTGCAAGGGTGCAGGGGATCCCGAGATGTGCGCCCGGAGCCTAGCCCGCAAGCAGGGCATCGACAAAGGCCGCCGGATCAAAGTCGCGCAGGTCCTCCACCCCCTCACCGATGCCAATCAGCTTCACCGGCACCCCGAGGCGGTGGGTGATCCCGACGACGATGCCACCCTTGGCGGTGCCGTCGAGCTTGGTCAGGACCAGGCCGGTGAGGCCGGTGTAGCGGTGAAAGAGCTCCGCCTGCTGCACCGCGTTCTGGCCCGTGGTGGCGTCAAGCACCAACAGAACCTCGTGGGGGGCATCGGGGACCTGGCGGGAGGCAACCCGGGCGATCTTCGCCAGCTCCTCCATCAGGTTGGTCTCCGTGTGCAGCCGGCCGGCGGTATCGACGATCACCACCTCGGCCTTGTCCTGCTTGGCCCGGGCGAGGGCGTCGTAGACCACCGCCGCCGGATCGGCCCCCGCCTCTTTGCGCACCACCGCACAACCGGCGCGCTCGCCCCAGATGGCGAGCTGCTCCGCCGCCGCGGCGCGATAGGTGTCGGCGGCGGCGATCACCACCCCCTTGCCCTCCCGTACCAAGCGGAAGGCGAGCTTGCCGATGGTGGTGGTCTTTCCCGAGCCGTTCACCCCGATGACGATGACGACCGCCGGCCCCGGCTCTGCCACTACCACCAAGGGTGCGGCCACCGCCTCCAGGGTCGCGGTGAGGTGGTCGCGGATCAGCTCGCGGATGGCGGTGGCCTCCTTCAGCTCGTCGCGGGAGGCACGCTCGCGTACTGCCTCGAGGATCTCGAGGGAGGTGTCGACGCCCAGATCCGACGAGATCAGGAGGGTCTCCAGCTCCTCCAACAGGGCCTCGTCGATCCGCCGCCGGCCGAGGAGCGCGGCCAGGCGGCCGCCGAGGCCACGGCCGAGGACGCGCCGCAGGCGGGCAAAGAGGCCGTGACCCTCCGCCTTGGCCACCGGCGCCACCGCGTCCTCGGTGGCCAGCGGGGCGGGCTCGGTGGCCACCCCCTCCGCCGCCGGCGCGCCGGCTCCCGCACCCACCCCCGCGGGAGTCGCCTCGCCTTCCGGTTCGCGGGCGGGCAAGGCCGCGGCCTCGGTGGCCGCCTCGTCCGGTTTGCGCTTGCGCCAGAAGAGGGCCATGGCTAGCGGAGGAGCTGAAAGAGAAGAAGGGTGATGAGCGCGCCGAGGAGGGCCCCAAGGAGGACCTCGACGCGGGTGTGGATGCGCAGGGTAACGCGGCTGATCGCCACCAGCACACCGAGGATCGCGACCAGCCCCGAGAGGAGCGGCGAGCCACTCATCACGGTGACCGCCGCCCACACGGAGGCGGCCACCGCCGCGTGGCCCGACGGCAGGCCGCCGCGCAGGGGGCGGCCGCGGCCGGTGCGCACCTTCAGGTAGAGGACCGCCGCCATGGCCAGCAACAGCGCGGCGATGGTGAGGTGCTCATCGCCCGCGCGGATCTGCCCAACGCCGAGCTCGAAGGAGCGCCGCAAGTACGGCGCGAAGGTGATGTAGCCCATGATGGTCGCCAGGATCGCGGTGACGAGAACGGCGCCGGCGGAGATGTCCTTGGCCATCTTCGCCAACGGGTGGCGCTCCGCGGTGACCAGGTCCACCACCACCTCCAGGGCGGTGTTCATCAGCTCGGCGTAGAAGACCAGCATCATCGCCACCGCCAGGATGAGGAAGTCTTGCAGCGAGATGTGGAGGAAGAGGCTGGCGAGGATCACCACCACCGCCGTGCCAAGGTGGAAGCGCAGGTGGCGCTCCGAGCGCAGGGCGGCGATCACCCCCTCCACCGCGAAGTTGGCGGACTCCAGCCAGTCGCGCGGCCGGTAGGGCGAGTCGCGCACTCCGTCCTTCACGCCGTGGTGATCTGGTGGAGCAGCCACTGCTCTTTCTCCCGCATGAGGCGCGCCGCCGCGGCGTCGCGTTCGTGGTCGTAGCCAAGGAGGTGAAGGAGGCCGTGGATCAGGACCCAGCGCACCTCCTCCGCCACCGGCCGCTTGGCCTCGTGCGCGTGGCGCGCGGCGACCGCCGGGCAGACGACGATGTCGCCGAGCCAGTAGTCGCCCACCCCGCCCCCCTCCCCCTCGTTGAGGGCGAAGGAGAGGACGTCGGTGGCCCCCTCCAGCCCCCGGTAGGACCGGTTCAGCTCCGCCATCTCCGCCTCGCCGACGGCGGTGACGCTCACCTCATGGTCGGCGCCGAGAAGGCGCAACGCCTCGCGGAGCAGGTGGTCCACCGCGCCGGCGGCGAGGCCCAGAGGGGTCTTCTCGGTGAGGAGGATGGTCGCCATGGATCTCGTGCGCGGGGTGGGCGCGCGGCAGGAGATGGCCCGCGCCGGGTTCGCCAACCCGCGCGCTTTAGCCGTCGGTCGGAGTTTCGCGAGTGGGCGCCAACGCCAGGGTGGGTGCGCTCGGATGGGGTTGCAGTGGCCGAACCAAGCTCGCCGCGCACGAAGGCAAAGCAACGCGAAGGGTTGCACCGCGGCGGACCCGGCGGCCAGCGCAAAGCGCCCTGCAACAAGCGCCCCGTTCGTCGCCTTGGTGCAACCTGGCGAAGGCGGCTTCTGGCGCTTTGGGCGGTGAGCTGCAACAAGCGCCCCGTTCGTCGCCTTGGTGCAACCCCCTGCCCTGCAACCCGCCCGCGGAGCGCGTGGTCCGCACCCTTCCCATCGCGGGTTCGCGCCGATTCGGGTTCATTTGCGGCGATCTCTAAAAACCATTTGCCGATGCCTTGACCCCGCGGGGGGGCCCGCACTCCAACCACCTGGCCCCAACCTGGCCGCCAACGTCCGACAGACGGCTAGCGGCTCTTCCGCGCCTCATACCGCGCATAGGCGGCGATCACCCGCCGCACCAGGGGGTGACGGACCACGTCGCGCTCCGCCAGGTGGACGAAGGCCACCCCCTCCACCCCGTCCATGACCACCTGCGCCTCGGCCAACCCAGAGGGTTGACCGCTCGGGAGGTCGGTCTGGGTGACGTCGCCGGTAACCACCACCTTCGAGCTGAACCCCATGCGGGTGAGGAACATCTTCATCTGGTCCGAGGTGCAGTTCTGCGCCTCGTCGAGGATGATAAAGGCGTCGTTCAAGGTGCGGCCGCGCATGAAGGCGAGCGGCGCGATCTCGATGGCGCCGTGCTCGATCATCTGCTCCGCCCGCTCGTGGTGGACCATGTCGTAGAGGGCGTCGTAGAGGGGGCGAAGGTACGGGTTGACCTTCTCCTGCAGGTCACCGGGGAGGAAGCCGAGGGACTCGCCCGCCTCCACCGCGGGACGGGCCAGGATGATCCGCTCCACCTCCTTCGCCTTCAGGGCGTGGATCGCCGCGGCCATCGCCAGATAGGTCTTGCCGGTGCCCGCGGGACCGATGGCGAAGACCATGTCGTGGTCGCGGATCGCATCGAGGTAATGGACCTGGCCGGCGCTCTTCGGGACGATCCGCCGGCTGCCCACCGCCACCCCGTGGACGACCAGGTCGTGGAGGTGGGCGGCGGGCTCGGCGGTGAGCCGCTCCAAGACCACCTCCAGCTCACCACGGGCGGCGCATAGCTCCGGGCTGGTGGCGAGGTCGCGGAGGAGCTCCGCCACCCGCCGCGCCGCCACCTCGTCACCACGCACCAGCACGCTGCTCCCCGAGGTCACCAGGCGCACCCCGAAGGTGCGCTCGATCAGGTTGAGATTGTGGTCGTGCTCGCCCACCACGGTCGGGAAGAGGTCGGCGTCGAACTCGACCCGCTCCTCCACCCGATCTCTCCCTGGCGCCATCGCCATCAGCCGCGCCCCCAATGAACCGCAGGGCCACGGTGAGACGGTGCAACGGTGGCGGACACGGTGCGGTGGCGAACCCTCGGGAGAGCCGCGGGGCGGTCTCCTCGGGGTGGGCCGGCGGCCCATCGCCCACGGTGCAAGGGTGGCATGACGATCGCCACGGATCACCGTGCCAGGATCACGTGGCACGGGCAACGCCCCGCCCCGGCGGCCACCGCCGATCCCCACTGCATCACTGGACCTCCCGCCAGTAGAGGCGCGTTAGCGGCGGCGGGGCGGCGGCGGCCGCGGCCACCACCACCGGTCCATCCTCAAACCGCGTCCCGTCGACCCCCACCCCCACGACCCCGCCGCCCACCGGCGCGAGGCTTCCACCGACCCCGCCGGCCAAGAGCTGGCGCCCCACCTCCTCCACGCCGTCACCGCCCGCCGCGATCTTCAAATGGACCATGGCGCCGCTCGCGGATGCCAGGGGGCCGTGGCTCACCCCGAGGTACAGCTCGTGGTCAAGGAGGGTGGGCTGGGCGTAGACCCGCTCGCCCGGCGCCAGGGAGTAGGCAAAGAGGAGGTGGCCCGCACCCGCCGCGGGCGGCGCCGCCAGGTGGGCCGGCGGCGCCAACTCCACCGCCACGAGCTGCTGCACCACCGCCGGATCGACCCACTCCCCGCCGCCGGTGGCCGCCACCACCACCACCCGGCCGCCGTCGACGACCACCGCGGGCGGCGCGCCAAAGGGACGAGCCGCGCCGGCGGGATCCGCATAGAGGGGGACCGGCACCGCGCACACCGCCGGATCGTCGGCGCAGTAGAGGGGGTGGCCGGTGGCCGCCTCCACCGCCCAGATCCTGCCTTCGAGGTCCGCGGCCACCACCACCTCGGCGAGGCCGTCACCGTCCGTGTCCACCGCCACCGGCGGCGGCGGGACGTCGTTCACCCCGCTGGCGGAGGGGAAGAGGCGGTCCCAAAGCAAAGCGCCGTCCTCGCCGCGCACGCCGTAGAGATGTAGTCCGCCATGGCCCGCCGCCGGCTTGGCGCGGGCGGTGGCGACCACCACCACCGCGGTGCGCTGCGGCCCGTTGGCGGTGGCGAGGGCGACGTGGGCCAGGGCCGGCTTCGCCGCCGCCCCCATGGCGACCGCGTCGGGCGCGGAACTGCCGCCCGTGTCGACCTCAGCCGCCTCCCCCGCCAGGGCCGGACGCACCGCGCTCCGCTCCCACAGGACCCCCGGTGCTAGCGGGTCGGTGATGTCGAGGGCGAGCAACGCCGGCACACTCTCTCCCATGGTGACCACCAAGACGGTGCGGAAGGCGCGCGGCGTGGCTGGGTCGCCATCCCCATCGATCCACAGGTCGGCCACCGCCGGGCTGGCGTCGATCCCCACCGCCGCCGTGGCGCCGTCACGGGCCAAAAGATCGCGCTGGCTCGCCGGCAAGAGGGCCCACAACTCGGTGCCGGTGGTCGCGTCCACCGCCTCCAAGAGGCCGGCGCCGCTGCCCACATAAAGGGTGCGCGGCCGCTCGGCGGCGCCCGCCCCCTGGCCACTCGCACCGACCACGGCGGGGGTCGAGCCATCGAGGGCGGCGAGGCGGTGGGCACGATCGCGGTATGCCGCCGGATCGAGGAGGTTGCCACCGCCGATCAGCTCGCGGCCGCGCAGCCACTCGCTGCTGGAAAGGTCGAGGGGAGGGGTGAGGAGCGGGTTGGCCAGGGCGAGGGGAAGATGGGGTGGACCGCTCCTCCCCGTCGCCGCGGTGACCACCGGCCCACTCGCCACCAGGAGGGTGCGCGCCGCCGCCGCCGCCATCCGGTCCGCCAGGTCCCAGACCGGGTTGGGGTCGCCACTCACGAGGTCGAAGGCGCGCAGGTGGCCGTCGCCCGCTTCGTCCGTGGAGGGGACGACGAGCAGGCCATCGCTGGCCGCCGCAACACCGCCCCGATTCACCGTGGCCACCGGCGCCGCAGGGTGGGCGAGGAGGAGGGCGTTGGCGACAAAGTCGAGAGCGGCGGCGGTGAGGGAAACCGCATCCTCGTCCACCGCGGCCCGCACCCCGAGGTAGACCACCGTGCCGCGCGTCGGATCCCCGCCCGCCGCCCCCG
>MNYW01000172.1 GCA_001873295.1 Nitrospirae bacterium CG2_30_70_394 | reverse complement strand
CCCGGCGCGCCGCGGCCCCTACCCCATCCGCCCCACCGCGATCCCGGCGGCGGTCCCGGCGAGGCAGAGGAGGAGGTTGGCGGCGATGTTGCCGAGGGCGAGCCAGCCGCTGCCGTTGGCGAGGAGCTGCACCGACTCGTAGGAGAAGGTGGAGAAGGTGGTGAAGGCGCCCACGAAGCCGATCGCCACCACCGCCCGTGCCGCCGGCGGAATCAGGCCGAGGTGGCCCTCGCCGACGGCGAGGAAGAGGCCGAGAAAGATCGACCCGGTCACGTTCACCATCAGCGTCCCGTACGGGAAACGGGCACCGAGCACGGCATGGGTGGCGGTCGCCACCAGGTAGCGCGCCGCGGCACCGAAGAAACCGCCGGCGCCCACGAGAAGCACGGTCTTCATGGCGCGGGCAACATACCTGCGGCGCATCCTTAGGGGATAGGGAGAGAGGCGAGGAGGGAGTGGAGAGGGGGACGAGTGAGAGGGGGTGCCGGCCGTTGGCCCGCAAGGTTCGTTGGCCCAAGCGGGCCGACCTCCCCATCCCCTATTCCGCGAAGACCGGCGCCTCGGCCAGCTTCCGCCAGCGGTTGAAGTAGAAGCCGATCTCCCCGGACTTGGTCGGCCGGATCGGCTCGTATTGCTCGCGCCCACCCGCCAGGCGGCGGACCACCACGATCCGCCGGTCGAGCACCGTGGTGCCGCGTGGGGCGAAGAGGAAGGTGTAGGGGGCGTCGGCCGCAATCCGCGCGTGGAGCCTTCGGGCGAGGCGGGTCTGGGTGGGCTCGTCGTAGGTGCGCCGGAGCTGCTCGATCAGGGCGTCCGCCTCCGGGTTCGCGTAGCCCACGAAGTTGAGCTGCTGCGGGTGGGTCTGCGAGGAGTGCCAGAGCTGGTAGAGGTCGAAGTCGTTGCCCATCGACCAGCCGAGGATGCAGGCGTCGAAGCGGCCCGGGTTGATGAAGTCCTTCAGAAAGACCGCCCACTCGAAGAGCTGGAAGGCGCAGTCAACGCCGATCTTCCGCCACTGGTCCTGGACGATGGTGCCGATCGCCTTGCGCTGGGCGTTGCCGTGGTTGGTGATCAGGGTGAAGGCGAGACGCTGGCCATCCTTGGCGCGGATCCCGTCTTCCCCCACCCGCCAGCCGGCCTCGTCGAGCAATCGCCCCGCCGCCGCCGGGTCAAACGGAAGCGACCCCACCTCCGGGTCGTACCACGGGGTGGTGCGCGGATACGGCCCGCTGACCTGCTCCCCCTCGCCGTAGAGGAGGTAGCGGATGATCTGCTCCACGTCCACCGCCATCCCCAGGGCGCGGCGCACGCGCACGTCTTGAAACATTGGCTGGCGTAGGTTGTAGCCGAGGTAGGTGTAACCGGTACCAAGGCGGGAGAAGGGCTGGTAGCGCGCATCCTTCTTGTAACGCGCCACCTGGTGCGGCTCGGCGCCGTAGCTGTCGATGGTGCCGGCACGAAACTCCAGCTCTTGGATAAAGACGTCGGGAAGGATCCGGTAGACGTAATCGCGGTACTCGGGGGGCCCCTCCCAGTAGTCGTCGAAGCGCGCCAGGACGATCTCCTCGTCCGACGACCAAGAGACGAAGCGAAAGGGGCCGGTCCCGATGGGGTGGCGGTTGAAGTCGGCGTCGCGCATCCCGAAGTGGGCGAGGGGCTCACCGGTGAGCATCTTGGCCGCCCGCTCTTGCCAGCTAGCGCTTGACGATCTCGAAAAAATGACCGAAAGCTCACCGGTGAGCCTCTTGGCCGCCGCCTCTTGCGCCAGCGCCTGCCGATTGAGGAGGTGTTCCGGCAGGATCCCCATGGTCCAGGCGGTAATCGCCGGCGAGAAGAGCCGCTTGTAGACCACCCGCACCCGGTACGGCTCCACCACCTCCACCGCCGCGATCGGCTCGAAGTCGGAGGTGCGCGGCGACACGTTCGCCGGATCCATGATCGCCTGATAGGTGAAGAGGACGTCGGCGGCGGTGAACGGCTGGCCGTCGTGGAAACGCACCCCGCGGCGCAACGTGAAGTCGATCACCGGCCGCTCCACCGCCAGGGGCAGCAGCTCGTCCAGATGCGGGGCGAGGTCCGCCTCCGTGACCCCCGCCGGCGCGCGGATCCGTGTTCGCCGCGCCCCTTCCGCCAGGCGCGCCGTGGCCATCACCTCGGCGAGCTGGTCGAAGAGGTCGCCCACCACCTCGCTGAGCTCCAGGTGCAGGGTGGCAGGGGAATCGACGGTGATCGCCACCGGCGCCGCCCCCTCCGCGAGGCGGACCTCCACCACCCCTTGGCGGGGCGGCTCCACCGCCACCGCGGTCACCACCGCCCCGAGGAGCGCCCGCACCCGGCGCGCCACCTGCTCGCCGTCGACGCCATCGGCGAGGGGGAAGGCGGCCTCCTCGCTAATCTGCCAAGCGGTGGCCAGGCGGCCGCGCAGGTGGAGCTCCTCGTCGTAATCCAACAGCCCGTCGAAACAGCGCGCGACGATGTTGGCGCTCGCCGAGTCGGCGTTGAGGATCGGGTTGAGGATTGCCGCGTCGCCGATCCCCGCGTCGATGTAGCGCACCAGCCGCTCCGGGTTGCCCGCGGTCTGGCGGGCGTAGGTGGGCACCCAGTGGTACGACTGCAAGAGAATCGCCACGACCACCAAGGGAATGAAGACCATCCACCGCCGCGTCCACATAACGCCCTTTTACCCGCCGCGGCCTGCACCTGTCAGCTCACCCGCCGCCGGCCGACCCCCCACCACCGGCCGCCGCTCTTGACCCCACGCGGACCGGTTCCTACCCTCCCGCTCCCTCCGTGGGTCGCAAGGCCTCCGTGCCGAAGTGGTGGAACTGGTAGACACGCTGTCTTGAGGGGGCAGTGGGATGTTTCCCGTGGGGGTTCGACTCCCCCCTTCGGCACCACCACCAGCTGCAACGCGGGGCGGACTCACGCGCCGGGCGTACTCGACCGACCGTGGTACGATCGCCCGTCGCCTCTTTTCCCCTGTTCAGGAGCTCTCCGTGAGCCGCCTCTTTGTCCCCCATGAGATGCTCGTCCGCTACGACCAGGCCGGGCCGCGGTATACGAGCTATCCCACCGCCCCGCAGTGGACCGAGACGTTCGCCGCGCGCGAGTTCCGCGCCGAGATCGAGCGCACCAACCAGCAGGCGAATCCGCCGCCGTTGGCGCTGTACACGCACATCCCGTTTTGCGAATCGATGTGCTTCTACTGCGGCTGCAACATCATCATCAGCGGCGACACGGACCACGCCGACCCGTACGCCGCCCACCTCTTCCGCGAGGCGGAGTGGTACCAGGCGCTGATGGCCAAAGGCCGCCAGGTGGTCCAGTGGCACATCGGCGGCGGCTCGCCCACCTTCATGCGCCCGGACCAGCTCGACCGGCTTCTGGCGGGCTTTCGCGCGCGCTTCCCCTTCGCCCCCGACGCCGAGCTCTCCATGGAGGTCGATCCACGTATCACCTCCACCGGCCACCTCGACGTCCTCAAGGCGAACGGCTTCAACCGGGTCTCCATGGGGATCCAGGACTTCGACGCCGAGGTGCAAAAGACGGTGAACCGGATCCAGCCGTACGAGCTCACCCGCGACTTCATGGCGGCCTGCCGGGCGCGCGGCTTCAACGAGCTCAACGTCGACCTCATCTACGGCCTGCCGAAGCAGACGCCGGAGTCCTTCCTCCCGACGGTCGAGAAGATCATCTCCCTCGATCCGGCGCGCATCGCGTTGTTCAACTACGCCCACGTGCCGTGGATGCGCCCCTTCCAGCGCCGCTTCGACGAGCACGACATCCCCGGTGGCGACGCCAAGGTGACCATCCTCACCAACACCATCGAGCAGTTCACCGCGGCGGGCTACCGCTACATCGGCATGGACCACTTCGCGAAGCCGGACGACGAGCTCTCCCGGGCGCAGGAGGACCACACCCTGCACCGCAACTTCATGGGCTACACCACCAAGGCGAACACCGACCTGTACGGCATCGGCGTCTCCTCCATCTCCGAGGTGGGCGACTGCTACGCCCAGAACACCCGCAAGCTCTCCGCCTACACCCACACGGTAGAGGCGGGCGAGTGGCCGACCATGCGCGGCATCCGCCTCTCCGCCGACGACAAGCTCAGAAAGCGGGTGATCTCCGACCTGCTGGTCAACCTGGTGGTGGACAAGGCGAAGGTGGAGGAGGAGTTCGCCATCGCCTTCGACACCTACTTTGCGGCCGCCCTGGAGAAGCTCAAGGAGCCGCAGGCGGACGCCCTCATCGAGATCGACGCGACCCACCTCCGGGTCACCGAGCTCGGCCGCGTCTTCATCCGCAACCTGGCGATGCCGTTTGACGCCTACCTCGGCCAGCAAGCGGACGGCGCCAAACCGATGTACTCGCGCACGGTGTAGTAGGCGACGGCGCGGACCGTTGTGTAGGCGACGGCGGTGCCAGCCACACCACCTTTACACCGCGTCCTCGGCCGTGGGGCCTCCACGTAGCGCCGCTACGCCCCGGCAACCCGTCCTGCGGGTCGGTGCAAATCTGGCGCGCCAACACCGCCTACCGAAGGGGGGGAAGAGGGTCAGGGGATCACCGGCCCCCTTCACTGCGCTCGCCCCCTTCGACCCTGACGCGCAGGCGGAGAACCGGAGGGGGTGCGGGGATGATCACGATCGTGAGCGCCGTTTTGCCCGACCCCGATTCTATGACCCTCGCCCCACTGTTCAGGAGGAGACGGGCGCCTAATCATAAAGGAGTTACGTTTCTGCGACATGCCCCGAAGAGAGGGGGTGCACCGCGTACCCCCCCTCACCCAGGGCGGCCCGTCCGAGGCCTCCCTTCCCCCTAGGGGCCGCCTGGCCCCGTTCACCCAACCCTCTCATGGAGGATGGAGCATGAAGATCCACACCGCAGGATGGCGCCTTGGCGCCGTGGCCGCCGGGACGCTGCTCGTCGCCGGCACCCTCACCGGCTGCGCCAACTGGTTCGATGGCGGGGGTGATGGCGGGTCCGCTTGTATTGACGCCGACGGCGACGGCTACGGCACCACCGTTGACGCGAGCTGCACGAACGCCGGCGTCGATTGCGACGATACCGATGCCGCCGTCAACCCGGGGGCGACCGAGATCGCCGGCAACGGCGTCGACGACGACTGCAACGCGGCGACCGGTGACCTCCTCTCCGGAACGGTGACCGATGCCACCGGCACGCCGGTCGCCGGCGCGCGCGTCGTCTTCGTCAAGTCGGAAGAGGTGGAGTCGGCCGACTCCATCCAGCCGCAGGAGGACGTTGCCAAGGCGGTCATCGCCGGCACCAACACCAACGGCGCCTTCGCCACCACCGCCGACGACGGCACCTACGCCCTCGCGGCGAGCCCGGCGGACGAGAAGTACTACGTCATTGTCCTCCCCGCCGACACCGACGACCTCCACCTCCCGGGTGGCCTGCGCACCGCGCTGACGATCGCCAGCGGCCAGGTGACCACCGCCTCGGTGGGCGGTACCACGGTGGACATCAGGATCTCCCAGCAGCCCACCTCTGCCGCCACCTACATCGGCTCGTCCGAATGTCTCGCCTGCCACCCGAAGACTGGCCTGAAGCACACCCTCCACTTCGTCGGCCTGCGGAAGGTGAACAACACCACCGGCCTCACGGAGCCGAGCGGCCTGATGGACATGTCCGATAGCGCCGGGCCGTACCTCCTCACCACCAACGCCAACAAGGGGCTGGCGGACTTCACCGCCACGCCCACGGCGGTCACCCTCGCCACCGGCAAGGTCGTCTCCCTCGGCAAGGACACGGACGGCCTCTACTTCAAGGTCGGTGCCGAGACCAATCCGCGCTACCCGATCTTTGGCACCTACGGCGGTGAGACCGGCCAGTGGAAGATGCGCTACATGACCCTGGTGGGCACCGACGGCCTGCCGGCGAGCGTCTGGGGTGAGGCGAACAAGACCGCGCCAGAGAACGGCAACGGCTTCGGCTACTTCGTGATGGCGCCCATGCAGTTCCAGGAGGCGTACACCGACGGCTCCAATGGCGTCACCACCGAGTACGTCAAATACCACGACACCGAGTGGGACTTCGCCGGCACGGGC
>MNYW01000174.1 GCA_001873295.1 Nitrospirae bacterium CG2_30_70_394 | reverse complement strand
GGGCGGACGAGTTGAAACCGGAGTTGGCCTTCGCCAACGAGGCGGATGGGCCGGTCTTCAAGATGCGCAACGATCCGCGGATGACCCGGGTGGGACGCTTCCTGCGGCGGACCAGCCTCGACGAGCTGCCGCAGTTGATCAACGTGCTGAAGGGGGAGATGAGCCTTGTTGGGCCTCGGCCTGAACTGAAATGCGCGCTGGAGAAGTTCGAGGACTGGCAGCTTCGGCGTCTCTCGGTCAAGCCTGGGTTGACCGGTCTCTGGCAGGTCAGCGGCCGGTGCGAAACCACCTTTGTGGAACGCATTCGCCTGGACCTCGAGTACATCGATCGCTGGTCCTTGGCCTTGGACCTGAAGATCCTGGCCATGACGATCCCGGCGGTGCTGGTGGGTCGCGGCGCCTACTGAGGGGCGCGGCGCCGGCGCCAGGGCGGTCGGCAAGGCTAACGCTGCCTACGGGGTAGCCCAGCGTGACCGCCTTTGCTGGACGATCCCCACGCTGAGCCCAGCGCGAGCGGTGCGGCGCGATCCCGTGGGGTGCGCCCTGCCCGTTGGGCCAAAGAAGGCGCGAGCTGCGGTGCCTATGGAGTGGCGTGGCGCTGGCGCGGCGCGCGTGGGAACGGCTGCGCGCCGTTGCGCGTGGTATCGCCGTGGGGTGCAATCTCCGTTGGCCAGGTCGGCCGTAGCTCGGGCCCCTGTGGATGCAGGTGTTGTCCGGGCCGACGGCGCCTGCAAGAGCAGGCCAACGACGGCGACGGTGTTCTCGGGCGGGTTTCAACCCACCGGCGAAGGTGCGAACCTTTCTGGTTCGGCGCGGTCCAGCAGCGAAATGGGGAATCGAGGGATGCGGCCTTTTTTTCAGCGGGGGTTTTGGGTCGGCGTGGTTGTCGCGGTGGCGCTCCTTGGGGGGCCAGTCCGTGGCGGGTGCGCGGCGTCGCCCGAGGTGGGGCTGGATCACTGGGCGTATCGCGCCGTCGATCGGCTCGCCGCCCTCGGGGCGATCGACAGCGCGTTTTTGGGGCAGCGGCCGTGGACGCGGGCCGAGATCGCGGGGCTGGTGGAGGAGGCCGCGCGCTCCGTGGATCGCCTGTCGGCCGCGTCGCGGCGACAGCTCCGGCGATTACAGAAGGAGTTCGCTAGCGAGCTCGACGAGCGAGGCGAGGAGGGGCTGCGTTCGTACGTCAAGCCGGCGGAGCGGTTGGGGGTGCGGTGGTTCGCCTCGTCCGGTGAGCCGGAGGCAATCCTCCAGCACGGCGACTCTCTGAGCGATGGCCTGGACGCGCGCCTCGACTGGCAGGCCCATGCGCGCTTCGGTAGCCACATCGTCGCGGCCGTGCGACCGGAGCTGCGTTGGGGCTCGGGCGACTCGGTGGGCTTGCGCGACCACGGCCTGGGGACGGCGTTGCCGGCGGTGGATGAGGCGGACGCGAAGGTGGAGCTGCGCGAGTCGTATCTGAAACTGGTTTTGTGGAATCTCGAACTGGAGGGTGGGCGGGACCACCTCTGGTGGGGGCCGGGGAGGCGGGGCTCGTTGTTGTTGACCAACAATGCCGAGCCCCTCGACCTGATCAAGCTCTCCAATCCGGAGCCGGTGCTGCTGCCGTGGTTCTTGGGCTACCTCGGCCCGGTGCAGGCGGAGTGGTTCTGGACCGAGCTGGAGCATGACCGGGTCATCCACCGGGCCCAGCTCACCGGCCTGCGCCTGGGTTTCAAGCCCACTCCAAACTGGGAGGTGGGGCTGGCGCGGGTGATCCAGTTTGGTGGTTACGACCGGCCGGGGCTGTTCGAGAAGGGGTTGGGGGATGTGCTCGCCGGCGTCAACGCCGAAGGGGCGGATGACGCCGAGACCGAGAACTCCCTGGCCGCCATCGACCTGAGCTGGCGCATCGCCTGGCCCCGTCCGGCCCAGCTCTACTGGGAGTGGGGCGGCGAGGACCAGGCGAACCTGCTGGGGATCACCCCGTTCATGTCCGCGTTCGGCCACGTGTTGGGGCTGTACCTGCCGGAGGTGGTGGAGGCGGTGCCCGTCGATCTGCGCGTCGAGTACCTCACCAACGTGCAAGACGATGGCCCCTACTGGTACCGCCACGGGACCTACCAGAGCGGCTACACCTACCGCGGCAAGCTCCTCGGCCACCCCTTTGGCGGCGAGGCCGAGGCGGTGAGCGTGCGGGTGGACTGGTTTCCTTCCGATGGCGTGGCGCTCGGCGCCGACGCGGATTGGGTCACCAACAAGGTCGGGGCGACGGGTACAGAGAAGGACCTGCGCCTCGGCTGCGACGCCGCTCTGTTCACCCGCGGGGCGGCGCAGTACTCGGTGCGCTACGACTTCGAGAGCCGTGGCGATGTCGATGGGGTGAGCGGCGAGGAGGCGACGAGCCACCGGTTGATGGTCGAGGTGGCCCTGGACCTGTGAGGTGCGGGCTCGCCTTCCACGCTGGGTGGGTTGAGTCAGGCGGCGGGTCGCCAACGCGCCGCCGCGTGGGGAGGGGGCGGCGCGTTGGCGGGATTGCGCACCGGCGGCGCGTTGGCCTCCTCCTCTCTCCCTCCCGGTCGCCCGCTTGGGACGAGGGCTCGTCTGAGGATCGCCCCAGCCTGCTGGGCTGAGCTCCCCCATTGCGGATCCCGGCACCGGGCGCGGCCTACTCCACCACCACCGTCGCCTGCTTGAGAGTGAGGGGTTCGGTCGTCCGGCCGTTCGGGGTGCCGCACCGCTCCAGGGCCTGGAGCACCTCCTCCCCCTCGATCACCTCGCCGAAGATCGTGTGCTTGCCGTCGAGCCATGCGGTGGGGACGAAGGTGAGAAAAAACTGCGAGCCGTCGGTCCCGGGGCCGGCGTTGGCCATGGACAGCAGGCCGGGCCGGTCGTGGCGCACCGCCGGATCGTGCTCGCCCTTGTACTGGTAGCCGGGTCCACCGGTGCCGGTGCCGCGCGGGCAGCCACCCTGGGCCATGAAGCCAGGGATCACCCGGTGAAAGGCGAGGCCGTCGTAGAAGCCGAGGCGGGTGAGGTAGAGGGTGGAGCTCACGTGCATGGGCGCCACCTCGGGCATGAGGCGGACGGTGATCGCGCCCTTGCTTGTCTGGAGCTGCCACAGGTAGCGGTGGCCGGGGGTGCACGCCACCTGCGGCGGCGCGGGCAGCCGCTCGCGCCATCCCGCGCGGTCGCGGTCGATGGCCTGGTCGGTGATGAACTGGTCGATGGCGGCAACCGCCGGGTCGGTGGAGGGTGCGGACATGGGGATCTCCTTGGGTCTGGGCCACGGGGATGAAAGAGAGCCGTACGGTAACCGCACGTACGCCGGTGCGGAAGATGACGGCCTTTAGCCGTGTGGATGGATTAGTTGTGTGTGGGGAACGTCTTTAGTGTGGGTATAAAAAAATACTCATGATTATACGCCACGATTGATATTGAAATGTTTCTGTTATGAGTTGCTGAAACGGAGTCGATAATGGTCGCCAATGTAATTTTGCCACACCCCGATGGATCGGATGTAGCAACTGTTTCACCCTTCATCAACCGCCAGCAAGGAGCAACACGATGTTGAGGAATCTCGGTTATCTCTTGGCCGGAGCCACGGCCGCCCTGTGGCTTACCGCCTGCGGTGGTGGCGGTGGCGGTAGTAGCAGTACCACGATGACCACCGACACCACGACCGATACGACCACGGACACCACCACCGATACCACGACCGACACGACGACAGACACCACCACCGGCGGTGGCACGGTGACCGTCTCCGGGATCGAGTTGCCGACCAAGATGGACGTGGTGACCGCCGTGGATTCGACCGCCCCCGCCGCGGTCCATGCCGCATCGATGGCCGATACCACCGGCTTCGCCGCGACCGCCGAGTACAACACCGACCCGAGCCGGACCTACGCCTACGACCCCTCCATGCAGCCCCTGGACACGGTCAACATGATCCTCTGTTTGATGGATCAGACCCAGGCGTCGGAGATGGTAAACGGGGGTGCGTACATCGCACTGGTCAATGAGGATGTGTGCGACAAGGGTGGTAACAAGAGCAGCGGTGGCACACAGCAGGGCGAGTCCACCAACTCCAGCGAGGTCGTTCGTCTAAACCGCTGGACCGTTGTCTCCACCCGCGCGGACGAGGCTTCGCCGATGATCGTGAAGTTCTGGGTCCCGGGTGAGGCGGGCGCCAGCGATCCAGGCGACGGTCAGAACATCGTGGGTGAGATCATCGCCACCGAGGGGGTGAGTGACACCAAGCCCTTCGGTGCCTTCTCCATGAACTACCTCGGGGTTGTGGACGCCGGCCTGATGGGTGGCCCGTCTGGCACGGAGGTAGAGATGATGAAGGGCAACCTCTCCACCGTGGAAAACACCGAGAATCAGCCCCAGTTCACCCACGTTGAGGTGGCTGGCAAGGCGCTCCATCCCACCCTGGATTTGCCGTGGGGTGAGGAGTCGGTGGCCAACGTGGTCCTCAACGACGCCACCGGCAGCGGCGGTGTCGCCCGCACCTCGGTCCACCGGATCGAACCGATGGGTGACATGTACGGCTCTTACGCCGTCGCTTTCAACACCACCAACCTGCTGCGTGGGGAGGACACCAACAACGACGACGTCGCGGATGGTTCCACCTGCCTGTCGCGGGTCGATTTCGATAGCCATGTGTGGCGCTACGGCCTGTACAACTTGGCCGATGGCCAGCGGGTGCGGATGAACAGCGGTTTTCCCTTCCACTTCACCAAGTCAGATGGGGGTGAGGCGCACGGCTACCTCGGCTTCTGGGGTCCGTGGGTGGACGATGGCTCAACCCTTGGGGACGGCACCACCATCGTGCGTGACACCTTCAATGGCACTAGCGCCGGGACGAGCTACACGGTCCACATCTCCGACGGCAAGCTGGCCCGTCAGACCTCGCACACCGCCTCACTAGACAGGCTGGCGGGGCAGAAACTCTGGTATTGGATGGAGTATCCGCTGCAGCCGAGTGATCCGGGCTACGACGCCGCACTCGCTAATCAGCGGGACTGGCAGGTGGAGGTGAACACCACGACGCATGGCTTCGAGATCACCGGCACGGTGACCTGGGGTGACCGCGGCCCGCAGGTGACTGCCCTCTCTACCCCGATGGAGATCACCCCGACGAACAATGGCGAGCAGCGCCGATTCTGGGCCGATGGCCTTGGCGGCAACGTGATCTACATCCACGACACGAGCCTCGCGGCGGCGAGTCGGCAGGTGACCTACTTCGTCAACGAGAATGTCCTGCCGGGTGACGGCGACCTCTTCGCCAGTTCCACGAGTGTCGACCTCACCTGTTACGACCGCTGCCTCAAGGGTGGTCTTAGCCAGACGGAGGTGAACGCGATGGGTAGCGAGCAGGATCTCTTTTACGTGCTCTTCGATCCGATGAGCGGCCAGCCGTTCCAGCCGCACACCTACACCCTGACGAGTAGCAATGGGGTGCTCACCCTCTCCGACAGCAACGGTGCGGTCTCCCTCAATGGCCTCGACCTCACCGGTCTCGGCATCCAGTGGGGGATGCAGACCGGCGACATGGTGGTCGATGCGAGTAGCGTCACCGATCCGTGGATGATCTACACCCTGGCGGAGACCTTCCGCTGGTCCACCGGTTCTGGGCAGTGGGACCACCAGGTGACGGTGGTGGATGGTGCGGGCACGCCGGTGGTGTTCGACCAGCCGATCCGCTTCAACTACACCCTCGATGCGGCGGACGAGGCAAACGGCGATCCCAATAGCCACGCCGGGACCGCCTATCTCCTCAGCTACGGGGGCCCGAACGATTTTGGTGGCTTCCCGTGGGTCGAGGATCCCGAGACCCACCGCTGGTACTCGGAGGTGACCCTGAGCAGTGGTGTGCTTCTCACCGACGTGGACGGCAACCAGTATGTGGTGAAAGCGCTCGAGGGCGAGCAGTCGATGAAGCAGGACAGCAGCGGTGGCTGCGCCGTGCTCAATGTCGACTCCCTCTTTTCGGGTACGGGCGCCCTCGCCCTGCCCACCGCGGCCGATATCGGTACGCCCTCCTCCACCTGGGCGGACAAGCCGGTGGTGACCGATCCTCCGGCGGTGATCGAGGGGGTGGTGCAGTAGGGCGAGCGGCTCGACGCGGGCGGTACCGTGGGTCGCGGGCCCCGTTCCCCTTGGAGGGGGGGCGGGGCCCGCTTTATTGTGGGTCTCTTCGTTTGACACCCTTTTCGGCCGCTGCCTACCCTCCCCCGGCTCATTTCTGGCGACCTTCGTGGGTGAGGGGGTTGGGTGCGGGGCCCCGCGTGTCGATCTCTTCAGGGGGGCGGTGTCGCCCCGTGAGCCTGGGAACTCTTTCGTGATCCTGTCCACCGAGGGCCTACCGCGTCATGCCGTCCTCCTCTTCCACCTCTCGTTGGTGGTGGCGGCGGGCTGGCTGTGTGGCGACCTGGCGGTCCGCTTGGTAACCCTGCGCCTTCTCGGTCCCGCGACGACGCCGGTGGCGAGCGCGGCGGTGCACCCGCCCGCTGCACCGCGCGCGGCTCGCCAGGGGTATCAGGCGCTGGTCGCGCGCAATCTCTTTGGGGCGTTGGTGCGTGAGGTCGCGCCGGGGGATGCGACCTCTCCGTCTGCATCCGCCGCGGCCAGCGCGCCGGTGGCGAAGAGCGCCAAGGAGCTTGGCCTCACGCTGCTGGGGACGGTGGTGGGAGAGGCCAGAGTCGCCTACGCGGTGATCGCCGAGAAAGGCGAGCAGGATCTCTACCGGGTCGGCGACGAGGTGTTGGACGGGGTGGTCTTGGAGGCGGTGCATCGTGGGGAGGTGGTCCTCCGGCGGGGCAGTGAACGGCTGTTGCTCTCCATGCAGGAGGCGCCGGCGGGGGTGGCGGCGGGCTTCGGCAAGCCCCCGATCCCACCATTGCCGCCTACGCCGGCTACCCCGGAGGGCGCCGCTGGGGCCGCTGGGGAGGGGGTGCGGCAGGTGTCGCCCAACTCCTACCTTCTTGAGCGCAGCACGGTGGCCAACTCGCTGAAGAACCTTCCCACCATGATGCGCGACCTGCGGGTCATCCCGAGCTTTGACGGGGCACGCCAGCCGAACGGCTATCGCGTGGCGTCGATCCGGTCTGGGTCGCTGGTGGACAAGCTTGGCCTCCAGCGGGGCGATGTGATCCAGTCGATCAACGGCCTCCCAATCAGCGATCCCGACCGCGCCTATCAGGCGTATCAGCAGCTCAAGGACGAGAACTCGATCAAGATCGAGGTCCTCCGCGGGACCACCCCCCAGACCCTTACCTACGAGATCCAGTGACCACGAGCCCGATGTTGCGCCGGCCGATGGCGAGTTGTTGTTTCCTCTCCCTCGTTCTTTGCGGGCTGGCGGGTGGGTGGCTCGCCACCGCCGCTACCGTCGCCAGTGCTGCGCCCGCCGCGCCCGCGGTGATGGACGAGAACAGCGCGCCGGTCGCGAACGGGTCGGAGAAGATCACCCTCGAGTTCGACAATGTGGACATCAACGTGGTGGTGAAGTTCATCAGCCAGCTGGTCCACAAGAACTTCATCATCAGTGACGCGGTGAAGGGGAAGGTGACGGTGATCTCGCCGGTCCCGGTCACCGTCGACCAGGCGTACGAGATCTTCCTCTCCATCCTCGAGGTGAAGGGGTTCGCGGCGGTCCCCTCAGGAAGGGTGGTGAAGATCATCCCGGCAGCGGTGGCGCGGGAGAAGCGGATGCCGACGGTGACCGCCGACACGGAGGGCGGACCGACGGATGATCGCATCCGGACCCAGCTCATCCAGCTCGAGCACGTCGATGCGTCGCGGGTGGTGCCCCTGATCAAGCCGCTCATCGCCAAGACGAGCAACATCGAGTCGTTCGATGAGGCGAACACGATCTTGCTCACCGACGTGGCGTCGAACATCGACCGGATCGTCAAGATCATTCGGGTGATCGACACCCCGGGTTTCCAGCAGCAGCTCGCGATCCTGCCTTTGAAGTACGCCACCGCGGAAAAGCTGGCGGGCCAGATCTCGTCCGTTTTTGGCGGCTCCACCAAGGTGGCGGCGGGGGCGAGGGCGGTGCGCCGGGGGGCGGCGGCGCCAACCACTGGCCTGTCGGAGACCGAGGTGAAGGTCTTTGCCGATGATCGCACCAACACCCTCATCGTCTTTGCCACCAAAAACGACCTGGAGAAGGTGAAGCAACTGGTGACCCAGCTCGACATCGCACCGCCCGAGAACAACAGCCGGGTGCGCATCTACCGGTTGCAGCACGCGGTGGCGGAGGAGCTTGCCAACGTCCTCGCCGGGGTGGTGTCGGCCAAGGCGCATGCGGCGCCAGATGCGCAACGGGCCCAAGGCGCAGTGGCCCAGGCGGAGGCGCGGTCAGTCGCGCGCCGGGCAGCGGGTGGCCGGGGGGGCGGGGTGCTCAGCGACGAGGCCTCCATCATCTCCGATGCGTCCACCAACTCCCTCATTGTCACCGCCTCGCCGGAGGAGCACGCCGCCCTTGAGGCGTTGATTGCCGAGCTCGACATCCAGCCCCTGCAGGTCTTTGTGGAGGCGTTGATCGTCGAGGTTGGGTTGACGACGGACTTCAACCTTGGCGTCGAGTGGCGGGCCCTCGCGCAGAAGGGGAGCAACGGGGTGGTGATCGGCAATGCCACCAACAGCGGCGCCTTGGATGCCATCGCCGCGGTCGCCGCGGGTGCTCCGCCGAAGCTCCCCACCGGGCTGGCGATCGGCTTCCTCGGCGACACCATCGAGTTCAACGGCGTCACCCTGCCGAGCCTGGGTGCCCTGGTCACCGCGCTCAAGGGGAACAGCGGCGCGAACATCATCTCCACCCCGCAGATCCTCACCGTCGACAACAAGGAGGCGGAGTTCGACGCGGTGCAGACGATCCCCTTTCAGACCGGCACCTCCACCGGTACGGGGGTGAACGTGGTCTCCACCTTCGACTTCCGCGACGTGGGCACCAAGCTGAAGATCACCCCGCACATCAACAAGGAAGGGTACGTGCGGATGGAGATCAGCCAGGAGGTCTCCAACGTGGTCGACTCCTCGACCATCGGTCTGCCCACCACCTCGAAGCGGAGCGCCAACACGGTGGCGGTGGTGAAGGACAACAACACGATCGTCATCGGCGGCCTCATCTCCAATCAAGCGACCTCGTCCCAGTCGAAGGTGCCGCTCCTCGGCGACATCCCCCTCCTTGGCGCCCTCTTCCGCTCCACCCACAAGGGCACCGAGAAGACCAATCTGTTGATCTTCATCACCCCGCACGTGATCCAGCAGGCTGAGGCGCTGCGCCCGTTCACCGACGAGCGGTCGCGTAACAACCACCTGCTCCACGGCAAGGAGTTCAAGGGGATGATGCGGGAGAGCTTCCCGAAGGGGTTCCCGGGGGTGGACGGCCAGGGGTCGCTGGGTGGTATGGCGGGCGGTGTGGCCGAGGGGGAGGTGCCCGCGGTGGTGGAAGGGGTGACTCCGGTGGGGCCGGCGGGCACGACTGGCGCGCCGGTTGCGGCGGCTGCCGCTTCGTCACCGCCCGCGGCGGCGAACCTTACCGAGCGGCTGCGTTCCCTCTTGTCGTTGCCCGCGGCGGGCGGCAGTGGGACGGCTCCCGCGCCGGCCGTGGGTGGGGCGCCGGTTGGGGGTGCACCGGCGGCGGAGGGGGATGAGCTGATGGAGCGGCTGCACAACATTTTGGAGACCCCGGCCGCTGCAGCCACCGCGTCCGTACCGCCCGCCGCCACCTTGAGTACCGCGGAGGAGGAGCAGATGAAGGAGCTGCAGCAGCCCCTGTTCGAGCCGCCCGCGAAGCGCGGCTGGTTTGGCCGGATGATCGACCGGCTGCGTGGCAAGGGGGAGGCGGAGGCAAGCCCCGCGACCACCCCGGACGCGGTGAGCCCGATCTATCGCTACACCCCAGAGGCGACCCCGCCGGCGGGCAGCGGTGAGGGTGGGGTACCGGAAACTAACTAGGGTGGCGCCGGCGCTGGACGACGCCGGGCGCATCCGGCGGTCGCCGGTCTCCTGCCGGTTGGCCACGCGGCGCAGGCACGGGATGGTCCATGGCAACTGATCCGAGTGAGTCCGTCGATCTCGCCGCGGTAG